>CAYGMC010000006.1:0-39694 GCA_964351105.1 uncultured Candidatus Saccharibacteria bacterium | reverse complement strand
TACTCCGATAATTAGAAATTTATTTTTTTGCATAGTCGATTAAATAAATTATTAGTGTCTACAGTATAACACGTCGCAACAAAGCGGCGTTGACAGCGACAATGACGGTCGAAAGCGACATAAAGACCGCGGCCACCGCTGGCTCTAACATGATACCGTATGCCGCAAACGCACCTGCGGCGACGGGGAGCGCGATGATATTATATCCGCTCGCCCAAAAGATATTTTGGATCATTTTGGCGTACGTGAGGCGTGAAAGTTTGATGATTTTGGGAATATCGCGCGGGTCGTTTTTTACCAAAACGATACCGGCAGATTCTATAGCTACATGCGTCCCCGCGCCAATCGCGATACCGAGGTCGGCTTGCGAGAGCGCGGGTGCGTCGTTTACACCATCACCGACCATGGCGACCTTCTTTCCCTGCGACTGCAAGAGTTTTACTTTTTGAGATTTTTCTTCTGGTCGTACTCGTGCAAAAAATTCTTCTATGTTCAATTCCTTGGCCACTTCTGCGGCGACTTCCTGCGAGTCGCCCGTGATCATAGCGACCGATAGTCCCATGCGGCGCAGTGTCGCAATCGCCTCGCGCGCTTCAGGACGGATGGCATCGGCAAGTCTGATAGCTCCGAGCGACATCCCATCAATCTCGACCACGATGTCAGTGCCGCCGCGATGGCCCACAAATACCTCTTTTCCATCCACCAACGCTTGTGCGCCCGTGCCCGCCAGACGTTTGAATTGTTGTGCGTGTGCGATAGCAAAACCTCTCTTTTGCGCTTCGCGCACGATAGCTTTGCCGATTGGATGTTCGGATTGATTCTCGACGGCCGCGGCGGCGGCAATTGCTGCATCGGATGCAGAAACTACGGAAAACGCGCCTTCGGTAAGCGTGCCCGTCTTGTCAAACAACACCGTCGTAATACTGCGAGCGGTTTCAAGCGCAATTCGGCGCTTGACGAAAAAGCCACTTCGCGAAGCCATTGTCGTCGAGATCGAGGCGACGAGCGGTATCGCGAGTCCCAATGCATGCGGACAAGCAATGACTAACACAGCGACAAGTCGTTCGATCGAAAAACTGAAACTTTCACCGAGCGAGATCCACACGGCAAATGTCGCGCCGCCTGCGACGACCGCCACTATCGTGAGGTAGTATGCGGCGCGATCAGACACGAGCTGGAGCCGCGATTTGGAGTGTTCTGCCTCGGATACGAGGCGCATAACGCCAGCCAAAAAGGTCTCGGCGCCGAGTTTTTCTATCATGATATGCAACGTGCCATCGCCGTTTGTTGAACCAGCAATGACCTCGCTGTCTGTGCGCTTTGTGACGGGCTTTGATTCTCCGGTAATGAGGGATTCATTTATTTCTGAATCGCTTTCGAGGACGATGCCATCGGCAGGGATTTTGCCGCCAGGGCGCACGAGTACAATGTCGCCCCGCTTCAAATCGGCAAGAGAAACCATCGTCGACATATTGCCCTTTACCACTTCGGCCGTGTCGGGCAAGAGTTTGGCAAGTTCGCGAAGCGCACCTTTGGCGCTTTGTACCGCCCGCATTTCCACATAGTGTCCGATGAGCATGACGGCGATGAGCGTTGCGAGTTCCCAATACAGCGCCATGCCAGAGCCTGAAAAGGTAACCCAAAGACTGTAGAGGTACGCCGCCGAGATCGCGAGCGCGATAAGCGTCATCATGCCGATTAATTGTGCCCGAATCTCGTTCAGCGCTCCTTTGATAAACACCAGACCACCGTAGAAAAAAATGATAGAGCCCAAAATTGCGGGCACATACATTGAGCCTACAAACGCAGGAGCTTCCCACCCCAAGAAGGCTTGAGGCAAATCAGAGTACAAAATGATGGGGACCGTGAGAACAAGCGTTGTCCAAAATTTCTGAAGAAAATCTTCCGTACGATGATCGGCGTGTTTGTCTACTCCGAGCGTCTTACTTTGAGCATCGAAGGGAGTCGCGGAGCTGTGTCCTTGATGTTGGTGAGCAGAATGATCCATTGCTCCAGTGTACACCTAGATCATATTCGAGAAACTCACCCTGACTGGCAAAAAACAAACCCCGAGCGTCGCCGCTCGAGGGTTGCGTGGGGTTTCCCCCAAAAGATCGTTGCGGTCAGAGCCGCGAGGCGAGCGCGCGATGATCGTGCAGGAAAGCCCGTCGCAGTTTCTTCAATAAGAGAAACTTCCTGAGACTTCCGATGCACAAAATCAATAATGTCAGAGTCAAAACGACAAAGAAGATGGTCAGCCCCATGTCTTCCATCGGAGCATCACGCCAAAAAGGAATCGACCGACCCAAAACGCTGGCGACTCCGGCGAGTATTAATGTCATACCGCACAGAAGCCAGGAGATCGTTTTTTGGTTTCGACCGTATCTCGCACTTGTCTTACGGTACGTAACAACCGCCTGCATTTCCCGAGGCTGCAGGGGTGAAGTCTGGTCAATCCTCCACATGGCAAGGATGGCGGCCTTCGATTCGAAACATCCCATGAGAATCCTGTCGCCTTCGGCATTGCTATGAAGGAGCATACTGGTAAATGCCTCACGCCACTCCGGAATTTTGCTCAAGACATCCTCGGGGAGCCGTTCGGCAAAACCCGATTCGTAGATATCGCACACGTTGGTGAATAAATCCTTCCACGTGTCGTACTCGTCGGGCGGGAGCCAGCGAATCACGCTCGGATTCATGCGATGCCAGGAATCTACCTTGATGCCTTGTGCCTCGCGAAGTGCCGCATCTCCTTGCGCGGGCAAATAAGCCTTCGCGGCAAGATCTGCTTCGCGCTCAAGAGCCCCAATTTTTGCCTTTTCCCAGGGGCTCAATGACGGGGGTGAACCCTCATATATGAATGACAGTATCGTGGGGGCTTGTTTGTCGGCCATGTCTCTGTTCCCTTCCCATTATGGGCATGCACACGGTGTGTACACTCCTGTGCATGAGTATGTAACAAACAACCCAGACCTGTCAAGGTGGACAGCTCATAATAAACGGTTTTTTTGCTATACTACGGGTCTTAGAAAAAAGGAATTACTATGAATCTCTTTATTGCCCCGACTATCGTTTCCCTACTCGCTCTCGGGGCTGTTCTGTGGTGGGGCGGCACCGCCGCGTTTTTCCTTGCTGCCATGTTGGTTGTGTTGGAAATTACACTCTCGTTTGACAACGCCATCGTGAATGCAAAGGTGCTCAAAGAAATGCCTGCGCTCTGGCAGAAGCGTTTTCTCACCTGGGGTATTCTTGTATCGGTTTTTGGGACGCGCCTTGTGCTCCCTATATTCATTGTGAGCATTGTCGCCATGGTGTCTCCGTTCGCAATCACCCTTATGGCGTTTACCGACTCAGTCGAGTACACCAGATTGCTCACGGGAGCAGAAGCGTCTATCAAGGCATTCGGTGGCGCATTTTTGCTTATGGTCTCGCTTAAATTCTTTTTTGATATTGGCAAAACAATTCACTGGATCGCGGTCATCGAGCGCCGACTTGCAAAATGGGGAAACATCGAAGCCATTGAGGCGGCTCTTGCGATGGCACTTGTTGTGGCGCTCTCGTTTTTCTCTCACGATTCTGCGGCGACCATACTCCGCAGTGGTCTTATTGGCATCATTCTCTTTATCGTTACCGAAGGCCTGGCACACGGCTTGAGCATCGAATCCAAACACGTTGCTCGCTCGGGTGCGGCCCTGTTTGTATACCTCAATCTTCTCGATTCTGCCTTTTCTCTCGACGGTGTTATTGGTGCATTTGCTCTCACGACCTCACTTCCTATCATTGTGGTTGGTCTTGGGAGCGGTGCATATTTTGTGCGTTCACTCACGGTCTATCTCGTACGAGCCAAAACGCTCGACACGCTCGTATACCTTGAGCATGGTGCTCACTGGGCAATCTTTGGGCTCGCAATGGCGATGTTTGCCGGACTCGTCATCCATGTGCCAGAGACAATCACTGCGCTCATCGGACTTGGATTTATCGTTCTTTCCTTTATCTCTTCAAGACGCGCACTCAAGACGGCACAGTAAGTGTTGATAAGCTCACCGCGAACATCAGTCCGTGCAGTATACTGGCGGGAGGCACAAGCTACATTATTCGAGATAGTTGTAACACGGAAAAATATCGTACTATGTCTTTTTTTGCAGGGGTGGGTGTGAGTAAAAACTCACAGAATTCAGAATCTGCGGGGAGTGAAGCGGCTGTCTCTGCGCTCAAAGAAGCCGGTATCGAAACAGGTGATATCGCAATCGTCATTTCTGCGTCCGTTTTTGACCAAGTGGCCGTATTAAAAGGCGTGGGCTCTGTCCTCGGAAAGACGCCGGTAGTGGGATGTACGAGCGCTGGCGCTATCACGGGCGACGGCGTCCAAGAACAAGCGGTATCGGTGCTCGTCTTGCGATCCGACCAAGCAACATTTGTACCGGTCAAAATCACTGGCATCGGGGCCGACATGCGCGGCGCTGGCCGAAAATTCGCGGAAGCGATGAAGGCACACGGCGACACTCCCAAGATGGCCTTTCTCTTCTCCGACGCACTCGCGGGAAACGGCACCGAACTTGTGCGCGGCATTCTCGAAGTCATGGGGAGCACCTTTCCGCTCGGTGGCGGAGCCGCCGGCGACGACCTCAACTTCAAGAAAACATGGCAATTTTTCAACAACGAGGCACTGACCGATGCGGTCGTTGGTTTTGGCATTGCGGGAAATCTCCCGATTGAGGTAGGGGCTGATCACGGCTGGCAAGCTATCGGCAACGCGCGTATCGCAACGAAAGCCCAGGGAACAAAGCTCATCGAGCTCGACGGCAAACCAGCTTTCCAGATCTACCAGGAATACTTCGGCGACCGCGCGGGCGACTTCAAGAAAGCTCTTTCGCTCGCGGCTGTCTCATACCCGCTCGGCATGAAAAGCAAAGGGAGCGGTGAACAGATCATGATCCGCGTACCGCTCGTAGTCGGCGACGATGGCTCTATTACGTGCGGCGCCGAAATCATACCCGGCTCCGAAATCTATCTTATGATCGGCACTATTGCTGGCGTTTTGTTGTCGGCCGAGCAGACAGCTAAATCACTCATGGGCACCACCGCCTCCGCGAGCAAACGGGTTATCTTCGTCTCGGATTGTGTTGCGCGCAAGATATTACTCGGCGAACATGGCCAAGAAGAGATTGCCCTTCTGAAAGCCGCCGGCGGCCCTCATGCAGTTATTTTCGGCTTCTATTCGTACGGCCAGATCGCTCCACTCAAGCCGCCGGCGCAAGACATCGGCACCTGTGACCCGGGATTTTATGAACAATCAATCTCTCTCGCCGTATTCGGCGCATAATATCCCTCACTCTCGATGACCTCGTTGATTGAACTCTTTGGTGCCGGCATCTTGGGAGCGGCTGTCGCGGCAGGACTTCTTTTGCGGCACATCAAAGAACTCAAAAAACTTTTGGAGAAAAAAGAGCGCGCGATTGCACAGACCTCAAAACTTCTCATCGACAAAAACATCGAGCTTTTCGATCAAAATGTGGGACAACAAAAACAACTCGCCTCAAAAGACGACTTCGTGGCGATTGCTTCACACCAGTTGCGCACGCCTGCCGCCGAGATCAAATGGGGCGTCGGCGCACTTCTCGATCAATTAGAACCCGCATCGCCCATGCGCAACGATCTTCTGACCGTCATGAAAAGCGCAGAGAAAATGGAGAGTCTCATCGAGGACCTCCTTCAGTTCGTCACAGTCGAGCAAGATCAGACACACCGCGCGGTGAGTTCGTACAATCCCGAGACCGTCGTGGCCGCCGCTGTTGCTCGCACGGCAAAAGATTTTTCAACGCGTCCAGTCGCCGTTTCTACCTCATTCAATTTTAGCGGCACTATCAAATCAATCGACCCAAATGCGCTTGATATGATTGTGAGCAATTTACTGGAAAACGCCTATCACTACACACCCGACCACGGGAAGATTGCAGTGTGCACCTCCCGAAATACCGAACAATTTGAGGTCGTAATCGAAGATTCCGGAGTCGGTGTGCCACTCGACATGCGAGATAAATTGTTTGTCAAATTCCGTCGGGCATCAAAAGAGCAAGGGCAAAATATCGAAGGCTCGGGACTCGGTCTGTACATTGTAAAAACCGTGCTTGATCGCGTGGGCGGAAGTGTACACTATGCTCCGCGCGAAGGCGGCGGTAGTGTATTTAGTTTCAAATTGCCTACCTAAAATCTTCTCCTTTGTGGTCAGATTTTTTAAACGTGCGATGTCCTTCGTTGGTTTGGAATGCAATGTCGACGATTTCTCCCGGCATGAGAGATACTTTTTTCAAAAATTGGCTGACGCCGAGTTTTCGTGCCCATTCTGCATCTTTCTCGACCGCGAAATTCGAGATAACGATGACCGGTATGGTAGAGATTACAGGTACATCTTTGATACGCGACAGAATTTCAAAGCCATCAATATCGGGTAAAGAGAGGTCGAGAATGATAACATTGAACGTTGCATCTTTTTCAAGAATATTGATTGCATCTTTGCCCGTGTTTGCAATGACAATCTCCGCACCGCGGAGTACAAACTGTCTGGCTAAAAGATCGGCAAGCACGCGATCGTCCTCCACCAAAAAGACGCGCATTTTATTAGTATCTCCCATGTGGCTCAATTGTTTCACCTCGCCGATGCGCAGTCAATTCGTGACACGTCGAACCACTGATTTTTCTCAATACATGCGCGGATATCCTCCCGAATACGCGGGTGCGTACGCTGATGTCGCGGAGTAATACGGACGCTGAACGGCATATGTGGGATAAGCGTAATATGGATACGTCGGGGCAGATGGATATGTATTCGGCGCAGATGCGAGCGTATAGTACGGACGTAAGGTCGGATACATGTTGGCGGGATAGTACGGATAGTAGATGGCGGGATCTTGATAATAGTAGGAATCGTACCCGCCGTAGCCCCATGCATGCGTAAGCGCGGGCACAAGCGAGACAAACGAGAGGACGCATGCGACTAAAATGAAATTCGTGCGGACGTTCATACAAGTGAATGCGCGTTGTTACTTCGTCGAAAAGGTGGTGCCGGCAACACTCTTGTCTGAATTGGTAATAAGCGTGTCTTTGTGGAGATCAAAAGCCTTGTCACCATCATCGGCATAGAGCAAGACTTGGTATCGCTGACCAGCTTCAGTAGCACGTAAGAGCGGCACCACAACATCGCTCAAAGCACCCGCGGCAAACCATCCTGCTCCGAGCGTGCGGCCATTCTCGTCGCGCACCGCGACCCAACCAGGTTGGTTAAGCGTGAGTGACGCGACCGTGACATTCTCCCCCGCCGACTGATCAGCGACCGTTATTGCTTCTCCTGCCGCCATCTTTGTGGACTCTGTGTTTGAGGATGCATTTCCCGAGACTGCCGACGAAACCGCCGCATCCGAAGGAGAAACCGTCTCTCCCGTGGGCACGGTGCCCGCCGCCTCTTCAATCGTTGTGCCGCTCTCCTTTTTGGTCAAAACGTACCACCCCCCTACAAGGATAACGAATACAAGCGCTCCGATAATAACCTGATACGTTCGTTCATTTTTCATACGGTATATATAAATAGTACTCTACTTAATGAATATAGCGTGAGTGTAGTCGAAACGCGCGCGCCGTCAACCACCCAGTCTCTTTTACATCTCTTCGCGAATCGTATTCCACACGTCGGCGCTTTCTATTGCGCCCTCACGAAGGATTACCGGTTCTGCTCCAGAAAGATCGACCACCGTGGATGCTTGACGTGGCGGTAGTGTACCCGCGTCGATTACCAAATCGATTTTTTCCGCGCGAGCCCCGATTTGCTCTATGATCTCGTCGACCGAATATGCCGGCTGTAAGCCTGAAGCATTGGCCGACGTGGCAGTGTACGGCCTGCCGAAAGTGCTCGCGAGTGCAAGACAAAAATCATGATTGGGAACGCGCATGCCGATTGTCTCAATATTTCGCACAATACCGTGTACAAACGTAGGTTTTTTCTTGAGAATGAGCGTAAGCGGACCCGGCCAAAATGCTTTCTCAAGCAATCGCGCGTCATCCGAAACATCGGCATACATCTGCACCGCGGTCATGTCGGATACAACGCAGTGCATGGGTTTTTCCTCATTGCGACCCTTGATCGCATACACTTTGTTTACGGCCTCGTCCGAAAACGCATCGGCGGCAAGGCCATAGAGCGTATCGGTGGGATACATGACGATACCCCCATGCAAAAGCACTTGATGAGCACGCTCGACACATTCTGCCATCGTCGATTCGGTGAGTTGAATTCTCTCCATGTGTTCATCTTATCAAAATGACAGCGTTCTGCTACACTGTTTTTGTGCGTGACGAACTCGTGTAAATGATGCTTTCGTGGTTGGATTGTGCGCGGTTAGCTCCGGAGGATGATGCTGTTATGTTATCCTTCAGTAGCTAATCCGCGTATGAGTGGTTGATTATGCGCGGTTAGCTCAGTGGTAGAGCGACCCCTTGACGTGGGGTAGGCCGGGGGTTCAATCCCCTCACCGCGCATCATGAAAATTGCAACACATCTTCTTCTCGCCGTGATTCTCGTAATGTGGATCAATGTCCTTGCTGTGTACGACTCTTCTGAAATTGTTCCACAAAATCAGTTCGCCGCGGCCGCGCCCAATCTCTCGTGCCTCGGTGGCGAAGTTTTCGTTTATTCAAAAGATTTCAGCGACATGTCCGAGGAGGCATCCCGTCCCGCCCAAGTTCGAAAATTCACGTGTTATAGGAGCACCCAGACCGCGCGCGGACTAGTGTGGGCTCGCAACACAGGTGGCTACTCGATCAATTTTAAGCAGAACAAAGTGCTTATGCCTGTCGACGCGTGCTTACTCCTTCCCCTCTCCAGTGCTCCTCAATGCGCTGTTGCCTATTATGCCGTTGTCCCCAATCTCCCCGTTGCCGCTATCGATTACATGAATCCCAACAACATACCTTCAAAGTTAGAGGGCGAACGATGCGCTCTCAAAAGTTCTGGCCAGATGGTCCGCTACGCGGATTGTGTCGCAATAGAAAGAAAGATCAAAGCAACTCGTATGGCACAATTACAACCGACCGAACGAGTCCCCAGTATCGACCCGATTCAGACTCCCAAACCAAATAGCATCGATCGGTTTTTGAAGCAATACGAAAGCTACGGTTCACCAAAACCATTTAGGGCGGCCCCAAATTCGACAATGCCTTCGGGCGCACCCGTGCCGGGGAGATCCACGGTATGGGGTCTTACCTTCACCTGGCCTCTCAATTAGTGTTCGAACATGCTTGAAAACTCCACGGGGTGGGATGTTTTTCCGACGAGAACTGTTTGAGTGAAGCGAGTTTTCGAGGCGGAAAAACATCCCACCCCGTGCGTATTTGGGTTTTCAAAAAAACCCTAGTCGGTGGAGATAAATCCGCCGGCTTGATGCCTCCAAAGCTGTGCGTACACACCTCCCGCGTCTACGAGACTCTGATGCGTCCCCTCTTCGATAATTTTGCCATAATCAAGCACGATGAGGCGATCCATGCCACGCAAAGTAGAGAGGCGGTGTGCTATTGCAATTACCGTTTTCCCTTTCATGAGCTCGGCGAGCGCTTTTTGAATGGCGACTTCACTCTCGCTGTCCAAGGCACTCGTCGCTTCGTCGAGCAAAAGTATTGGTGCATTCTTGAGTATCGCGCGCGCAATCGCGATGCGCTGTCGCTCTCCACCCGAGAGTTTTACCCCGCGCTCACCAACGAGCGACTGGTAGCCCTCTTCGAGGCGCAAGATAAAATCATGCGCGTGCGCGAGCTTGGCGGCCTCCTCGATCTTTTCTTGCGTCGCGTCCGGATCGCCGTACGAAATGTTTTCGGCAATGGTGCGATGAAAAAGGAGTGGCTCCTGCGGCACCACCGCGATGTTCTCGCGCAAACTCTCTTGCGTAACTCCCGCAATATCCTGCCCGTCAATCGTGATCGTGCCCGCGCCCAAATCATAGTGGTGAAGAAGGAGCTTGATGAGCGTCGACTTGCCCGCGCCCGAACGGCCGACCAAGCCAACGCGCTCGCGCGCACCAATGCTCAAATTCAGATCTTTAAATACCGTATTTCCCGCGTAGGAAAAAGAAACACCTTTCATATCGATAGCCCCCGTAGATACAAGCAGAGCGCTGGCTTCGGGCGCGTCGGGAATCTCATGCGGCTCAATCACTTCTTCGAGACTCTCGCGTATCTCGCCCCACGTTTCGGCAAATTTATTGAAATTCGATCCGAGCGATTGCAAAAGCCCCTCGATGCGGAAAATAATAGTAACGACCAAAAGCACATCACCGAGAGATACGAGGCCTCTTTCGGCGAGCGATACAATGGTCAAGACCATCGCCATACCAAAAACGACCAAAAGAACACTGTTGATGACGCGCGTCCACTCACCAAAAAACCAACTGCGGAGGTGCGCAAACCGCCGCTCTTCCGTCATCGAACGCAAACGCTCCATCTCGTAGGTGCGGCGCGCGTATTCTTGCATCGCGGAGACGTTGGAAAGCAAATCGACCGTCGCTCCGTTGATCTTTGTCTCGATATCGTGCGCTTCGACGGCGAGCGGCACGCGCTTGATACCCATGTAGAGATTGATAACGAGAATAATGACGACCCACGCCAAGAAAATCCACGCCACGAGACTGTTGACCATGAACGCGATGACGAAACTTACGACCACGTTGACGCCGAGCTCGAGAAATTCCCAGAGAAACATGTCGACGATTTCGCGCGTGCCATTGGCGGCGTGCCGAATTTTGTTCATGATGGAGCCGGCAAAGCGCTGGGTAAAATACGAGTGACTGTGCAGGGTTACATACGAGATGAGCGCATAGCGCCCCGTGGCCGCAACGCCCGTGGCCCAACGCGCAGCAAGAAAGCCGCTCACGCGCCAAAATATCTTCGCGAGCGCAAGAAACGCGATAGAAACAGCGCACCACCACAAAACCGCTTCAAACGATCCACCGTTTTTGAGCGCGAGCGCCGCGTTGGCTATCAATTTAAATATATACGCGACACTTGCGGAGACCGCGGCCGCGGCCGCGGCAAACACAATAGCGGGCAGAGCAACTTTCCAGTGCGGCCGCGAAGCAAACAGAAAAAAGTTGAGGGGCTTTTTGTCCGTTGGCGGATCAATACGCCACATACTGGGCACTTTCTTAAAGAGAGGAGACATTTGGATAATTCTAGCCGAAAATCACTCTCTGCGCTATTCTGCAACTATGAAAATACTCGGAATCGAGACCTCGTGCGATGAGACAGCGGTGTGTTTGATAGAAGCGCACGGGGACTTTGGAGCGGATTTTGAATATACGGTGCTCGGCAACACTCTGCGCTCTCAAGCGACACTGCATGCGGAATTTGGTGGCGTTTTCCCCAATCTCGCACGCCGCGAACACCAAAAAAATCTCGTTCCCCTCCTCGCAGAATGCCTGAAGCTCACGGAGTTTCGAGGCCCGAATTCGGAAGCAAACCTTGCGGATATTCTAGCTCGAGAACCTGAATTGCGAGGCGCACTCGAGAAATTTATCGCGACTCACGGACGACCAAACATTGATGCAATCGCTGTTACCCACGGGCCTGGGCTTGAGCCAGCACTGTGGGTCGGGATTAATTTTGCAAAAGCGCTTTCTGCGCTGTGGGATGTCCCGATTGTCGCTGTCGATCATATGGAGGGACACGCCATGATGGCGATGGTGAGCGAGAACGGGGCAAAAGACGTCGCCTTCCCCGCGCTCGCGCTCCTTATATCAGGCGGTCACACCGAGCTCAATCTCATGCCGCGATGGATGCAATACGAGCGCATCGGCGAGACGCTCGACGACGCCGTGGGCGAGGCGTTCGACAAAGTCGCGCGCATGCTCGGACTTCCCTACCCGGGCGGCCCCGAAATCGCACGCCTCGCTGATCTTGCCCGTGAAAAATCGGGAGGCGAGGCCTCCCGATTTGCGCTCCCGCGGCCGATGATTCACGAGAAGAATTTTGACTTCTCTTTTTCGGGGTTGAAAACGGCAGTACGGAATGTGATAGGCGGTCGAACGCTCACCGAAGCAGAAAAAATGGAAATCGCGCGCGAATTTGAAGACGCCGCCGCCGATGTGCTCGTCAAAAAGACCCTCCGCGCGAAGCCTCGTCATCGGCGGCGGCGTCTCGGCCAACATTTACATCAAACAACGTCTCACGGAATCCCTCGAAAAGCTCGACGTTGCGCTTCTTACCCCGCCACCCGATCTTGCGACCGACAACGCACTCATGATCGCCCTCGCTGGCTACTTCCACGCCGCTAAAAAAGAATTTGCCGACCCCGCGACCCTCCGTGCGGAGGGGAATTTGAGATTGAGTTTGAAAATATAAAAATTCTCCCTGTACGTTAGTTAGATGGAAAAAGATGCTTTTTGTGATATATTGAATCGCATGAATACTGTTACCGTGCCGAAAACTAGATACGAAACCTTAAAGAAGCAAGCGGCGGCATACCGCAAGATTGTCTCTGCGAGGGTAAATCTCTTCAATTCGCCACCTACCCGTGATGCAAAAAAGGTCATTACTGCCATGAAAGAAACGGGGCGGTATTCGAAGAAATTTATCGATAGCCTCGCAAAGGGAATTGCTCGTTCATCATACTTTACGAAGTAAGGCGAGCATGAAGATACTACCCCTCCGCGCTGATCAAGAAACTTTCTTGAAAAAGCGTAATTTACTGCGTAAATACAAGAAACAGGAAAAACTTCTCGAGGAAAACGTATTTCATCCCAGCCTCAACTTTGAGTTACTTGAACCAAAACACTTGCATATTTACAGCTTCAGACTTGATCGCAAATACCGCGCCATCTTCGTCTTTGTGCAATCAGAACTGATAGAAATCGTGGATATAAACAATCATTATCAGTAGTCAGGCAATTTGCAGGTAGCAATTTCAGGGATTTTGAGTACCTGCGAGAGCTCTTGAGATTGCGATAAATAACGAACGGCACCCATGTAGGATGCCGTTCAAGTGTAGTACCAGCAGTGTATACTGGTGAAAATAAAAATCAAGCTAAAAATGCCGTTACTATCGTTGATCATGACAAACGTCTTGTAGTTGTCGAGCGAAAATTAGCAGTGAGTAAGTGACTCGTAACGCGGTGAGGGAATTTGGGATTGGGTTTGAAAATATAAAAAGGTAAACCGCAGGAGATATTTCACTCCTGCGGCAGTTGTAGTGGTGTGCGGTTTATTACTTCCGCTTCACCGTGATGTTCAGGCTATTGTGCACTGGCCGCCTTGAGCAGATCGTCTACGATGCGCAGGTACATTTGTACCAGCGCATCCCCACCCTCGGTGAATCGCCGATTGATGAACAGCACGTCTCCATACCGCCCATCATTATTCAGCCTTGCGAGTTCATCCGTTGCCTGTCTCATCGGCTCCCAATTCGAATCGACGATCTTTCCATCGTTCCACCAGGCCCTTTCGCCGGCTATATGGGCTTCGATCGCCGACCGCATGGCCGGATCGCTAAAACGCTCGAAAGCGTTTTTGATTTCGCGGAGGTTCGCACGTACCTCGGCTTGCCACTCGGCTCCCATACTGCGAAACACGCCGATGGCAACGGGCTTCTTTCCTTGATAGAAAGCCCAAAGCGCTTGCGGGTTGCGAAGTTCTGCGCGAGCCTTGTCCAGCATGAGCTGCCGAAAGTAGGCCACCCTCGGTGCGAGCTTGCCGGGAATGCCGGCCTTCTCGTACCAGTAGTTTTCGCTGGTGCCGTCGCCACCACTCGCATACAGGGCATCGTAACAGCGTTCGTGCGCCTCTGCATCACTATCCCCGAAGACAGGACACAGATACTTATTGAACACTGCTACTTTGCCAGACCTGACGCCCGGCCATTTACCCTTGATGGCACTGCGGATAGCGTCGTCAGACACCATCTCCGCAAACGTCATTCCCTTGAGGGTTGAGATCGCGCTCTCGAGCCGGAGTTCGAGAATTTGATCCTGGAACGTCTTTGACTGCGAGGCCAAGTAGCCCAGCAGTCCTAGGATCGCGAGCAACATAACCGCGACTGATAGTAGTGTCCTTCTCATTTGGATTGTTCCCTTCTGTTTGGTTTCCGTGACGACGCGGAGTGCGACGTCACACGCTGTAGTCTGGCCGTTTGAAGTTTGCAGAAAGAAATCCACATCGAGACCTGGCGATAATTGCACGCCGGACTGAATGGAACTGACGCGAAGCTTTTTACCGTCCGCTTCGTGTCCTTCTTGCATCACCCTAACGACCCATGCCAGAATGCCTTTGAGCGTGCTCCGCCCAACGACATATCCTTGCGTTCGTTTCATCCTACTCTCCTTCGTTTGAAACGGGCGGCGCGACGATCGAGCCACCAGTCTGAAGACAACATTTTATCTTTAAACTGGCGACCCGATCTCAAAAACACCTCAACAATAACCTTTAATCAAAGTCAAAGATCAGGTGTCAATTGTAGCACGAGTGGGGCGAAATGTCAATGACAGGTGCAGAAGCGGGCTTATTTCATGCTAGGATGGCCGTATGGACCCCGTTAGAGGCCACGATTGCTAGAGGTGGATATAATGGCTATTTTTGATAATTATGAACAGTGGAGAAGATTCTTCCCGACCACCTGCCTCTAACGGGGTGGAGCCACGAAAGGAGCCGTTTAGGGCGCCGGAGATATTCTTGAAGCCCTACAACCCCGCCGAGCATGAGGGCGAGATTTACGAACGATGGGAAAAAAGCGGGTATTTTCAGCCCAGGGCTGATCGGCCTTGGGCCGATAGTCCGTCCGACAACCCCAATGGTGAAAAAACATTCACCATCATTATGCCGCCGCCCAATGCCAACGGTTCGTTGCATGCGGGCCACGCGCTTTTTGTAACGCTCGAAGATATCATGATCCGTTTCGAGCGCATGCGCGGCAAAAGGGCGTTGTGGCTTCCGGGTGCAGATCACGCGGGATTCGAGACACAAGTGGTATATGAAAAAAAATTGGAAAAAGAAGGTCGTTCGCGTTTTGATATGCCGCGCGAACAACTCTACGAAGAAATCCTCAAATTCACGCTCGAAAATAAATCGTTTATGGAAGGCCAATTGCGTCAGCTCGGCGCTTCGTGCGATTGGTCGCGTCAAGTATTTACGCTCGACGAGCGCGTGGTACAGACGGTGCACAACACTTTCAAAAAACTCTCCGACGACGGCCTCCTTTATCGCGGCAAGCGCATCGTCAATTGGTGTCCCAAACACCAGACGGCTTTTTCCAATCTCGAGATCGAGCGCGAGACGCGTGTCGACAAATTTTATTACCTCCAATACGGCCCGTTCACTATTGCAACAGCGCGTCCCGAGACAAAATTTGGCGACAAATTCGTGGTCATGCATCCCGATGATGCGCGGTATGCACAATACAAAGAGGGCGAGCAATTTGAGCTCGAATGGATCAATGGGCCTATTACCGCGACCGTGGTCAAAGACGAGGCGATTGATATGGAGCTTGGCAGTGGTGTGATGACGATTACCCCGTGGCACGACACGGCCGACTTCGACATTGCACAGCGGCATTCCCTCCCCTTCGAGCAAGTGATCGATTGGCGCGGCAAGCTCTTGCCAATCGCGGGAGAATTTGCCGGTATGAACATCAAAGAGGCGCGCGAGAAGATTGTAGAAAAATTGCACTCGAAAGGGCTGGTGGTGAAAATTGATGAGACATACACGCACGAAGTGCCGGTGTGCTACAAATGCAGTCGCGAGATAGAGCCACAAGTAAAGGCGCAGTGGTTTATTACGATGAAACCGCTCGCCGAGCGCGCACTCGCCGCTATCGAAGACGGCCGCGTGCACATCCTTACCGAACAACATCGCAAAATAATGACGCATTGGCTGACCAACATTCAGGATTGGAATATCTCGCGACAGATAGTGTGGGGCATTCCGATTCCCGCAAAGCTCTGCGAAAAGTGCGAGCACGGATTTGTAGATCTCGACGACACGATAGACACATGTCCCAAGTGTGGCGGCACAGCAGTGAAAGACCCCGATACTTTCGACACGTGGTTTTCTTCTGGTCAGTGGCCGTTTATCACGCTCGGCTGGCCCTGCTCCGCTGAAGCTACGAAGGGCAAGCCCGAAAGCAAAGATTTCAAAGAGTTTTATCCGACGAGCGTGATGGAAACGGGCGCCGACATCCTTTTCTTCTGGGTGGCGCGCATGATTATGCTCGGGCTCTACGTGACGGGCGACGTGCCGTTCAAAAACGTGTATCTGCACGGCTTGGTGCGCGACGCCAAGGGGCAGAAAATGAGCAAGTCGAAAGGCAACGTCATCTCTCCGCTTACCGTCTCCGAAGAATTCGGCACCGACGCGCTGCGCATGGGACTCGTGGTGGGCAACACGCCGGGCACCGATCTCAATCTCGATCCGCGCAAAATCGGCGCATACAAAAAGTTTGCCAACAAATTGTGGAACATCGCGCGATTCGTTGCTGAAAGCCAACCGCCCGAAGCAAATACAGTGAGGTCCGACCTCACTGCATCAGATGAGGAACTCGTGCGCGAAGCCAAGAAGATAGCGGCCGATGTAACGGCAGATCTTGAGGCGTTTCGATTCCACCTCGCGGCGGAAAAACTCTACCACTTTATCTGGCACCGTTTTGCGGATGAGATCATTGAAGAGTCGAAGCCACTCCTTAAGGATGCGCAGACTGCCCCGTCGCGAGCAAAAGCACTGCACGAGATCCTTACGATCTCGCTCAAGCTCCTCCACCCATTCATGCCGTTTGTGACCGAAGCGATTTGGAAAGAAATGCCGCACAAAGAGTCAGACCTGTTGATGGTGGCGCGTTGGCCCCATTGAAGTCGCGCTGGCACGGTATAATGCACGCGTGGACATGATACCCATTGTCGCGGCCATTGTAGGAGGCATTTTTCCCACGCTCTTATGGATGTGGTTTTGGTTGCGCGAGGATTCGCGTCATCCCGAGCCGCGCCGTCTTATCGCACTCGCCTTTCTCGCCGGAATGGTAGCGGTCGCCATCGCCATACCGATAGAAAAATGGGTCGGGCACACGGTCAAAAGCCAAACACTGATTTTTCTTGCGTGGTCGGCGATCGAAGAATTGGTCAAATTTGGTGTTGCATGGATCACCGTCTTGCGTCGTCGCGACAACGACGAGCCGATTGATTCGGTGATTTACATGGTAATCGTCGCCCTCGGTTTTGCGGCGGCAGAAAACGCGCTCTTCCTCCTCTCCCCGCTCTCTGGCTCCACACTCGGGCAAATCATCATCACGGGAGACTATCGTTTTGTCGGCGCAACACTCTTGCACGTACTCGCGTCAGCCGCTATCGGAACAGGGCTCGCGCTTTCGTATGGCAAGCCGCGCAAGATGCGTAGAATCTTCATGCTCGGCGGAGTTATCCTCTCCATTGCTTTGCATGGTGCGTTTAATCTCCTTATAATCAACACACCCCCGACAGAAATGGTGCGCACATTTGCTTTTGTATGGGTGGGACTTGTGGGACTTCTCGCTATACTTGAATTTATCAAACGTCTCCCAAGACGACGTGTGCGCTAAAATTACTATGTTACGAAAACCATCTTTTTTTTCAAAGCTCTCGGGTAACGACAACTTTTCAAACGATACGCACATCGGACCAGGAGGCACACCGGCAGCTTTTGAAGGCTCGGGTGGTGAGCGCCATGCCCACCTTTCGACAAATGATGAATGGAAAGATGGCGATGTAGGAGGCGAGCTTGCTGTCGACGTGTACCAAACAGCCGACTCGATAGTGGTAAAGGCATTTATCGCCGGAGTTCAACCCAATTCGGTGGATATTTCCGTTACGCGCGAGACACTCACCATTTCGGGTATACGGCAAGAAGAGAAAGAGACCGAGGAAGAAGGTTATTACCAACGTGAGCTCTACTGGGGCTCGTTTTCTCGTACCATTCTGCTTCCCGAAGAAGTCGATGTGGATCTTGCGGAGGCTTCCGAAAAACACGGGGTGTTGATCATTCGCTTGCCCAAAGTCAACAAAGCCAAACAAAGCAAGCTCAAAGTCAGGGCCCGATAAGCAAGAGGTTAGCGCGGCGGGAAGTTTTTCCGCCTCGAAAACTCGCTTTGCTCAAACAGTTCTCGTCGGAAAAACTTCCCGCCGCGCGCGACAGAAACAAAGACTCACTAGAGTTGGAGGCGGTAGATATCGAAAGAATTTTCGCCCTCGAACATATCCGAGGGATTGGGGAGAAATGTGCGTGCACGAGAAATCTCGGCTGTCGCGTCGTTGACGAGGCGATGGAAAACCTTGAAATGCTCGGCGGATTCGCCAAAATCGATCACGTGCCGCCGCATTTGCGAAGACCCATCGGCATTTTTGCGCTTTTTACATTCTTGAAAAATAAACCGGTGTACCGGTTTTCCAAAATGGTGCTGTACTGTATAAAAATTAAACAACGCCTGGATGATGAACAATGTTTTGTCTTTGCCATAGGCACTAAACGAATCGACGAATTTGTGGTCGACGATGTCGAGTGCGTTTGCGTCTACCTTTGAACGCACCACCAGATCGGACACTGCTCGAATCGGCAGGGCAAGTCCCTGCACTTCTGCCGTCGCTTTTACTTCCACACCGATCACATCGTATCGAGGCGGACGCTCGAGATAAAAAGCGATTGCCTGCAGGTATTCCCGCTCCATGAGCGCGCGCTTTTTCTTTTGCTCCGTGCGACTCTTGGCCTTGCCAAAATTAATCTCAAAATCTGCGACTTGGCGCAGATATTCTAATCCCAAATCAATCGCGCCCTCCTTGGCGATGCCGCCATAAAAATGCTGAAGCGCCACGTGGCCCGCGCGGCCGATGAGGGACGCGGGGTTGGCGGGAGTGTCGTACACCTTTTCTACATATCGCTTGTACCACGCAAGCGGATTGCGCAAATACGCCATCAAAGACGAATGACTCCAGTGCGTGATGGGTATCGACCCTCGTTTCTCCTTGCCCTTTTTGCGCGTTGACTCTCTCACGAGGCGAGTATATCATCGTGCTTGGCACACAACAGGAGGCGACCACGATGTCGACGACGGACGAAAAGAAGACCGAAAAACCAAAAGAGAATGGAACGGGGACGAAACCTTGTCCCCGAGAAGAAAGCCCCATAAAACGGGACGACAACAAAGCGTTCGTCACTGGATCCGGGAGAGTCATAAAGGACTGACCCGACCCGCACACCTCGGAGGCTCCAGCGGCGACGCTGCTGGGCCTTCTTTTTTTGCTATACACAGATCAAAATTGACAAAGGGTGAGTTAGGAATAGGATATCCCAATCCTTTTCTTCGGAAAGGGAAATCCACAATCAACCGACGGGGGAACGACAGCAATGTCGGATATCGATCTTTTACCATTCTTTGCTTTGACGGGGCCGCGGTTTACGGGTAGGGCGACCGTAATGCCGCTCTTACGGACGGCACTTCGGGGAGAATTCCCGATGCAGGAGTTTTTCTTTTGCACTCCGTTCAAACCGCCGCTTACATGTCCCCTCTTGTTTTCGGAAGAAGAGTGGGATCTTCAACCCACCACCCGATTATTTGAGGACTGGGCGCTGCTCAATGAGTGCGCCTACCAAATCCGAGAGGCGCAAAAACGTCGCGCCATCTGTGTCAGCCTCGGCTTCGGACTCGACGTCATTCTCCATGCCGCCACCAAACGCGGTTTCGAGATTGACGACCCCGATGTCGCCGAGGTCATCAAAGTCCACGGTGATTTGGTGCAGATGCGACTCTACCAGCAACACCTGCGGCCACCGTTCTACTTCGTGACTGAATCAACCCCGGAAGCGATAAGCGACCGAATGATACAGTTTGCCCCTCAGCTCACCGGAATCTCCCCGAGTGTGAGGAGAAGATTTGCCAAGTATGAGATGAGCTTGGCGGATCGGTACGAGGCGGAGGTACCCCATCAAACGGGGTTCCACCACGTGGAGGCCTCACATAGGGCCGAAGTGATGTTGGAAAATATCCTTCCCATCGCCGTTGCCCGAATCCGCGCATGGCAAGAGGCCACCTGAGGCCGACGCTAGCGCACACTCATGGGGCCCGTCGACATCGCGTTCGACGGGCTTCTCTTTTGCCCAGATTTACCGGGGATTACAAATCCGTGCCGGAGTAGGAGAGATTGAGGCTTTTGTTGCAGAGAGGGAAATCGGGGACGATGTTGCCCGGGGCGAGTTCGCCAAAGAGCGGCCAGTTACAAAATGAGGGGTCGGAGATAACACAGCGGTCGATACGGCCGTCTTTGTCGAGCCGCACCCAATCGATGACGCCTCCACGCCAGCTCTCCGCCCAGCCAAACGACTCTCCGGCTTTGTATGATTGCGCAGTAAGCACGGGGCCAGTGGGCATCTTCTCGAGACTCAAGCGTATGAGACGGAAGGATTCGGTAAGTTCGCGCACGCGCAGTGCAAAACGCGCCGCCACATCGCCCGCCTTTTCTACCATAACCACAAGCTTGAGTTCACCATACGCCGCATACGGGTAATCGCGGCGCATATCGCGATCGACGCCGGAGGCGCGCGCGGCGACGCCGCGCGCGCCATATGCCTCTGCCGCTTCTTTCGAGAGAACGCCTGTCGTTTCGAATCGTTCTTTGAGGCCGTCACTTGCGGCCGCAATCCTCAATACTTTTTTCATATCACGCTCGACGCGTTCAATCGTTTCCAAAATCTTTGCTTTGCCTGCCGCATCTACATCATGCGCGCCACCGAGAGTAATCGCGCCACGCAAAAAGCGATGCCCCACGAGCGCAGTATGTAAACGTCGCATCTCCTCTACCATGCGAAATCCTTGCGCCGCCATGAAGGTAAATCCGGTGCCATTGCCGCCCATGTTGCCAATATCGAAGACGTGCATCGTCGCGCGCTCAAGCTCATTCCAGAGCACGCGCAAATATTGCGCGCGCGAAGGTACTGCAATGCCCGAAGCGCCTTCGATGGCTTGCACAAAGGCGAGTGTGTGCCCGACGACCATGTCGCCCGAGATGCGCTCGATAAAGGGAAGTGCCTCTTGAGGGGTCTTCCCCTCCACCAATTTCTCAACGCCTTTGTGTTTGAAAAAAAGCTTTCCTTCAAGCGTAATTATTCGCTCACCCCGCACGTTGAAACGGAAGTGGCCCGGTTCGATGATGCCCGCATGAATAGGGCCGACGGGGATCTCATACGTCCCCTTCCCCACGACGGCATGCATGGGGTATGGGACAGATGCGTGCGGTAATTTTGTATTCCACGCAAAATCCTTTCGGAGCGGGTAGGTACCTTCGGGAATATTCTCGTGATGCATGAGGCGTCGCCAATCCGGATGCCCCTCTGCCACAATGCCAAACTGGTCGTGAATCAAGCGTTCAAACCAGTGCGCCGCCATGATGCTTTTGGTGAGCGATGGATACGAAGGCTTCTCGCCCGACACATCGCTCGCAAGCGTCAGAAATCCGTCTTCTGCAGAAAATACTACATGCACCACATATACTCCTCGCAGAGCGCGCTCATCGGTCGCATACATGAGCACAAGCGGCGCGCCCGCGACAGTGCACTTCTGTGAAAGCACTGCGAGCTCGCTCGCGGGCACGACCACGCGGCCGCGCGAGCCCGTCATTTGTATAATCTCTCGGAGTGCGTGCATTGTCATACTAGAAAATGGCGTACGTTATGTTCTCAATAATGGCCCTCGACTCGGGCATAATGAGAAATCCAGTAAATGCGAGTATGAAAAAAAGATGCAAAACAATGGCCGTATGCGTGTGATTCCACTGTTCACCCACAGACACGTCATCCCTCTTCGCCATATTCGGTGCAAAGAGCATCGCCATACACGAACGGACGAACCCAGCAAATACGAGTGCGAGAGAAAACACGATCACGAGCGTCCACCACGGATGATTGACGATACTTTGCGAGACAATGAGCAATTCACTCCCAAAAATGGGCGAAGGTGGTACCGCGAGAAGCGCGAGCAAAAGCGCGAGGAAAAGTCCGCCGGTGTATGGCAGGGTACGCATCACGCCCCCCACCCGCTCGAATTTCGTACTCTTAAATCGCAAGAGGATGTTGCCTGCGGCGAAGAAAAGCGCGGATTTGGCGAGCGCATGCCCCACCATGTGAATCACGGCGGCGAACGCTCCCACAGCACCAAGACCAAAAGAAAAGACGATGATACCCATGTGTTCTATGCTGGAGTAGGCGAGGAGACGTTTGTAGTCTTTTTGTAAGAGGATAAACGCCGCTGGTATCGCACACGAAAGCGCGCCAAAGACGAGCAAGAGTTCCCCTGTCCATGCCGACGACCCGAGCGCTCCGTCTACAAGCACTTTGAATCGCAGAATCGCAAACAAAGCTGTGTTGAGGAGGATACCCGAGAGCATGCCCGAAATCGGCGACGGCGCCCTGCTGTGCGCATCGGGAAGCCACGCGTGCATAGGGACAAGACCGACCTTGGTTCCGTATCCGATAAGGATGAATATAAACGCGATGCGGAGAAACTCGGGCGACAGCGAAGGGGCTATTGCCATGAGATCCGTCCAATTGGTCGCATGAAGTCCTTCAAGAAGACCGGTGGAAGACGCGGCGTAGTAGGTCAAAAGTAGCCCAATGAGGCCAAGCGATATCCCCGTAGAGCAAAGGATAAGGTACTTCCATGCCGCCTCGAGCGAACCTTTCTGTTGGTAGAACGCGACGAGGAGTGTCGTCGCGAGTGTCGTCGCTTCGAGGGCAATCCACATGAATCCGAGATTGTTTGAGACCACGGTGAGGAGCATGGAGAACACGAAAAGCCCCATCAGGAAAAAGTAGCGGCGCATGGCGGGAACGCCCACCACCCCCTCGCGCTCTTCTTCCGCAAGATAATGCATGCTCGTCATGGAAGCTGTCCATTGGATGAATCCGATGAGAAGAACCATGAGCGCCGCAAAAGCGTCAACATACCAGTACGTGCTTTCTATAACGTGGCCAGCAAAAACGGGAATGGTGGCCACGAGGCTCACAATAAAAATCGCAGAACTCGCAAGAAACGCGAGCGTGAGTATAGAACGAGAGCTCTTGACCACAAACGGCGCCAAGGCCGATACAAGACACACGCCGAGAAGAATGTAAATTATCATATTATTTAATCAACGAGGGTCCGCAAAAGATTGGTATCAACGGAAGCATGTTCATCTTGCGCGCGGCGCGTAAAGACGGTGATGAGGATGAAAAATGCCAAGAGATCGAACAGCGCGCCGATTTCAAAGAGAAACGGCATGCCGTGCGTGAGTACAAGTCCGAACGTGAAGATACCGTTTTCCATGACAAAAAACCCGATCCCTTCCCCAAACATATCTTTGCGGGAGACGAGTAGTATGAGCCCCATCAAGACGATAGAAAGCGACGCGGCAAGAATGATGTAGTCAGTCCCGAGCGGCATGAGCCTCCCCGCGGCAAAAAATGCACAGAGGACAACGAGGAGACTTAGACCTGAGAGTGTGGTAGGGCGCACGTAGGAAGTAAGTCGTTCGGACGCGCCGCTCCCTCGCGCGGCGCGCATGAGGAACGTCGGGATAAGCACTGCCTTGATACCGACGATGAGCACTGCGACGGCAACGAGTTGCCAATCTTGCAGATAGTACGCCATCGTGAGCGCGAGGAGTGCGAGCAGTACTGATTGGAAACGAAAGGCAAAAACGAGTGCGCCGAGTCGCATACGACTCGTCATGTAGAGCGCCACCAAGAGCATGGCCGCCGCGAGTATTGTGGTGAGGGTTGATTCCATACATTAATGATACAAAACGAGGATTTCGACGATGAGTCCCGCGCACGCGATGAAAAATGCAATCGACATGTATTCTTGCATCCGATAAAATCGCATTTTGACGATGGTAGATTCCACAAACGCAATCGCGAAGGCTCCGACCGCGAGCATGCAGATATACGCAAAAATACCGATGGCGATTGCTTGGAGTGTGAACGGCGCAGTTGCAAAACCAAACGGCACTGCGAGATGTACCACAAGTCCCATGAGCGCAGTGAGCTTAATAGCAGAAGCATATTCAAGCATGGCAAGGTACGGCCCCGAATACTCGAGAACCATCGCCTCGTGTACCATGGTAAGCTCAAGGTGTGTTGCGGGATTGTCGACCGGATAGCGAGCGTTTTCGGCGAGAATTACAAAAAAGAGCGCCGCGAGCGAGACGATAGCCGGCGCAACAACAAGCCACGAAAATGCGGCGAAGTGCTCGACGATGCCACCCAGACTCCATGCCCCTGCGGCAAGGCCGAGACTTGCAAGCGAGAGATAAAGTGCGGGCTCGACCAGAGACGCGAGCGTCATTTCACGACTTGAGCCCATGTTGCCAAAAGTGCTCGCGGTATCCATACCACCGAAGACGAGAAATACCGAGCCGAGCGCCATGACAGCGCCTACAAGAAAGATGTTGTCGAGGGACTCGGGGATAATGCCGAAAAACACTGCGGGAGTAACGAGCGCGAGGTAGAGAGCACTCCCCAAGACCATAAACGGGACCGTGCGGAAAACCCATGAACTATGGCGTGTGATTGTCATCTCTTTGCGCAAGAGAGACAGGAGTTGTATGTATGGCAGAAATACAGAAGCCCCGCGGCGATTTTGAAAACGCGCTTTCATTTTGCGCACCATTCCTATCGTGAGCGGCGAAAGCGCAAGCACAAGCAACCACTGGAAAAGTATGAGCGCGTAGGTCATAGGGCGAAAATGAAAGTGCCGACGAGGGCGCATAGTATCAAAATGAGGTACATCTGGATAACGCCACTCTGAAGCCGCCGCACAATGTGCGATCCGTACTCAATAGCGCGTCCGATAGGACGGTACAGCACCTGTTCCCAAAAAGACGATATGCTCCAGACTAATTCCTTTCCTGCAATCCATGGATTTTCTGCAGACACAGGCACAATCTTGAGCTCTTTGCGCGAGAGGAGAATCGAACGGAAGAAAAATCGCAGAGGTGCGGAAAACCCTGTCGCGGTGTATTGCATACGCGCAGTCAAAGGAGCGCCGCAATCCCACGTGTCGGTGATTCGTGGTGTGCGCATTGATGTCATCGTACGGCGAAAAACCATGAGTACGGTGACAATCCCGATCATCACATACGAAATGAGCCACGGATTTATTGCCGCATGTGCAACCATGACGGTATCTCCAATCCAAGGCGCCACCAAAGAAACACCGCCGCGCGAAAGAGGAGCTGTGTACGATGTGAGGAGGGGGAACGCGACGAGTCCGACGACGACCGACAACATTGCGCACGCGGCCGAAGGCAAGACGAGGAGAATGGGCAAGGGTTCGCTGTGTTCGGCATGTATAGAACGCGCACGCCCGAGGAAAATCGCGCTAAACATTTTCACATACGCGAATATCGCAAGTCCCCCAACAAGTGCGAGAATAGAAAGCATAGCCGCAAAACCCACCGCAGAGCCCGGAGACGAGACGGCGATACTGACTGCAAGCGCTTGAAAATACGCCCATTCACCGAAGAATGTACCGAGCGGTGGGAGCGCGGCGGCGGCAAGCGAGAGTGCGAGAAATACACCTGAAAAAAGTGGCCACTTTTGAGCAAGGCCGCCAAGTAAATCCAAATCACGCGTGTGGGTCTTTGATGCTACTGCGCCCACTGCCATGAAAAGGCCTGTCTTGAAGAGAAAATGATTGAGCGTGTGAATTGCAACAAAAAGAATCGCGCCTGCCACGAGTGGTCCTGCGATACGCGGGTCAACGAGCCCTTGGATGAGAAAAAACGCGCCGACCCCAGAAAAGATGATTCCCATATTTTCAATACTGCTCCACGCAAGTAACCGCTTTGCATCGTTTTCTACAGCGGCGTGTATGGAACCGAAAAGCGCCGAGACAAGCCCCACCGTAACTATCGTAATCGCCCATGAAAGTGGGATTATTGGAAATAGCCCAATAGCCTGGAGGAAACCGAACAATGCAACCTTGAGCATAACGCCTGAAAGAAGCGCGGAGCTTCCACTTGGTGCTTGGGGGTGGGCATACGGAAGCCATTGATGAAGAGGCACGAGTCCCGCCTTGGATCCGAATCCCGCAAAAAGCAACATAAACGCCACCGCTTGAATAAACGGCGAGAGCGTCGCGCTTATGCTGGCCACTTCGAGCCACGAAGCAAACACGTCGCCCTGCGAAAGCAAGAGGAAGCCCGCCACGAGACACGTAAACCCGATATGCGTCATGATGAAATAAAGCCACCCTGCGTAGAGAGAATCCTCGCTTCTGTCTGCAATAACGAGGAAGTACGCCGCGACCGACATAACTTCCCAGAAAAGCAGAAACGTAAAAACTGATTGCGAAAATACCGTTGCCTGCATGCCAAAAATAAAGAAAGCGGATGCGAGGTTGAGCCACGGTAGAGAGTACACGTCGCGATAAGGTGGCAAGCTCTCGATTGCGTAGAGCGATGTGAGAAATGTTCCCCCGTAAACGAGCAACAAGAAAAATATGCCGATAGGCCCCGCGGCAAAACCGAGCATGCCCGGAATCTCAATGTGCCCCACCGTGAGTCCACCGCGTGCGAGGAGCACATAAAAACACGCGACGGCGATAAGGCCGCACACGCTCGAAAATACAAGGATGAGTTGGGAGGCCGTATTGCTCCAAGAAAATCGTCGCGCAAAGAGTGCGACGAAGACCGACGCAATCGGCGCAAACAATGCAACAGTGAAAAGGCTCTGAATGATAGCGAGGCTCATAGCGTTTATTTCTTCCCCACTTTTATCGCACTCAAAAGCCCTTTCATAATATCTATGGGGGCTGGCGGATCTCCGGCAATTTTCCAATCAACGGGGATGCATTTTTCAACGGCGCCCACCACCGCATACGAATCATTCCAAATCCCTCCCGTACACGCGCCATCGCCTACCGCGATGACGATACGCGGTTCGGGTGTCATCTCATACGCAGTCTTGAGTGCGTGTTCCATATTGCGAGTAACGGGGCCAGAAACCGTAAGAATGTCCGCATGACGCGGCGACGCGACAAAAGAGAGACCGAATCGCTCGACATCGTAGAAAGCGTTGCCGAGCGCCGTTAGCTCGTGCTCTTCCCCATTCGTCGACCCAGCGTCGACATGACGTATACGGAGGGCTCGGCCCCCGTAGAGTGTGTGGACAGCCTGTCGGAGATTCTCACCCGCCTTTAAAAGGCTTTCATCGGGCACAGGAGCAGGCTCGGTAACCCTCCCCGTTGCAATAATCCTTGTAAGTAAGGAAAGCATATATTGGGGCACACTTTATGCTTTCTGCCCCAAGTTGTCTAGGGTCTACTTGACTATATTACTCTCGGGAAGAGAGATATTTCCACGCAATAATGACCAGCGAAATCGCGACGAAAAGCGCAGAGCTGAAAAATGCGACTGTGCCTTTCTCAATCGGAAACATCCAATCCGTGCTGTATTCGGGTGCGAGGAAAATGAGAAGCATGGAGAGCGGTATAGCCACGTACACAACGCGAATCCACGCGCGATACACCCCATCGCGCATTTTGTAGGTGATAAGGGAGAGAAAAAAGAGGGGGATGAAAACTGATAGATTCTCGGCAATCGGATCAAATGCTTCTGTGCACGAGGCATTGATAAGAACACATAGACCTAATTTTTTAGCAAAAAGAAAAAGTAGAAAAAGTAGCGCCCCAATTAGTGAAATAATAAACAGATTTTTTTTACTCATCATAAAATAAATTAATAGCTAATAATCGCACTCCCCCTCTCCGTTCTCATATACGGTACCACCATTCCGGGCAATGTCTGCTTGCTCGGTCTAATATCTACATCATCGTCTTCGGAGTCGTCCAAATCCTGCGGCTTTGTCATGATGACCGTCTTATTTTTCTTGGGTCGATAGTGAGATTCGATGGTGGTGGAAGCGTTTTTGAGGAATGCGGCAAAGAGTTTGTATGCAGAATCATTTTTGCGCCATTTGTAAGAGAGCGTTGCGGGCAATGCGGTGAGAGCGCCATTATAAGAAATTGATCGGAGCACAATCGTATCTCGCTTTTCGGGAGACGGGAGCTTTTCGGTGTAAACGAGCATAGTCGTGTTGCCTGCAGTATCGCGGGCGGTAACGGTGGTAGTGGCAATACCATGGCGCTCTTTTTGATTTTTCTTGAGAGCGGGGTACGTGGTGGTCGCGGTGATAGTGGTAGTGCCCACATCAATACCGAAAAACGCGAGCATGCTGGTTGAGGTGGCAAAAGTGATTTGAATCTCGGGCGGCGTGGTGTCGAGAGTGGCAATGCCACCCAGAATGGGGGCAATGGTCGCGTCGATTGCACCATCACCATTTTTGTCGAGGCTCATTACAGAGAGTGTGGAGATGTCGGATTGTATGTCGAGGGAGACGGTCGTGTTTGCGCTCGTGGGAATGTCTGCAAACGTCGTACTTGTAGTACGGGTATCGCCGCTAAATTGATCCACATTGAAGGTAAACGTACCGTCTGCATAGCCATCCATCAGAATGTGCGCCGTGGTGGAGGCATCGGCAAAAATGTATTTCACGTCGCCAAACTCTGTGTAGTACGTGCCGGGGATTTGCTCCTCAATAGCTCCGGTCGTCGTAGAGACGCCGGTGTGATTTCCAAAATCATCGTAAAGATCGAGCGTGAGCGGCGAGTGGAGAGAGTAGCGGAGACGGACATCATGCGGATCAGTAGTTGGTGTTGACTCAAAAATATATTCGGGAAGAGGGTCGTCACGGTCTTTAAGAACTTCGTCGCTGATAAGACCAAGCAGCTCGGGAATCTCTAATATCGAAGAATGTTCTGTCTTTACTCGTAGTCCCAATATCCTGTTCCCAAGAGAATTATATTCCTTTAAATCCACCCAATAATTCACGGCGCCGGTGGTCGTGCTTGTCCACAATGCGCTGGGGGCGACGACCGTGCCATCGCCGTCTATGGTAAACGTCATGTCGGGTTTTACGCCCGCGCCTTTTTTCTTGTACTTTATGCCGCTCACAGTGGTCGGCACTCCCCACCCAGCAATTTGTATCAGCTGTAGTCCCGTAGGCGGCGACCAGTTATCGAGATTTGCGTGCACCGCTTCAGCATCCGAGAGCAGAGTGTCGCTCAATTGCACTGGCTGGTTGATGTCGCCGGTCTGCGCATCCACTCTGCCGTACGAATCGGTGAGAAATTCATGCAAACTACTCTCTGAATGAATGGTCGCGCCGTAGCGATATATCCAATCCGGCAATCCCACGTCAAAACTGACGACTGGGTCGTCTACATATGTAAAGTATTGCGCCGATGGCAGGAGGTGGTATGCCATGGGCGATGTGCTTGCAAAGGTGCGCGCGGTCGCCTCATCCACCACGAGGCCTTTGGCCAAAGCTTGGCCGTATCCGTGCAGATCGGCGGCGATTGCCGCAGGCGTACCCGCCTGCGGCACCGCAACGAAAATCATTTTGTCGATGAGCGTGCTCGCTTCGGCGCCGAGGATATCGGTCAACCGTTTTGCGACAAGCCCGCCATTTGAGTGCGCCACGATAGTTACTTTGCCCGTCCGCGAATTATCGGCGAGCCTTTTCAACTCCTGAATAATGTACGGAGTATCGGTGGCGGTGGTGTAGGAAATATGCGTGCCATTTTGTGCGCCACGCGCAAGAATATCTTCGAGCGAAAGTCGCCAATCATACGGACCCGCCTCCCAGTCATTGATGAGATTCTGACTCTTGAGGTCATCCATCTCTGCGATAAAAGATTTGTACACATTGGAACCAGATACGGGAATCTCATCAATCACATCGCCGACTTTGGTATATACGTCGTTGCGAATGCTCTTGCCCGCAGATGTAAGGTGCAAATCTTCGAGTGTGTCATTGACGCCCGGCTCCCACAATTTTTTCTCCGGATCACCGACCACCTGCGGCCGATACAATCTGCTCGATTCGATACCGGGCAAAAAGAGCACGTTGGAATTGCAATTCTGTGCGCACGCTGGCGTAGAAGTGGGCCCATCGGTGTGTATGCGAAATGAGTAGTCGATGTATCCATCGACGTTGAGTGCGTCATTTTGTATGACACTCTCCCTATCGTCTGAAGCACGAATACCGCTACATCCCGTTGAGTCGGCGACGTACACATCGCTTGAATGGCCATGCCGCACGCTCGGCCACCCGAGATTGTGTTGTTCGTAAAAGAGGAGAGCGTAACATTTGCTTGGATCGGGAATAAAATCGGGAAGGTCGAAGTGATAGACCGTATTCCCTTCTAATGTTTTTTGAGGAGCGGCAGTAAATGAACCGACTTGTGAACCCGCGCCACTGTACACTCGTATTTGAGCCTGAGCGAAATTACCTGGGACAGTACCAAGTCGTATATCAATACCCGTTACTGTATGTCCCTCGGAAAAACTCCCGTTGCCAAGATTTTGCATAGAGGCGTATGTGGGAAATGATATTGGAAACGAAAAATCAGAATCAATACTGCCGTAGGTCTTGCCCTGCGGCACATATGGCGGCGGAGGCGGGACAATGTTGCCGTCGTCGTAAATGACAAACGAATAGTCTTTTATTCCATGTCCATTCAGTGCGGGATTTTGCCACGCTTCGAGCACGTTGTTGCTATCAAGCGGGAAGAAGCATCCTCCATACGATGCGCCATACGTATCGTTTGATGAGCCAAAAAAGGTGGCCGGTCCGGAATCAAACAGACCAAATGAAAGAACATAACAACTTGCAGGATCCGGGGTAAAATCTGGTATATCGACGTGATATATATGATCGCCCGCTACGGTAGCAAACTGTCCAGACGAAAATGATGCGATAGACAACCGCGTAAGAATGTCGTATTGCTGTACCGTAACAAACATCCGCTTCGCCGGCGTGGTCGAGGCGCGAATGTCGATAGCGGTAACCATGGCACCCTGTGTGAAATTGCCATTGCCGAGATTCTGTATCACGGTGAACGAGTCGTTGATAGCAAAAGAAACATCGCTCGAGGTACTTCCGTGTGTCGCGGCGCTTGCCGACAAAGGAGAAAAAACCAAAATGCAACCGAGGGTCAAAATCTTCAAGCCCCCTGTATGGGCATTCATGGGGAAAGTATTGCACGGCATAAAAGGTACGCAACGGTGGCCTGTAGACACTGGAACAAACTTGAGACTTTGATAAAGACTGGGTTGCTTGTAACATGGCGGCAGGATCACTCGGCGATGACTGCATCGCCCCAACAAGAGGAACACCACATGATGATTCGTGCCAAGAATGCGGTCGTGACCGCCATGATTATCGGCGCCATGAGCGAGGCTTTTCCGTTGCCTGCAACAGCCGCGTTCCTGCTCATCTTGCATCGGATGCACAGTGCCTTTCTCCAGTTCGGCATGACGGACAGCGCCGCGTTCATCACGTCAGCGCTTTTGGCTCCAGTCACCGAAATCATCCTGATCGCGATGATCGTGTTTTGTGGCCTCGCATTTCTACGACGTCGAACCGCCCAGTGAGGCGCACGTTCCCGCGGCCGGCAACTCTTCCCCAAGAGCCCGGCCGCTTCGTTTTGGACGGGAGGTTCACCCCCCCCCACAGCATAAAAAAATCTCGCCGCGGCCCTTGAGAGAGGCCGCGGCAGTGCGATGAAGGTCTGCAGACGGTATTACTGCGGCCGCGGCAGGAGAACTCCTTCTCGACAAACGAAGGTTCGGTCACCCCAACTTTCTTGCCTAACGTCAAGTTTGAAGATGGTTCCCCCTGGATCTTGTCCAAGAGAGAACGTTGGGGAGTAGGTGTCCCCTTCGATCAGCCGCATGAGACTTGCCATTTCCGGAGGTACGTCCCTCGACACCCCTGTGTCCGAGGTTGCGGAACAGCCCCTATCCGACCCCTCCGTCAATCTCAAGAATGTTATCTCCTCCCAGACATACACGCCAAGCGAGAGAATATCCTCTTTACCCCAGTGAAGGCGCGGGTTCAAGTACACAGAGACGTCTGTCATGGTAGTCCTCCAATAATCCTCGAATCTGCCGAGGATTTCCTAGCCGTAACTTCTATCACTCTTACGTTCTTTGTGCAACTTTCAACTGACGGATTAGTAGGAGCGCAGTTGTTTCGCGCGTTCGTGAAAGCGGATGCGCTCGAGGGCTTTGGCTTCGATTTGGCGGATACTAGTTTGAAGTTGAATTTCCTTCTATCCACTCACTCAGACGATCAACAACGTTGTCGATAGTGTCATTCGTTTGCGCAAGCCAGAGTGCTTTGTCACGCAACGCCCCATCACTTCCCTTCAATTGCACATTGTTTATGTAGAGGAATACTACAAGCGCGGCAACTGACAATCGTTTGTTCCCATTCCCAAAGGCGTGATTGCGGTTGATTGCATAGAAAAGAACAGCGGCTTTTCGATAAAGACCTTTGTACAGATCTTCGCCAAAAACCATTTGCTGAGGCAATGCGAGACTTGCTTGGAGTTTTGCTTCATCGTGATCCGAATACAATCCCATGGGCTCTTCGTCGGCGAACAACTTACTTGCCACCTCATGACAAATATCTTTGAGAATGTCCTCTGTTATGTAATTAACGCTGGGTTGGTTCTGTTCTTTCATGTTGCGGAGACGAGAGCGTCTCGCCCTTATCGTATCGAGCGAGGTCTTTCAAGGTTTCTCCGTAATTGCGGATGGTAAATGCGATACCATCCTGCACCTTCTGGTCCAATTTATTTTCGATACCAAACATCCTGCGGAAGAAACGAGTCATGTATCAATAATACACCAGAAAGGTGCGCCTACTATCCCGAGAGATTATTAGTAGCTCCTCAACTGCTTTGCGCGTTCGTGAAAGCGGATGCGCTCGAGGGCTTTGGCTTCGATTTGGCGGATGCGCTCGCGCGTGACGCCGAATTCTCGGCCTACTTCTTCAAGGGTGTAGCACACACCGTCGTCGGTAAGGCCGTTGCGCATTTCGAGAATCTTGCGCTCTTTGGGAGAAAGCTCGTCCAAAATACCGATCATCTGCTCGTTCAAAATACGACGCGATGCGTCTTGATCGGGACTTGCGATAGAATCGTCGGCAATAAAAGAACCGAGCGTAGAGCGTTCGTCGTCGTCTTCGCCCACAGGACTTTCGAGCGACACGGTGTCTTGATTGATTTTTTGGATAGTATAAATCTTGTCGATTTCGATGCCCATTTCTGCGGCAATCTCTTCGGGCAGTGGGTCGCGGCCGAGGTGTTGGGAAAGCTCACGCACTTTTTGCTTATATTTCGCTATCGTTTCCACCATGTGCACGGGAATACGGATGGTGCGCGATTGATCGGCGAGCGCGCGCGTGATTGCTTGGCGAATCCACCACGTCGCGTAGGTAGAAAATTTGTAGCCTTTGGTGTGGTCGAATTTGTCGACCGCCTTAAAAAGCCCGAGATTGCCTTCTTGAATGAGGTCGAGGAGGGTGAGATCGGGTGAACGATTGACGTATTTCTTGGCGATAGAGACCACGAGACGCAAGTTGCTCCGCGCAAGAATACCGCGCGCCTCCTCATCGCCCGCAATGATACGCTTGGCGAGATCTTTTTCTTGTTCGCCGTTCAAAAGCGAATACTGACCAATTTCGCGCAGATACATTTGCACCGAATCAAATCCGGCGTCGGCGCGACGGTGTTGTAATTTCTTGCGCTCCAATACTTCGTCTGCCGCGGAAGTGTCGTCGAGCATGCCGCCACCTTCGAGCACGTCGATACCCGCGGTGCTAAAGCGTTCGTACATTTCTTCGAGCAAGACGACGTTGTCTTCGATGGTGGGAAACTCGCGCAAAATTTCGTCGTACGTTACATATCCACGTTCGCGGCCCAAGCGGATCAAACCTTCTACTTTTTGCTGATATTTCTTTTGCGAAGCGAGACCGACCGTGATTTTGCTTCCTGGTAGAGGCTTGGTCGCAACGGATTTTTTGGTGGACAAGATCTTTGCCTGCATGCCCTGCGTTACGCGTTCTCGCGAAGCGCGCCTGATCATGCTCCCCGCATGGCGACTCTTGCGCACCTCACGCGCAGATTGTTTTCGCACGGGGCGTTTTAGCGCCTTTTGTGAGCTTTTTTTCTTTGCTTTTTTTGTGGCCATATGGGTATACAAACGAACACCACCCTCTCCTTCGGAGGGTCGCTCGTCTCTGTTTTGCGCTTTTCTACACTGTTTTCTTTCGAAAGCAGTCGAAAAGTGCGTACCATGCATTCTACACGTTCCCCTGCAATCGCGCAATCTCGGTTGTCAACACCATGGAGCGTTCCTCAAGACGCGTCACTTCGGCGGTATCCCCTTGCCGGTCGGCCTTGCTTTGCGCACGAGATACTTCTGCAAGCTCACGACGCAAGCGATCTTCGCGCAGAATGCGCAAAAGCTCGAATCCATCGACACTAATATTCCTGCTTGTGCCGTACAATCGTTCGGCGGAGAAACGAAATGCCTCTTGTTCTTCTTCCGCACGTTGTAAAAACTGTGCCAATACATCTTCGCCAATGGCCAGTGATAAATCGCGCGTATATTTTTCAACATCGATTTGCGGCTTCGTCATCGCTTTTTGCCACGCGAGAAGTGCATACGCGTGTTTTGCTCTTTCGGAACCTTGCGCGTTTGTCTTCTGATCTTCGGCGGGCGAAGAAGCGTGGCGCGCGGATTCTTGCGGCATACGGACGAGTGCCTGAAGCACTGCCTCTTGCGACACATCAAGTCGCTCGGCAATCTGGCGCACATACTGCTCTTTCGCAATGGGGCTTTGCACATCGGTGAGAAATGGCAAAACGACCATTTCGACAGAGCGACGGAATTTGTCTTGTTTTACCTCGCCGGAGCCTCCGGCGGAGGCAGGTCCCACTGAATATTTTTCGAGCACGTCCAAAAGAAATGTGATGATGTCTTTTGCCTCGCGTATCATGCCGCGCCATGCATCTGCTCCCTTGCTTACGATGAGCTCAGCGGGGTCGGATCCTTCGGGCAGTTGAACGACTTTTACATTAAGACCCCCGCGCAGTGCTTCGCGTGCCGCGCGCCCTGCGGCCTTGATGCCCGCTTGATCACCATCAAGCGCCAAGACGAGATTGTCTGTCATGCGGCGTATGAGCGCAGCGTGCTCTGTCGTAAAAGCGGTGCCCGACACGGCCAAAGTATTCCCCCACCCTGCTTGATGGCTCAAAATAAGGTCCATTTGCCCCTCCACCAGCACAGCGCAATTCGCCTTGCGAATTGCAGTCTTGGCCCTGTCGAATCCATAGAGAATTCTCGATTTTCGGAAAAGGGGAGTCTCCGGACTGTTGAGATATTTCGGCGCCTCGGGCGAAGCGTGCTCGCCAAAAGAGCGGCCGGAAAAAGCGACAACGCGGCCAGCAGAATCCGCGATGGGAAACATGATGCGGTTGCGAAACTTGTCGGTGAGCGTGCCTCGCTCGTTTTTCTTGGCAATGCCCGCAGAAAGAATTTCGTTCTCCGAAAATTTTTTACTCTTCAAATAATCTGACGCATCTGTCCATGCATTACCCGCCCACCCGATACGAAATGCATGCATTGTCGTCTCTAGTACTCCCCGCTCTTGCAAATATTTTTTCGACGCGTCGTCGAGCCGTGAGGAATAAAAAATGGTCGCCGCTTCCATAAGCTCAAACAGTCGGTCGCGCTCGTCTTTCTTTTCGGGTCGTTCGTACACAAGTGGGATGCCTGCTCTGTCGGCAAGGATCTTGAGAGCGCCCTTAAAATCGAGCCCCTCCACTTGCTCGACAAAAGAAAAAATATCGCCACCCACATTGCATCCAAAACAATGATATGTCCCGCGATCAGCAGAGACGAAAAACGACGGCGTTTTTTCGGCATGAAAGGGGCACCGCGCACGGAGGGTATTCCCTGCCCGCTCCAATTTCACATACTGCCCGACCACATCGACAATAGAGAGTTTATCCTTGACCTGCTGTACAGTGCCGTCTGCCATGAGCCTATTATGCACTTCTTTAAAAAAATGAGGAGGCTCCGCCGAACGTGGCGAAGCCCCTTGATGTTGTCGCCCGCATCCTCAGTGCAGGCGGAGCGTTACTTCGGGATCTTGGCAGCGTCCGCGATGAACTGCTTGAGTCCGGTCTGACTCATCGGATGATCGATCAGTTTCGGCCTCTGCATGATGAAGCTGTACGGTGCCGTCACCATATCGGCACCCGAGAACAAGGCCTGCCGCAAATGGCGAAGACTCCGTACCGAAGCGAACAGGATCTCGGTCGGGATCTTGCGCTGGTCGTACAGTTGCCTGATTTGCTGGACCAGCTGAAGCCCGATGTCCAAATCCGGAGCTATGTCGTCGAGCCGACCGACGAACGGTGAGATGAACGCTGCGCCAGCGAGAGCGGCTTCATAGGCCTGCCATGGGTCGAAACACAGCGTGACGTTCGTACGAATCTTGTGGTAGGTGCAAAACTCCACCGCCTTGAGACCATCACCGAGTTCTGGCAACCCGATAATCGGAATCTTGACGACGATTCGCTTATCGAGACCTCCCCACATGACCGCTTCGGTCTTCATGCCGTCGAAATCCGTGGGGAGTACTTCAACGGAGAGATCCATGCCCTCCGGAAGAATTTCGAGAATGCGATCGACAATCGCACGATACGACATGCCCATTTTGCTGGCGAGACTTGGGTTCGTGGTCCCCGCCTGGATAAGACCTGACAGCACACAGTCCTTATATTCCTTTGGATCAGCGGAATCAAGGCACCACTTCAACGGTTTCATCATTCAACCCTTTCTCTGTTTCAGACCCAGTGATCCGAGCCCGCAGGATTAGAACAAAAATCTTCAAAATGTGCAACTTTTGAGTTTCGACTCATGCAAAACGCCGCCCTGCTTGGGCGGCGTTTTGATTTAATAAGAGATACTTATTTGGCTACAGAATCTTCTTCTGCCGGCGCGTTTGCGGCGAATCCTGCTTCCATTTCTTCGATCATTGCGTGCTTTTTGGAGCCAGCAAAGCCGGTACCAGCAGGGATAAGGCGACCAATGATGACGTTCTCCTTGAGACCCACGAGGTGATCTACTGCGCCGCCCACAGCGGCTTCTGCGAGCTTGCGGGGCGTGTTTTGGAAGGAGATTGCCGAGAGGAATGACGCACGTGTGAGCGAGACTTCGGTGATACCGAGTAAAAGTTGTTTGCCCTTTGCCAGTTCCCTTCCAGACTCTTTTGCTTCTTTGTTGAGCTCTTCGTACTTGAAGTCCGCAATAATTTCACCGCCCGATACTCCCGTGTCGCCCGGATGCGAGATTCCAACCCTGCTAAACATCTGCTTCACGATAATCTCGAGGTGCTTGCGCGCTGTCGAAACACCCTGAAGCTCGTAGATGCGCGTGATTTCCGCAATGATATATTCTTGTGCGCTCTCTTTGCCTGCCAAGAGATAGAGTTCGTCGAGATCGGCAGAACCGTCGGTGAGAAAATCCCCTTTTTCGACACTCGCGCCTTTTTTGACAATAATTTGTCGAACGGGCGAGACGAGATATTCTGTTTCCTTCTTTGCGGCCTTGCCCGTTTTAACAGAAGCAGTGTCGGGAAGGATGGTGATGATTTGATCTTCGCCCTCGCGAACAATGTCTGAAACGACACCCGAGACGCGTGCAATGAGCGCAGGGCTCTTTGGCATACGACACTCGAAAATCTCTTCGACGCGCGGCAGACCCATAGTAATGTCTCCACCTGCGGTTGCGACTCCTCCTGTGTGGAAGGTGCGCATCGTAAGCTGGGTGCCTGGCTCGCCAATCGCTTGCGCCGCTACCACTCCCACTGCCTCTCCGAGATCAATCATTTCGCCCGAAGAGAGATCCATTCCATAACACTTTTGACATACTCCGCGCGCCACACGGCACGTCATCGGAGAGCGCACGACTACTTCTTTGACCGACGCATCGTCTTCTATCTTTTTTGCTTCATCACGCGAGATGAGCGCATTGCGCTTTTGTCCTGAAGCCTCTTCTGCAAGCACGCGACCCATGATACGTTCGGAAAATGAGCCACCGATATTTTCCTTGCCTGGACGGAGAATCGTTACACCATCTTTGGTGCCACAATCGGCTTCGAGAATGACCACGTCGTGCGCAACATCAAAGAGTCGGCGCGTGAGGTACCCCGCGCGCGCGGTGTTGAGCGCGGTGTCGGCCAAGCCTTTGCGCGCACCGTGCGTGGAGATAAAGTATTCGATTGGTGTGAGACCTTCTTTGAGCGAAGAACGAATGGGAAACTCGATGATTTCACCGCGCGGGTTGGTGATGAGACCTTTCATACCGACCATTTGGTGCAACTGTACGACCGAACCACGTGCGCCGGAGGTGATCATGTCGTGCACCGAGCCGTTTTTATCAAGCGCATCCACTACATGCTTGCGCAACTCGCCCGAAATTTTGGCCCAAATCTCGATGGTCATGCGCTTTCGCTCATCTTCGGTAAGAAGACCAGAAAGATAATTTTCTTGTTCCTGCGCCGCCGATGTTTGACCCTGCGCTATCAATTCTTTTTTGATTTCGGGCACGATGACGTCAGAAATTGACCATGTAATACCTGCGTGCGTCGCATAGCGGAATCCAAACTGCTTTATCTTGTCGAGAATTGCGGGTATGCCATCGAGGCTGTAGTGCGTAACGAGGCTCTGCACCAAAGCACCCATGCGCTTGTTGGTTATTTCCTCATTGAGGTACGGGAAGTCGCTCGGCAAAACGGAATTGAACAAAAGGCGGCCAACGGTCGTTTCGAAAATAGCACCGCCGAATTGTGCGTACTTTTTGCTGTCACTGGGCAAGACTTTTATCTTGGTGCGCAGATCGACAGCATCAAAATCGTGGGCAGTTATCGCCGCATTCGTAGAAGGAAATGCCGTGCCTTCGCCTTTGAGGCCGCTGACCGACTTGGTCATCCAATAACAGCCGAGCACGATGTCGAGAAGTTTGGACGCAACGACAACGTCGCCCGAACCTGGCTTCAGGACGTTTTTGTTGGCCGACATTATTTTCTCGGCTTCCATTTGTGCGGCTTCAGAAAGCGGCACGTGCACAGCCATCGCGTCGCCATCGAAGTCGGCGTTGTACGCAGGACACACGAGCGGGTGTACTTGGATGGCATTACCTTCGATGAGGACAGGGCGAAATGCCTGAATTGATTGTCGGTGAAGCGTGGGCGCACGATTGAGCAATACGTATTTGTTCTTAATCACCTCTTCGAGAATCGGCCACACTTCGGGTGATTCGTCTTCGATCAATCGGCCTGCGCCGCGAATGTTGTACGCAAGCTCGCGCGCAAGAAGGCCGTGTATCACAAAGGGGCGGAAGAGCTCGAGCACCATGTGTTTCGGCAAACCACACTCGTCGAGCGCCAAATCGGGTCCGACAACGATGACCGAACGACCAGAGTAGTCGACACGTTTACCGAGAAGATTTTGGCGAAGATATCCGTGCTTGCCTTTCAAGTAATCGGCAAGAGATTTGAGCGCGCGACGACGGCCACCCAAAATACCGGATACACCGGCTCCACGACGCATGGAATTGTCGAGCAGTGCGTCGACCGCTTCCTGCAAGATGCGCTTTTCGTTGCGCAAAATTACTTCCGGCGCATTGATCTGCTGAAGGCGCTTGAGACGATTGTTGCGATTGATGACGCGACGATAGAGGTCGTTCAGCTCCGA
>CAYGMC010000005.1:0-40553 GCA_964351105.1 uncultured Candidatus Saccharibacteria bacterium | reverse complement strand
TCGCTCAGGATGTAAGATTTTCTAGTTCGCTAACGCTCACAACAAAATCTAACATGGCTTCGCTTAAGAACATCAAACTCAAAATCCTGTCCTACAAAAAGACGGGGTCTGTTACGCGCGCGATGGAGGCCGTTTCGGCGGTCAAAATGCGCAAATCACAAGAACGCGCTTTGAGCGGCCGCGCGTACGCGGCCGCGGCACTCTCGGTGCTTGAGCGTCTCTCGGGGACGGTAGATATCGCACGGCATCCGCTCATGCGGCATGATGGTGCGGGCGACAAAACGTGCGTTGTCATCATTACGAGCGACAAAGGACTTGCGGGATCGCTCAACAGCGGCGTCATACGCAAAATTGAGCAGGAATTGACGGCGCTCGGTCTCCCGAAAGATCAGGTAATAATAATCGCATTTGGACGGCGCGGGGGCGATTATTTTGCAAGTCGTGGGTATGACGTTCGTATAAAGCACGAAAACGTGTCGGATGGGGTCTCGGAAATCGAATTACGCGCCGCCACCGACAAGATATTAGAATGGCACGCCGCAGGTGAAGTTGGTGCGTGCGTTGTGGTGTATCAAAATTTTCTCTCGACGTTCGAACAACAGCCGACACTTCGACACATCATTCCGATTACATCGGCCATGGTGGGAGAGCTGGTGGCAGGCATTCGACCGGCACGGGGTAAATATGCGCCTTCTTCGGTGCACGACGCGAGCACGGCAAAGCCAACGGGATATACTATCGAACCCAACGCGGATACGGTGCTTTCCGAATTATTGCCAAAGCTTCTCAATATCGCTCTTTTTCACGCATTGCTCGAATCGAAGGCTTCGGAGCACTCTGCGCGTATGGTCGCCATGAAGAGCGCGACAGATAAGGCGAAAGACATGGCAAAAGGCCTCACGCGTACCTTCAACAAAGTGCGCCAAGCGTCTATCACGCGCGAAGTTTCCGAAATCACTTCCGGCATCGAAGCAATGCGGTGAGTATGAGTCAAGATTATCCGCATGTTGGTGCTTGCGTGTACGTGAGAAAAAACGGGAAAATATTGATGGGCAAGCGTTTGAATGCATTTGGGCGCGGCACATGGTGCACCCCCGGTGGCAAGCTCGAAATGTACGAAGATGTATACGAATGTGCTCGTCGCGAGACAATGGAAGAAGCCGGCATTGAAGTTGAAAATCTTCGAATGGTTGGTGTCACCAACGACATTATGCGCGAAGTTGGTAGTCACTTCATTACGCTTGAATTTGCTGCGGATTGGAAATCAGGCGAGGCACGATTGGCCGAGCCAGATACGTTTGAAACTTGGGAATGGTTCCCCTGGGACAATCTCCCCAAGCCGCTTTTTCCCCCGACACAGAATTTTGTGGATTCAGGCGTTGATCCATTTACGGCAACAGCAATCGACACCCCATTAAGCGTTGCGCACCACTCCTAAACTCTCCACAATCAGCCCCTTTATCTCCATGGTGGAGAGCAAGACGTTGGCTTCGGTGATGGGGAGTGCAAGTGCTCGAACGAGTTCATCGCGTGGAAGAGGAGAGGCGATGATTTCGAGCACCTTAATTTCTTTCTCGGAGAGATCGGTGCGAAGCGCGAGTGCGGCGGGCATGACTTCAGAGAGTCCGAGCGTTTGCAAAATATCGTGCGGTGAAGTGGCCGCTTGCGCGCCCAGACGCAGAAATTGGTGCGCGCCTTTGCTGGAATCGCTGAATATTGAGCCAGGTACGACAAGCAAATCGCGATTATATTCCACGGCGAGCTTTGCGGTGATGAGCGTGCCCGATTTTTCTTTGGCTTCTACCACGAGCGTTGCATTCGAGAGTCCTACCATAATTCGATTACGCTTTGGGAATGTCCAATCCGCCGCCATCGTGTCGGGCTTTTCTTCCGACAAAAGAGCGCCACCCTATGCGAGAATTTCACGCGCCAGCCCCTGATTGGCCTTTGGATACAAAACATCCCAATTCAAGCCACTGCCGGGCACCGCGACCGTTTGGAGGCCGTATTTGAGCGCGGCCTTGTGCGCTTCTGTATCGATGCCGTACGCAAGTCCGCTTACGATGACCACGGGATAATTCGCGAGCCCACCGATGAGATAATCGACCGCTTGTTTGCCGTAGGGTGTATAGGCGCGCGAGCCGACCACAGCGAGCCATTTTTTGTCGAAGCTCGGCATATGCCCTCGCTGGAAGAGCTTTTTTGGAGGGTCGGAGATCTCTTGTAAAAGAGGTGGAAATTCAGAGGCTGAGAGTTCTTGTAATTCCCCTTTGGCACGAGCGTTCATAATGGTATTATCCTAGCATGTTGGATATAAAGTTTATTCGCGAAAATAAAGACATTGTAGTCGACGGGGCGCGCAAAAAGCACATCGAGGTCGACATCGAACGCTTGGTTGTACTCGATGAGCAACGGCGCGAATTGCAATCAAAAATAGATGACAAACGCGCAGAGCAAAATGTTGCTTCTGACTCCATTGCGAAAGCTTCGGCGACCGAACGAGAGGCGTTGATTGCACGTATGCAAGGCGTTAAAGACACACTCAAGATTGCCGAGGAGTCTATGCAGGAAATTTTGAAAGAATGGCGCTCACTCATGCTCATGGTACCTAATGTGCCGGACATTTCGGTGCCGGAAGGCGAGTCGGATGCCGAAAATAAAGAAGTAAAGACATGGGGAGAAATACCAAAATTCGACTTTGAGATAAAAAATCATGTCGATCTTATGCTCGGCCATGACATGGCGGATTTCGAGCGTGGCACCAAGGTGGCAGGCTTTCGTGGATATTTTTTGAAAAACGACGGTGCACGACTCGTATGGGCACTCAAACGATTTGTCGAAGATCATTTTTTGAACTCAAAGGGTTTCATTCCCGTCATCGTGCCTTCGCTTGTGCGCCGTGAAGCGTTTGTCGGTACGGGGTATTTGCCGCAGTCGGAAGAAGATCTGTACAAAACGCAAGACGGCGAGTATATCGCGGGTACCGCAGAGGTGGCGATGATGGGCATGTACATGGACGAAATTTTGGATGCAAAAGATCTCCCATTGAAGTTTTTTGCATTCTCGCCATGTTTTCGCCGCGAAGCGGGTAGTCATGGCAAAGACACAAAAGGCGTGTTCCGTATCCACGAGTTTGTAAAATACGAACAAGTTGTCATATCAGAAGCTTCACACGAAGAATCGGTGCGATGGCACGAAATACTGACTGAAAATTCCGAAAAATTGTTGCAAGAACTGAAGCTCCCATATCATGTTGTCGTAAATTGCGGGGGAGATTTAGGACTGGGACAGGTAAAAAAATATGACATTGAAGCATGGATGCCGAGTGAGAAGAGATATCGCGAGACACATTCCTCATCGTATTTTCATGATTTCCAAACGCGTCGCCTCAATATCAGATACCGCGATGCAAAGGGTACGATTCGCTACGCGCATTCACTCAACAACACCGCGCTCGCTTTGCCGCGCATTCTGTGTCAGATTGTCGAAAACAATCAGCGTGCAGATGGCTCGATAACGATCCCCGACGTCCTGCGGGGTTATATGGGCAAAGATGTCATCACATCGAGTCGTTGACTTGCGGAATCGGTCTGCGCGTGTGGCTCACTCGAGTACGCCGATCCGATTTCCCGAAAAGAAACAGCGCGTGCCATTGCGTGCGCGCCGGAGGCGCGCACGCCTCATTGGTGTTGTGGTAGCACTCGTTTTGCTTGGCGTTGCCGTCTGGAGTATTGGATATATTTCATATCTCCCGTCACTCACCGTAGGAGCTGTTTCGGTGGCGGGTGCAGAAGGTGTATCTCCGCACTTGGTGCAAGCGTATGCCGAGTCTCAAATTCGCAGTGAAGCCAACACATTTCTCTCCCGAGAAAATATTTTCCTTTTTGATGAGAAAAAAATCGCCAAAAGTATTGTCGAACACTTTCCTCGCATTAAAAGCGCCGAAATAACCCGCGAATCAATGTTTGCGACCGCCGTAGCTGTGTCGGTAGTCGAACGTACAGCATTTGCCCGATGGTGTGCACAATCTCCGCAAGGAGATGAAACGGGAGATTGTTATCTACTTGATACAGAGGGGTTTGTATTCGAACGATTGGCGGCAGAGAGCACGAGTACTATTCCAATAGCGGAAACCAGCTATGTATTCCACGGAGGTTTTAACGGTGATCCCATGGGTCGTCAGTTTGCCCCCGCACACTTCCCCGGGATCGCATCTCTTCTCAGGGTACTGTCACAAGCGAACTTTGCCCCGCGTGGAGCGACTATCGACAATGATCAAGACTTTTCGATACCACTCTCTTCGGGATTTTATATCAAGGCATCGTTTGGGGAAGACGTGAATCGTCTTGTCCACAATCTCCAGCTCGTACTTTCTTCGAGCGTCTTGCAAGGGAAAGAAGATCGAATCGAATACATCGACCTGCGTTTTGGCGGCAGAGTCTACTACAAATTAAAAGGTCAGGAAGAAACTACTGTTTCACCTTGATCAAAAGCCGATCGTAAACGTCATCGGTCGAATATTCGTGGTGAGCCACTGAGATGTATCAAGCTGTACTTCCCGCGTCTTACCAAGCTCTCTGTATTTTACATGTCTTTTTTCGAGTGCATGATCAAATATTTTTTTTGTGAGCTCAACATCTTTGAGGCAATATTCTCTTACTTTATCAATCTCTCCCGCTCGCCACCACACGATTGACTGGCCATTTTTTCCGTCCAGTTTTTTTTCTTTGAGAGTGCCATCGGCGACTGCATCGAGCTTGAGGCGTCGACCAAGCGAAGCGTGTATCTCCTTGAGAAGGTCGACAGACTTTATTTTAGAGAGATCACCCGGGTAGTATTTGTTGAGTAATGGAATATCGAAATGATCGGAATTGTACCCTACAAGAATGTCTGTTTTCTCCAATATTTGCCAGAGCTTCGGAAGTTCGGATTGAACGAAGCTTGCATAACCAGTCTCGGAATCATGGATACCGACGAGTGCAATTGAGAGATCCGCCGGATTACTGCCGCCGACTTCTGAGAACCAATTGGCGGTCTCAATATCAAAGACGACAATCCGGGGAGTTTGCATACTGATTAATTCACATTCATCATCCGAGAGCCGAAAAAACGTGACCAGGGATCGCTTCTGCCGCAAGTGTCATTTCGTGCCCCGTGGCGAGATTTTTGATGGTATAGCGGCCACTATCGCGCTCCTTCGTGCCCACGGCGATGATAAGCGGAATTTTCATTTTATCGGCTGACCGTATCTGATCACCAATGCGCTTACCGGAGAAGTTGACTGCAACAGGAATATCTTCACGCCGCAGGTCTTGCGCGAGCTTGATCGCGTGCGCAGTAGCTTCTTCTTCGACAACACATATCATGATCTCTGTGGCGGGAGCGTAGGTGGGCATAAGATTGTGACTTTCGAGAAAATTGCGCGCCGTCACGTCGCCCATCCCAAAACCAACGGCAGGAATCTTTTCGCCTCCAAACTGCGCCAAGAGTCCATCGTACCTACCGCCACCAAAAAGCGAGCGATTGTTGTCTTCGTGTGTATCAAACACTTCAAATACCATACCCGTGTAATAATCAAATCCACGGGTAATCTTGGTGTCGACCACCATATTGTGTATTCCCATATAACCAAGCCGAATCCGCAAATCTTCGAGATATGCAGTCGATGTCGTCCTGTCGAGTTCTTCGATAAGAGCATTGGCACTCTCGGCCCCTACGATCTCTGCAAGTGAGGTAGGAAAATTCTCAATTTTTTCACGACGATCAAGAATACGCGTGACGGCCGCTCGAGCTGCTTCACTGACGGAAAGTCGTTCGTAGAGTGCGTCGAGAATGCGTCGATCGGAGACGCGTATTTCAAAATCGTGTTCATCGGCTCCCATGCTCCGCAAGACTCCATGCGCAACAGCGATAATTTCCGCATCGGCTTCTACAGAATCCGATCCGATAATGTCAGCGTTGAGTTGCCAGTGTTCACGCAGGCGACCACGTTGTGGTCGCTCGTAGCGAAACACATTGGCTATCGTGTACCAGCGTGCGGGCATTACGATGTCGCGCGATTTGGCCGCAATCATGCGCGCCAGTGAAGGTGTCATTTCGGGGCGGAGCGTGACTTCGCGCCCGCCGCGATCGGTGAAGGTATAAGTTTGTTCGTTGACGATCTCATCAGATGTTTTTGCACGGTAGAGTTCTGCGTGCTCAAGAATGCTTGCGCCATATTCTTCGTAGCCAAAAAGCTCACAGACGCGTTCCATGTGTTCAAAGAGATAGCGAAGTACGAATTGGTCTTCGGGATAAAAATCCCGCACACCCTTATACGACTCAAGTGACGGAGCATCACGTTTGACCATGTCTCTCATTATGCACGAAAATAGACGAGACGAAAGTCCTTGGAAAGAAACATTGCGTACGTTTTTTGGTGTTCCCCAATCCTGTCCGGTCGGCATACATAGAGGATATGGAAAAAAGTTTCCAAACGAGAGATACTACTTTGTATGAAGCTCACTGCCGATTCGCGTTTTGCAATCAAAAACTCATTTCCTGGAGTGGGGGAAGGATTGTTCGCAGTATATATGGTGCCAAAAGGGGATTTTGTTTTGGAATACACAGGTAAGCGCATTCCGAGCGGGACGGCCGAAGAGGTGACGAAATCGCGGTATCTTTTTCTCGTCGACGACGAATGGACTATTGACGGACAAGTGCCGGAAAATACCGCCGGATTCATCAATCACGCATGCGAGCCCAATTGTATAGCAGAGCTTGATGACGGGCGCATCATGATCTACGCGGCGCGTGATATTTTCTCGGGTGAAGAGCTCACGCTCGATTACGGCTCGGAGTATTTTGACAAATATATCCGACCGATTGGATGCAAATGTACTGCGGAAGTACACCTCTAGTGTGAATTTCTTGGAGAAATTCCCCCTGATCTTGAAGATTTCATTGGATGGAATCTTAAAAATCAAGCACTACCGATGAGAAGACCTGCCGCAAAGACCAATGCTCCTCCGAAGACAACCTGCACAACAGAGAACCAAAAACTCGTCTTAAAATATCGGTAACGAATATATGCAATAGCGACAAGTTCGAGACCGACCACCATGTACGCAAGATACAACGCCGCGTTTAGATTCGTGAGCAAGAAGGGGAGCGTGTGAAGAATGCCACCGAGAAAGGTCATGACACCAACGATTCCGCCTCGTATTACGGGGTGGCCGCGGCCCGTATGCTCGCCCGTGTCGGAGAGAGCTTCTGTAAACGCCATGCTGATAGCGGCACCGACCGCCGCTGAAGTACCGACAAGAAGCGCCACGTGAGGATTGTTTGTGGCATACGCGGCGGCAAAAAGTGGCGCGAGTGTGGATATAGAGCCATCCATGAGTCCACTAAGCCCAGGCTGGACGATACGGAGGAGAAAATCTCGATCCACATCTTCGATATGCAGTGCTTTCTCCACTTCTTCGATGGGGGTGTTCATGGAGGTATTGTACATGGAGAATAAATCTTTTGCATTGATACATTTTTGATGTATCATGTCCCCATGAAGAGAGGCGTTCTCATCTTTTGGGGAATTATTATTGCTCTCATTGTAATCGGTATCGGGTCTTCTTTTGTTGTGTCCGCGCGACCAAACAAGCTGGATTCTTTTGCACAATGCCTGAAGGACAATGGCACCGTCATGTACGGTGCGTTTTGGTGTCCTCATTGTCAGCGGACCAAGGGGATGTTTGGCTCGGCCGCCAAATACATGCCGTATACCGAATGCTCGACTCCCGATGGAAAAGGTCAGATTCAAGTGTGCAAAGATAAAGGTATTGTAAGTTATCCGACGTGGGTGTTCCCCAATGGCAAGACTTTTTCGGGAGAGCACACCCTCAAGGAAATTTCTGAAGCCAGTGGATGTCCGCTCCCGCAATAGTATGTCTGTTGAGGCGATTAATTACGCCTGCGCGCTCGCCACGATCGCGATGCAGATTGGTACCGCAGGATTGCTCGCACTGTATTTTCTGCAAAATAAATTTCCCGACCTAAAGGATGTAGCCGCCTCGCTCTCGCGGTGGGGATTGTGGATTGGATTTTTGCTCTCGCTTGCCGCGAGTGGCATGACCGTCGTTCATTCGAGTATTTTTGGCTTGCCACCGTGTCCACTTTGCTGGTGGCAGAGAGCATTTCTCTACCCACAAGTCGTGCTCTTCGCGCTCGCCCTGTGGAAAAAGGAAAGGAGCATCGCTGATTATTCCATTGCGTTGTCGGTCGTCGGACTCGGCATTGGCATCTACCACCACCTGCTCCAAATGTACCCATCGGGTGCGCTCCCGTGCCCTTCGGAAGGGGGAGTGAGTTGTGCGCAGATTTTCTTCTTGGAATTTGGCTACATCACCTACCCCATGATGGCAATTACCGCGTTCGCATTTCTCATCGTACTCATGTTGTTTGTGCGGAAACCTTCTGCTTGAAAGCGCGAATTTCGTGCACTCAAGTAGTGGGACGATTTGAATCAGTTGATTCAGGCCCGCCCCAGGCCGTTGCTCAGGATTTGCATAGAACGAATATCAGATCGCAAATCCGGCAGTTCGCGGATGCGCAGAACGCGGCGAGAATGTCCTGCGGGTTCCCCTCGAGTACGCGACCGTTGCTCTTCCATCGGTCGGTCCAAAAAAGAGAGTCGTCGGCATGGTAATACATGTCTGAACCATCTTTCACAGCGAGATCGATCAAGATGCGGCCATCTGGGGTATACACGACGTACACACCAGCCATTCCTCCCTGCACCGTATCCCATCCGAATTGATGGACTGGAATCAAACACATTCCAGCAGGCACATTCAGTACCCTGGTAATTCTCCTCCCATCTAATTCACTGAAGTCGATGACGTTGCCTGCAAGGTCGCAAACGATGAATTCGTTTGAATACGGCGCAGTCCCTTGGAGTCTGACTCCATAGACAGTGAAGGAGGTCGAACACGGTTTTTCTTCTGACGCGTACACGACCACGCCAACTCGAGTATGTGCAGGGTCTTTGATTAACAGCATGGCAGCCTCCTTTGTGCTGGTCCGAGAGAACTATAGCACCGGCTCGAGATTGTGTCGTTTTAAGAATCTTCCCTCAAGGGAGTAGCGGTCGTAGCCGTGGCAGAATATGGCAAGTCCGATGCCGAAAAGGACTACATGCACCCACCATATTTCGCCGAAATATATTTGCGAAAGCGTGAGCCAAAAGATAAGGAAAACACCCGTCCAGCGCACCGCGACGCCGAGGAGTATCATCAGCCCCGCCAAGAATTCTATGATGAGTGCGCCAAGGACGATAAAGAGCGGTTCGAAAGGGAAGTAATCAGTGAGATTATGTTGAACGACGGTTTGGAGTCCGAGCTCGCTGTGGACGAATTTCCCATAGATGGCGGCAAACATAATTCCAAAACCAAAAAGTATCCGTAATATCGGGAATGAATACGGCCGTATAACACGCGTCAATGTTTCGAGAAATGAGGGAAGATTACCGCTCTTGAGAGCGTAGTCGGCGGAGGAGATGCCACTGCCGAGCGCAAAGAGGAGTATGTATGCGCCAAGGTGATCGGTATAGGTGAGGATATAAGAACCAAATACACTCACGGCGTATGCCCAAATCCCAATCATGACCAACGCAATGTATCGTGTGTATATCCCGACGATGCTCGCGGCACCCGCGATGAAAAAGAGTATTTGTGCGACTGCAGAAAGCGGCCCAAACAAAGCGTCGAACGGGAGCTCTGTTCCAAATAGCGCGCCAGAAAGACCAAATCCGATGAGACAGAGTCCGACGGTTGTGCGCGCAATAGGATGCGCGAAGCGTTTGATGTATGCAAAAAACGGTCCCGCCTGTCTTTCAAAAAAGTGAAATGCTGAAGCCGCGAGAACAGTCGACATTACGATAAAAGAAATGAGCCCCCAGAGAAAGAAGTCGTATTCATTGCCGATATATGCGGTAAATGGGTTAGGGGAATCTGTTGAGAGTGCGGTAGCGATTGTATGTTCGTCGAGCACGTAGACTTCGTGTGCCGAGGCGACGAATGGACAGAGTGCCAAGATACATATTCCGATGATTTGCCAAATTTGGCCGCGGAGCGTTTTATCCATGTTTAATCATATATTTTTCTATATCCTCTATTGTACCGCCAATTTTCTTGCCTGGGTTGAATATGCCGAGTGGGTCGAATATCTTTTTTACTTCAGCAAACAACGCGCATATCTTTTCGCCATACATGAGCGGAAGATACGGTGTGCGGATAATGCCATCGTTGTGTTCTCCCGTGATTGAGCCACCAAATTTTTTTACGAGTGCATACACCTTTGGCTGGAGTTCGAGAATTTCTTTCCGATCTTTTTCTATTGATAAGTCCATGAGAGGTATGATGTGAAAATTTCCATCGCCGATGTGTCCCGCAATGGTATAGAGCAGGTGGTGCTCTGAGAGGAGGGCGTTGAGCTCGGGAATAAAGTGAGGATAATCTTCTGCCCGAACAACGAGGTCATCGATAAATGGACACGCGTATAGTCCGCGCAAATTCTTTCGCAAAAGCGCAAAACTTTCGCGCCGGATTGCCCAATACTTTGCGGCAGAGATCTCGCTACTCGCCATCTTAGTCCGCACGGCGAGACCCTTGAGAGCCATGCGAGCGTCGCGTACTTTTTCGACAGCGTCTTCCGCCCTGTCTTCGGCGAATTCTGCCATCAAAACGAGCTTCGGCACACCTCCACGAAGCACCATCAACGCCTCGGGAATGAATGCTATGCCGAGTCGAATCATCTTGATAAGACCGAGTTGCCCAATGATTTGGGGGATAAAACGCACGGCTAATTTAAAGGTATGATCGTCGTATGATTCAAACGATTCCGGTTCAAGTTTTAATACACGATGCACAATGTCCGGCAGAATTTCGATATCCGATAGAAAGACTACAAGCATGGCGCGATGCTTTTTTGTTGTTACCAATCCGAGGGTAGCTGACGTGACGATGGCAAGCGTACCTTGAGAGCCCGTCACGAGCTGGGTAAGGTCGAAACTGCCTTTTTTCTTATCGAGCACATTCCACAAAGCGTATCCGGCAGAGTTTTTTGATACGCGCGGTTGTGCCGCTTTGATCTCGATTTCGTGTGATTCTATCAACGAGTGGACCTCGCGATAGATAGTGCCTTCGAGCGTATTCTCGCGTTTTTTTACTTCCAATTCGCCGCGTGAGAGTGGGCGCAGTGTTGCCCGTGAGCCGTCGGAGAGCACGACGTCGAGCGACCGCACGTAGTTGTGTGTTTTCCCATATCGCAGAGTCAATTCTCCCCCCGAATCATTGGAGACCATTCCGCCGATAGCGCACCATTCACGCGACGCGGGATAGGATGCGACAAGCGCGCCTGTCTTTGCGAGCGTTGCTTTCTCGAAGTCGCGGTAATACGTGCCCGGCTCTGCTGTGGCGCAATCTTTTTCGATTGCCCCGATGTGATTCATGTATTTAGTAAAAACAAGTGAAATAGAATCGGTAAGCGGACCTCCTGTCATGTCGGTGCCTGCGCTTCGCGCGGCGATTGAAATATCTTCACCGCGAGATTTTTCTTCGTACACAAATTTCACCACGGCAGAAACATCGTCGGCATTACGGGGGAAAACCACCACTTTCGGTATGCGTTCAAAGATACTGGTGTCGTGAGAATACTTTTTTATCGAATCAGCGTCATCCACTGCATCTCCCCTGATAAACGTTGCGATTCTATCTCTCAATGTCATGCAAAGATTATACCGCAGAGGATCGCTCGCGTTGTTCTCTATGCGCTATACTGTGAGCATAAGTCGTTCGATATGATTTTTCTCCTCATTTCATTCATCGCAGGAATTTTGACAGCCCTCGCGCCGTGCGTTTTGCCACTCTTGCCGGTTATTGTCGGAGGATCTGTTGCAGGCGGGTCTCACAAAAAAGCATATGTTATTTGTGCGTCGCTCGGCGTTTCGGTCATTCTCTTTACGCTCCTCCTCAAGGCAAGCACTGCGTTTATTGATGTGCCACAGTCTGCGTGGCAGTTATTTTCGGGCACTATTCTTGTCATATTCGGCATTGTGATGTTTTTCCCACATTTGTGGAATGGCCTTCCCTTTGTCAATTTCCTCAATCGCAAGTCCAATACGCTACTCTCGACCGGATATCAAAAAAATTCAGTTATCGGTGACATCATCATGGGCGCGGCACTCGGGCCCGTTTTTTCAAGTTGCAGTCCGACATACTTTGTTATCCTCGCGACAGTATTGCCCGCAAGCTTTGCAATGGGTTTTGTCGACCTTATCGCGTACGCGCTCGGACTTTCAGGGTCCCTCTTGATTATTGCACTTGCCGGACAAAAATTGGTCGATGCGCTGGGCGTTGCGATAGAACCGGGAGGATGGTTTCGACGTAGTCTCGGAGTGATATTTGTTGTGGTCGGCATTGCCGTAGCAACGGGTACCATGGCGAAGACGGAAGCATGGCTCCTTGACCATGGTTTTGATCTAACTTTTATCGAACAGCGGCTTCTCGTGCGTGAGTCTAGACAAGAAAATCCACCGACCGCAACATCTACAGAGATACTTTCATTGGCAGAAAAAGAAAAAAGGTATCAAAGCGCACCAGAATTGGCTGGGATAGAAGGCTTTATCAACACGGGTACGCCAATATCGATAAGTGAGTTCAAAGGCAAAAAAGTCGTACTCATCGATATTTGGACGTATTCATGCATCAATTGTCAACGCACGCTACCGTACCTGAGGGCATGGTACGAAAAATATAAAGATCAAGGACTTGAAATTATTGGCGTGCATACGCCGGAATTTGCCTTTGAGCGCGTGCAAAAAAATGTGCAAACGGCAGTGACAGAATTTGGTATCACGTATCCTGTCGTGCTTGACAACACATATGCTACGTGGAATGTTTTTGGCAATCAGTTTTGGCCGCGCAAGTATCTCATCGACATCGACGGTTTTATTGTCTACGACCATGCGGGTGAAGGGAGCTATGATGAGGCAGAAAAGGCGATTCAAAGGGCTCTTGCCGAGCGTGCAGCACGATTGGGTACTGTGATGCCGTTCGCTGGACTAGCGGAACCGCTCACTCCAGTGAGTGTCGACCCAACCCAGCTCGGCTCGCGCGAAACGTATTTTGGTGCCGCTCGTAATGAATTTTTTGGGAGCGGCACCCCGGGCACTACCGGCACCTTCTCATTCCAAGAGCCGATAACGGTGCGGCAAAATACTCTGTATCTCGTCGGTGCGTGGAATATAACGCCTGAGTACGCGGAAACGCCACTGCAGGTGGGTAACAGCGAGGTCGGAAGTTCTCGCATTGATTACCGCTATCGTGCCAAGAGCGTCTATTTTGTTGCTGGTTCCGGAAGTGGCGGACCTCTTGAAGTAGAAGTGCTTCGCGACAGCAAACCACTCGATGCCTCGTACGCCGGCAAAGATGTGCATTTCAAGAGCGGCAGGAGCTACATAACAGTCAACGACAATCGACTCTACGAAGTCATTGAAGACTCTGCCTACGGCGACCATTTTCTTGAATTCATTATTTCTCAACCAGGTCTCAAAGCCTATACATTTACGTTTGGTTAAACAGCGCACGCGGTGAGGAGCTCGTCGACGATGTGTATTGTCTCATGAGGTCCACTTGTTATACGAGTAGCGATGCCCGTTTCGATGACGACGAAATCGTTGCCGCCCGGATAGAGTGCGTCGCCAACGTAGTACATTTCTTTGGGCTCAATGCCGAGGCGCTGCGCAAGCCATTGTACGCCATAGGCCTTATTGATACCTTTGTGGGTAACGTCGATGGTGGATGCGCCACCGATCAAAATATCGAAGTCAGGGATTTTTTTCTGTAAATGTTCGACAATAATGCATCGTTTTGATTTGTCAGGGTCCCAATTCATTTTCACATCCTGTGGCGCATCAAGACCAACCACGGTAAAAGCAACTTGCGCCTCGCGATCGATTATTTGCGATCCGTAATGTGGTGCATCTTTGACAATGGGAAGCTCCTCGAATAACTCCTCAAGCGCTTTCTTGATGTGATTTCGTTCGGTATCGGTAAGTGTGAGATTGTATTCAGTCTGCCACCTGTCGTTTTGGAATAGGTAACACTGCGAAGAGCTGTTGGGGAATACATAGAGACGCTCTGAAAACGGGAAATGGGCGAGAACATCTTTTTCGATGCGCTCGAACCCTGCACCTGATATGAGTGCGACAGGGCACGCACGCGCAAGGCGAGACACTTTTTCGAGCATTTCTGATGTTGGCGGCTGAAAGCTTTCGGCAAGCGTTTCGTCAATGTCAAATAATATGGCCCGTGGGCATTCCATTCAGTGAGGGTAGCATACGTACATGATAAGATTAAGGTACAGTATTCCCATGAGAACACGCGTACTTATGTTTGGCTGGGAATTTCCGCCCTTCAATAGCGGCGGTTTGGGTGTTGCGTGTTTGGGACTCACCAAAGCGCTTTCAGCGCTTGGTGTCGAAGTAATTTTTGTTATGCCAAAAAAAGTCGATATTTCAGCTCCATGGACGCGACTTGTCTTTGCCGAACATGTGCCATCCATGACCGTTCACCAATTCAATTCTTCGCTCACACCCTACATCACTAGCAAGAGCTATGGATATCGAGCGTTGAATGGAAATACCGAATATTCAATTTATGGATCGGATTTGTTGAGCGAAGTAGCGCGGTACGCCGCTTTCGGTGCACAAATCGCCCAGAAAGAACACTTTGATGTTATTTATGCACACGATTGGCTCTCTTTTGGTGCGGGTGTTTCTGCCAAACGTGTGTCGGGAAAGCCCTTGATCGCGCATGTGCATGCGACCGAATTTGATCGCTCAGGCGGATCGGATGCCAATGCCGATGTGTATGCTATTGAGCGCAGTGGAATGCACATGGCGGACACGGTGATTGCGGTATCCGAGTATACAAAAAAGATTATCGTCGATCGATACGGAGTGCCCGAAGAGAAAGTGCGCGTGGTTTACAATGGCATTGATGAGGAGACGGCGCCGAAAGCGGTCGGTAACTTACCGCTCCTGCGCTCAATGAAACGGGCAGGTCGACGCGTCGTTCTCTTTTTGGGGCGCATCACGCTCCAAAAAGGGCCTGATTATTTTATTCGTGCCGCGGCGCGTGTGCTTGAGAAGGACCCCGACGTGATTTTTGTCCTCTCGGGCGCGGGCGACATGGAAGGGGAGATGATGGATCTTGCCGCGCGCCTTCACATTGCCGATAAGATCTTTTTTACCGGATTTTTGGGAGGTACGGAGCGCGATGAAGTCTACGCCGCCGCCGATCTTTTCGTCATGCCTTCCGTCTCAGAACCATTCGGAATCGCTCCCCTCGAGGCCATGAAAGCTGGTACACCCGTACTCATATCCAAACAATCCGGTATTTCCGAAGTAGTGAAACACGCGCTCAAGGTCGATTTTTGGGACATCGACGAGATGGCCAATAAAATTCTCTCTGTCGTGAGGCACGTGGGGCTCCGCAACACGCTTTCGGAAAATGCAAAATACGAGGTTGCCAATCTCACGTGGGCCGACGCCGCACGCAAAGTAGATACACTTATGCACGAACTTGTGCACTAAGTGTGTATTTTCCGGTGTACAATGACGGTACGATTGTATGAAATCGGTGTGTTTTTATTTTCAAGTTCACCAGCCGTATCGCGTCAAGCGCTACCGCGTTTTTGATGTTGGTAACGATCCGGAATATTTCAATGATCGGAGCGAAAGTGACCTCAACAACCGCCGTATCGTCGAAAAGGTCGCTCGTAAATCATATATACCCGCGACAACGCTCTTGCTCGAACTTTTGCGTCGCCATCCGCAGATGCGCGTCTCTTTCTCCTTTTCTGGCATTGCACTCGAACAGCTTGAGCGCTTTGCTCCCGAAGTCATACGGCTCTTCAAAGAGATTGTCGATACAGGGCAGGTAGAGATTTTGGGAGAAACCTACTACCATTCGCTCGCTTTTTTCTATTCGCCTGCAGAATTTGAACGGCAGGTTACCAAACATCGCGATACGGTGCGGCGACTTTTTGGCGTCCGGCCGCGCGTCTTTCGCAATACAGAGCTTTCGTATCGCAACGATCTCGGCGCGTGGGCAGAAAATGCAGGATATGCAGGTGTGCTCGCCGAAGGATGGGATCCCATCTTGGGATGGCGGAGTCCGAATTATGTGTATCGCCCTAAGGGAACTGAAAAAATCGCCCTCCTTTTGAAAAATTATCGTTTTTCTGATGATATCGCATTCCGCTTTTCTTCGCGTGATTGGAGCGAGTGGCCGCTCACGAGCGAAAAATTTGCGCACTGGATAGGAGAGGCGCCCGGAGACACGGTAAATTTATTTATGGATTACGAAACCTTCGGTGAGCACCAGTGGGAAGATACCGGCATCTTTGCGTTTCTCGACGCATTACCCGGAGAGCTTCTCAAAAATTCTGGTATTGATTTCAAGACTCCTTCCGAAGTCATTTCTTCGTACGAACCAAAAGATACTGTTGATATACCACACGTGCTCACGTGGGCCGATACTGACCGCGATCTTACCGCATGGACAGGGAATCCGATGCAGAAAGCGGCAGTCGAAAACCTCTACGCGCTCGAAGATGCGGTATTGCTCGGTAACGACGCTCGGCTCATCGAAGACTGGCGTAAGCTCCAGACCTCCGATCACTTCTACTACATGTGTACCAAGTGGTTTGCCGATGGCGATGTGCATGCCTACTTCTCGCCCTACGAATCACCCTACGACGCCTACATTGCCTACATGAACGCGCTCTCCGACCTTCGTTTGCGGGTGGGGAAACAACCGCATGTCTTGGCCTAACGTCAGCGATGGTATCGTTAGAAACTGATCATGTTGAATTATAAGGAGCAAATATTTCAAAGAAAGAAAACAGGGCAAAAGCGACGGATCCAAACGCTAGAACTGACCATAATTTTGACTTGGTTCCAGATGCATTAAATGCCACGATGCATCCAGCAGTTGCGCTCATGGCTAGAAATACCAAGCCACATCCAAAGAACATCCATTCGGAAAGAGTAACCGACCCTTTTCCTCCAGATTCCATTCCAAACACGAAAAGCCACGAGAACCCTGCTCCTACAGAGGTGGATAAAATAACATTTAATATCGCAAGGACTTTTTTCATAAGCGTAGTGTATCATCCCTCCCTCCGGATAAAAGGCACCCGCTCTACTGGTCTCTGTTCTCCTTGTTTAATATTCCCATTCATAAGCTATCGTCATAAATTCGGAATACGGTTATTGAAGATTGAAATGTCTTTTGATCCATGCGTCGTTCTCGATGCTGTCTACAATGACGTAGAGCACGTCTTTCCCAATGCGGAGTTCTGCCTTGACGAGTGCAATCAATTCCTCACAATCATACGGTGAGAGCCAGACACTTTTCTGTATACAGAGAAAACCGCACCCTTGCATGAGTCGACGCAAGCGTTCACGCACGTTCCGCCGCCGTTCCGGTATATCGAAAATGACCATCCTGTATCGTTTGTCCCATCGTCGCCTCGTGCCAGCAAGCCGCATCGCTTTTGCCTCCTCAAGCACGAGCGCGCGCCGACCCGCATCGGTTATCTCGACGTACTTCTTTCCGTTTTTATGAGCGAACCGGATGTGCTCTTTGACCGCGAGACGACCGATGGCGGTTTTTGTCTGGAACACGAGCTTGTAGCGTTGCTTCCCCATAATGTGGGGGAGTGCTTGTAAAACATTGGGTGCAACCATCGCAACCGTAAGCACTCCCGCAGTAGCGATAATGCCGAGAACAGTTTGACGAACATAGTGTTTCCGCCTCCTCTTCCTAGATGTATTCTCTAGTTTCCCCATATTCCCAATTATAAGCTATCGCTGAAGAATGGGAATATTAATGGATTGCCATGTCCGGATATTAACGGGAACCGTCAATATATGTGTACACATTACCGATTGAATTTGGCACAAGTATAAATCTTTGTTAAAAGAAGCGCAGGTTCTCTATGGGGGAAAGTCGCATGAGTGAAAATGACGGGGCGAATAACGTAGTAGCGGATGGAGATGGGGATGGGCGAGATTTGCCTCCCCCCGCTGTCGATAATGGGCTCCAGTGGGCACTTCGCTATCTTTTCGGGCATACAAGCGCAACGACGAGACTGGCGTCGACTCTTCGCGCTCTTGCGGTGCAGACCATTCCCGACCAACACGTGGAACGGTTTATTCTCACTGCGGGAGGACAATTTGTGCTCGACACAAATTGCATCAAGAATGACCCAAAGGCACAACAGTGTTTGGAAGTTAGTCTTGTCCAGCCGGGCGCTCTCGCTTTCACCGCGTATGGGTATATTTGTGGCCGCTTCGAGAATCTTGTATCTACGGCTCTGAAGAACGGGAGGGCTTCATACTCTATACGAAGGTATCCAAAAGAGTTGCCCACGGAGATGATCAAGATTATGGACGAGATACGGGCCGCGTTATGGCCAGTAACCTTCCGTATCCATGAGTTTGATTCGGGTTCCACGGGCTCATTCCTGCAAGTCAAATTTCTCGGCGCCAGCGCCTATGTCTTGTGCTGGAGACCCTGAGTTCTCATTGAAGGTTGGCAAACAACCCCCAACCGGAAAACCTTCCGTGCGGGGGTTTTCCATTTTCTGACTGATATAATGTCAGCATGTCCCGATCCATTGTCTTATCAAATGGAGAATTGTGCGTCGCGCTTGATGCCGACGGGCTTGTGCGTGATGTATATTATCCGCACGTCGGACTCGAAGATCATGTACGCGGGCATTATATCCACCGCATCGGCGTGTGGGTGGATGGAGAATTGAGTTGGCTCGGTGAGGACAAGAGCTGGGAGATACGCGTCGCGTGTGAAGAAAAAGCGCTGGCAAGCCATATCGTCGCCCACCATCCTCGATTGCAGATTGAACTCACGTTCAAAGATATTATTTACAACGAACAACCGGTTTTTTTGCGTCGCGTCATTGTCGACAACATATCAGATCGTTCCCGCGAGATTAAATTGTATTTTGCGCATCAATTTGAGATATACAAATCGCACGGTGGTGACACTGCGTATTTTGACCCTGTCTCACATTCAATCATTCATTACAAAGGCAAACGCGTTTTTGTCATCGGTGCCTCAATCGACGGTGATCCGTTCCAAGATTATGCGACAGGGATTGCGCACTTTCAGGGACACGACGGCACGCATCGCGACGCGGAAGATGGTGTGCTGTCCAAAAATCCTATCGAGCACGGTCCGGCTGATTCGGTGATTGGCGTGTATGGTTTTTATGCGCCAGAGCAATCTCGCGTGTGTTATTACTCTATTTCTGCGGCAAAATCAATCGCAGAGGCACAAGAATTGCATCAGTACGTTACCAAAAAGACTCCCGAACATCTCATACGCACGGCCAGCGATTACTGGAGAGCATGGATTGATGCATACGAGAGAAAATTTACTGGCCTTACACCAGAGCACATCGCGTTGTTCAATCGCTCTCTCATGTTTGTACGCGCGCATGTCGATGTCGAGGGTGGCATCTTGGCTTCCGTCGACTCCGATATGCTCAATTATGGTCTCGACACCTATTCGTACGTATGGCCGCGCGATGCCGCGTATGCCGCGCTTGCGCTTGATGCCGCGGGAGATACCAACGTCGCCAAGCGTTTCTTTGAATTTTGTCGCACGGTAATCAGCAGTGAGGGGTATCTCATGCACAAGTATTTGCCGGATACGTCGCTCGGCTCGTCGTGGCATCCGTGGATACGAAACGGGCAATTCCAATTGCCCATACAAGAAGACGAGACCGCGCTCGTCGTTATCGCTCTGCGAGAGCACTACCGCTTTAGTCACGACCTGGAATTTTTGGAGGCTATGTTCAATCCGCTCGTCGAAAAAGCGGCGGAATTCATGCTGAAATACCGCAACACTGACACCGGACTTCCCCAGCCATCCTATGATTTGTGGGAAGAGAAACGCGGCGTGTCCACGTACACTGCGTCGTCGGTATACGGTGCTCTCATTGCCGCCGCCGAGCTTTCAAAGACACTCGGCAAAGAAGATAGTGAACGTCGATATCGGCAGGGTGCAAAAGAGGTCGCGCAAGGCATTCTTGAGCATCTTTGGGACGAAAAGCGCGGAGTATTCCACAAAATGATTAATCGCACCGAACGTGAGGTTACCTACGACACAACCATCGACATTTCGAGTGCGTACGGCGTATTTGCCTTCCATGTATTGCCACCTGACGATGCGCGTTTGGTCGCGGCGTTTAGCAATTCTGTGCGTGTCCTTTCGCACGGCATAACAGTCGGTGGCATCGCACGCTACGATGGTGACGCCTACGCCCTGGTGGATGCTGAAGCCGCGGGCAATCCGTGGATTACTACCACACTGTGGTACGCCGAGTATCTGATTGCAACCGCGAAAAACGATGCGGATCTCAACAAGGTTCGTGATATTTTCTCGTGGGTGGTCAAACACGCCGCTCCTTCGGGCGTGCTTGCCGAACAGCTCAATCCACACACCGGAGAATCGATATCCGCGACACCGCTCACATGGAGCCACGCCGCCTATGTATCCGCGGTGCTCAAATATCTTGATCGAATTCACGAGTTGGGCATCGCTCAATCAATTCCACGCGGTTCTCAAGTCTGATACAATGGCCGCTATGACATTTGTACCGTTTGCTTCGCGTACTCACGAAAAAATGCAGGAAGTGCTCATGGATCCAAGGGCGGAGGGACCCGCGATTCATTATTATATGATTCGCGGCGGCTCAAAAAAGCGCAATATTACCGTGTGGGAAGCGGGCACCGTGGGAGGTGAATACATAAAAACCTACGGTCACTACCATGTGGGCAATTTGGACGAGACGTATTGGATTGTGCAAGGAGAGGGCATCGCGCTCCTGCAGAAAATGGTTGTGGAAAATGGAGTGCCACAAATGGACAGAATAGAGGAGTTCAAGGCCGCTAAGGTGAAAGCGGGTGACTCGGTGTACATGCCGAGCGGGTACGGGCATTTGGTCGTCAATACGGGCAGTGAGTGGCTGGTTACGGTAGACGATTCTCCTGTAGAAGGCGCCAATGATTCGGCCTCGATGCCCGGGCATGCGGATTACGAATCGGTCAAAAAAATGCGCGGCTTTGCGTTTTATGTTGTCGAAAAAGGAGGTGCGCCAATGCTGGTGAAAAATCCTCTGTACAAAGAAATTTTGAAAACAGATTTTGGAGGAGTTCCTACTGAAGGATAATCAGATTCATGTACATCGTTGTAGACATCGGGGGGACAAATACGCGCATTGCGGGTACGCGCGAGCTAGAAACCATCACCGACCCAATTATTTTTGATACACCACAGAATTATCAAGAGGGAATCAATGTCATTGCGGCGCAAGCACGATCTCTCGCAGGAGAAGAATCTATCGACAGAATGGTGGTGGGTATACCCGCAACACTTTCGCAAGACAAACGTGTGATTATAGGCGCCGCGACCAACATACCAGATTGGAGTGGAAAAAAGATCGCAGATGATCTGGAAAAAGTCATGGAGACGCACGTGGTGTTGGACAACGACGCGGCTCTAGTGGGCTTGGGCGAAGCGCACTATGGGGCAGGACAAGGTGCAGAGCTACTGGTCTATATCACCGTCTCGACAGGCGTCAATGGTGTACGCGTCGTGGGTGGACAGATTGATGTCTCAGCGCACAGTTTCTCTATCGGTCATCAGTACCTCTCGATGGAAAATCACGCGCCGACGTGGGACAAATTGATATCGGGTCGTTCTATCCACGATCGATTTGGTATGGCGCCACGAGAACTCGGCAAAGACCATCCTGTGTGGGAAGAACTTGCGCGAGTGGTCGCATTTGGTTTGCACAATTCGATCGTTCATTGGGCACCGCATCGCGTCGTACTTGGCGGCTCGATGTTCAACGAGATTGGGATCCCAATAGAACGCGTGCGTTTTCATCTTAAAGAGATAACGAAAGTAACGTCGGAAATTACCGAAATCGTTCATTCACAGCTCGGCGACGTGGGCGGTCTGTGGGGTGGAATGGCGCGTCTCAAACAGGAGAGGATGTAGCAGATTTTCGTTGCTTGTAGAATTCCAACGCGATGGGTACGCAGGTAGCAGTAATGATGAGGAGAATGATGGGTGTGAGGTACTTTTCGATACCGGGGACTTTTTCGCCAAGTATATAGCCGAGAAATGTAACTCCTGAAGCCCATGAGAGTGCGCCCGCAATGTTGTAGATAATAAACATCCGGTAATTCATCCTGACGATTCCCGCCATGATTGGAGTGAAGGTGCGCACGATGGGGACGAAGCGCGCGAGTACAATAGCCAGCATGCCGTGCTTTTCATAAAAGGTTTTTGCCTGCTCAAGGTGCGCCTTACGAAAGAATTTCGAATCGGGGCGCAGGAATAGTCTCACTCCCATTTTCGCCCCAAGCCAATAGCCTACGTTGTCGCCCAAGATTGCCCCGATGGTGAGAAGAGGAATGAGGATTCGGATGTCGAAGAATCCTTGAGAAGCAAGGAGTCCTGCAGTAAAGAGCATAGAGGCACCCGGGAGGAAGAAACCAAATGGCACACCCGACTCAAGGAACACTGCCGTAAACAGGCCAGGGTAGCCGACAAATTGGATAATGGAAACAAGCGAAATCTCGGGCATTTGAGGCATTATACACGGGAAAAGAAAGCAGCCACCGCGGAGCGAGGTCCGGGTGGCATGCTTGTCGCGAGGTGGCGGTTCACCCCTGTTGCGCCACTTTCGCCGCCACCAGCTCGTCGACCTCGGCGCACAGATTTTTCAGGATGTAATATGCGTCGGGGGAGACCCGTCCTTCATTCAGGTTGATCCTCCATTGATCCGAGGGAATCCTGATGTCGAACGCCTTTTCGATGTTGAAGTTGACATCCAACATGTCCAGACTGTCGATGCCCAGGTCGTTGATCGCATGGCTGTCCGGCGTGATCGTGTCACGTTCCAGATCGCACGTATCCGCGATGATTCCAGCCACGGTTTCGAAGGTTGACATGTGGCGATTCCTTTCCTGGTTGCCACCAAAAGATCGCGGGGATTCCCGAATCTACGCCGAAGCCTACATCAACAGTCTCTCTTTGTTAAGCGCTCTCGCAAAGAATTATACAAACGACTCGGGGATGGGGAATTTGGCGCACATGGTGCGGATTTCTTCGCGAATTCCTTTGAGAGCTTTTTTGTCTGCTCGCTTGTTCATTGCGTCTACCATGAGCTCTGCTACGCGCGTACATTGTTTTTCCTTGAATCCGCGGGTGGTGATAGCGGGTGTGCCAAAGCGGATACCGGAAGGATCCATCGGCTTACGCGTGTCATCGGCGATAGAGTTTTTGTTGAGCGTCATCCCCACATGATCCAGCACATCTTCTGCTTCTTGGCCGGAGATGCCAAGACTGCCGAATACATCGGCGAGTATGAGGTGATTGCTCGTACCACCGGTAATCATCCGTATATTGTTTTTGTGAAATACTTCTTCCATCGCTTTCGCGTTCTTGAGAATTTGCGATGCGTACGTTTTGAATGACGGTTTCAGTGCCTCTCCAAACGCGACTGCTTTTGCCGCGATTGTGTTCATGAGTGGGCCGCCTTGAAAACCAGGAAAGACTGATTTGTCGATTTTCTTGGCTATTTCCTCGCTCTCTCGCGTGAGTATCATGCCGCCGCGCGGACCGCGGAGCGTCTTGTGTGTGGTGGTGGTAATCACATCAAATCCATAATCAAATGGACTCTTCACCGCCTTGCCTGCAATCAAACCTGCAATGTGTGCGGCATCCATCACGGTAATCGCACCCACTTCTTTTGCAATGCTGACAAACTTGGCGTAATCGAGTTCACGCGGGTAGGCCGAATATCCGGCGAGAATCATTTTTGGTTTTTCGCGTTTGGCGACCGCGAGCATTTCGTCGTAATCCATTTCACCGGTGTCTGGGTTTTTCATCTTATAGCGGACGAAGCGAAAAATTTTGGTGAGATACGTTACTGGGTGGCCGTGTGTGAGGTGGCCACCATGTGAGAGATCCATACCGAGAATGGTGTCGCCCGGTTCGAGTAATGCAAAATACATCGCGACATTGGCAGGCGCGCCCGCGTGCGGCTGCACGTTTGCGTATGCACAGTTGAAGAGCTTTTTTGCCCGATCGCGCGCGATGTTTTCGACTACATCAGTCCATTGTTGGCCGCCGTAGTAGCGTTTGCCCGGGTAACCCTCCGAATATTTGTTGGTCATGTTAGAGGAATTTGCCTCTCGCACGGCCTTCGACACGTAGTTTTCCGACGGGATGAGTTCTAGTCCTTCTCTTTGGCGCGTCTCTTCGCCCTCAAGTGTCTTATACACTTGCTTGTCCTGCTTTTTGATATGTGGGTAAAGATTCATAAATAAAAGGGAATTAAAACTTATAAAAATGTAAGAAGGCTATATCATAGCAAAGATTATCGCGTGTCGCCTTCGCTCTTGACCACACCACGTTTGGCGCGATCGGCAAGTTTTGCGATGTTTGCCTTCGCGACTTCGTCGAAAGAAATATCAGCGATGCGTGCAACTTGCGAGAGATACCATAAGACATCGCCAAGCTCCAGTTTGATCTGCTCCCGTTTCTCATGGGATATGATCGCATTGTCATTACGAATCACTTTTTTTATCTTCTCAATAACTTCGCCCGTCTCTCCCGCTAGTCCAAGACAAAAGTACATCAGGGCGTGTTCGGCGCCGCGTTCGCCAAGTATTGTCGAAGTTCGCGTGGCTAATTTTTGATATTCGTTAAAATTCATATCGATTTTTTTACTATGCTCCAAATTTCCTCATGAATCTCTTCGGGCGCACGCATCGCTCCATTTTTCGTACATTCAATCACATCCCACCCTTTTTCTTCGGCGAGGCGCATATATGCCGCGCGCGTACGATCTTGGTGCGCCACGTTGCGCTCGGCCAAGTCGCGCCCGCTTTCACTGCCGGCGAGATACTCACGTCGTTCCTTCTTGCTGATCAGGTCAGAAGATACGTCTGTAGGAACAGAAAGATAAAGAACGAGCGTTGGTTTGGGTAATCCCAAGTCGCCGTACTCAATTCCTTCGATATATTCGACCAATTCTGGCTGTTCGTCTTTGGGAAGTTTGGCGCTTTGGTGCGCAAGGTTGCTCGGTGTGTATCTATTTGAAACAAGAATCTTTCCCGTCGCGAGCTCTGCTATGAGCGTGTCGCGAGCGCCCGCACGATCGACCGCATAGGGAAGCGCAGAAAGGTACGGCGAAGCACTCATAAAATCACCGTGTTTGCCCGCAAGAAGTTCGCCGATGAGTTTTCCAACGCGCGATTCGTAGTAGCGGGGGAAGTCAAAAAGAGCTGCTGGCTTGCCCTCCTTTTGTAATCGTTCAAACAATCTTTTGGCCTGCTCCGTTTTACCCGAGCCATCCGCGCCCTCGATGTCGATTAGTATGCCCTCCATGGGGCGATTGTAACATCTCAAAGCGGAGTGGCTTTAGTTGGCAAATACCGCTATATTTCTCGCGGCGTCATGTGTGCAGGCGTCTTCAGGAAGGAGGTGGTGAAAATGCACAAAACTGTAGAGCTCAGGGTCTGTTTCTCCGAGGGGACAGACCATGTTCCTGGGCAGTTGCTTCCGGGTAGTTGAGAGACTCAAGAAGTATGGATCTCTGATAGGGCTCCATATGGATGTGGATCTCAACGGGCTATTCAATTATGCAAGACTCATGGTACGCATGGAAAGGCAGTGCGGGACCCAACAATTGTCTGCGGTAGTTTATGCAGCATCAATTGAGGTAACAAGAGTCGAAATAATTGAATATCCGTAACCCGACGCTCGTGTACTTGGGGGCCATGGCAACGGAGAACCATGCCCCCATTTTTTTAAATTATCCGATCAAGTCTTGAATAATTGTTCGCTTTTTTCCAGCAAATACACATTTTTAATTCCAGCAGCAATCATCGTGTCCCAGCATGGTTTGCACGCCCACCAGTGGCCGTATAAATACAGGTCCGCGCCCTGTGTGTCAGCGTTTTTTTGAACCGCATCTGCAATAGCTCTGCTCTCGGCATGTTGGTAATGCGTCGCACAGCCGGGACACATCCAATAATGCGTACCGCTCGGAATCCCGAGCATTTTGCGGATGCAATATGTGCTGTGTAGTTTTATGAATGCCCGATTTTTCAAGCGTGATTGATTTGCTCCTTGGCCAATTATTTTTCCGTCCTTGACGACGACTGCACCGGTCGGATGTTTGTGATCGGTCGAGATCGTGTTGCGCACCCGCGCCGCCTCCTGCATAAACGGATCGCTTTGGGGGACGTACAAAATCGCGCGACCTTTCGGCAAATAGGGGTAGGTGATATCCGACATACGAGGCAGTATAATCCACCGTATGACAAAGTACGATGAAATATACCAAGGCCTCCTCAAACGCATCATGCAAGAGGGTGTCCGCGAACAGAATGCCCGCACAGGACACGAGGTGTGCGCCGTGCCCGGACTCCACTTTTCTATTGATATCGAAAAAGACGGTTTTCCGCTTCTTACGCTCCGCAAGATCCCTGTCAAAATGTTTGTCGCCGAGCAGATTTGGTTTGTCTCCGGCGCGCGCAAGCCTGCCGACTTCTTGCGCGACTTCACCAAGATTTGGGACAACTTCACCAATCCGGCGGATGTGGTTACGGTGGCCTACGGTTATCGGTGGCGCAAACATTTTGGCCGCGACCAGCTCGGCAAACTCGTCGAGCTTTTGAAAAAAGATCCGACCTCGCGCCACGGGGTGATTGTGACGTGGGATCCTGCCTCGGACGGGCTCGGCGGCATCAAGCGCGGCAACGTGCCCTGTCCGTACACATTTACAGTCAACATCATCGGCGGTCGCTTGCACTTGCACAACATGGTGCGAAGCAACGACATGGTGCTCGGCTTTCCCGCCGACGTCGCCGGCTTCGCGCTTTTACAAATGATGCTTGCGCAAAAGCTCGGCGTGAAGCCAGGTGTCTATTCGCACTCAATTTCCAATGCCCATGTGTATGACAATCAATACGCGGCGGTCGAAGAAATGCTCAAGCGCACCAACGAACACGCGCCAATCCGCGTCGCACTCCCCAAAAACGCATTCGACCGTGCCGAAAAGCGCGACGTAAAACTCGTCGACCAAATCGTCGCCCCCCTCATGGCGCAATACAATCCGCTTCCGCCGATTGGTGGACTGCACATTGTTTTGTGATTGACAAAGAAGTTTCTAAATGCACAATGCGGCGAGCGAACCGTGAGCAGCATGTGCTTGCAGCGCTATAGGGAGTGATCCACATGAGTGACGAGACGAGTAGGCTGAACTGCAACTGCCGAGCTGGAGGCTCGGGCAATTGCCCGGGCGGACACGGAAGCGAGGTCTGTAGTTGGCTTTGTTGCATGTTGCCCTGGCTCAAACACTGGGGGCCAGAGCCCCAGGAACGCGCCGTGGCCAGGATCTTGCTGGCCGCCGTGCCGCATCCGCGGCAATAGCCGACGCCGCGAGGACTCGGCCGCGCCGAGTCCTCGCACCCCGCAACGGCTGGCGTTGCGGGTTTCTCATTTGGGTACGCAAGTGTAGAATGCCCTCATGGCCGTACTTACCAAAGAGAAAATTCTTGAGCGCGTGCAAAATGGCTCAATTGGCTTTAAGCCCGGGCTTGATTCTTTTCAATTGCAAACGCACGCGGTGGATTTGCGCCTTGGCTTCACCTTTCTCATACCAAAAGCATGGCGCATGACCGACAAGGGCAGGGAAGCCCTTTCGATAGATCCGCTCCGCGATCACGGGCCCGAATATTTTGATGTCATCGAGCTTGAACAAGGACAATCCTTCGAACTTTTGCCAGAAGAATATGTGCTCGTCTCTACCTTTGAGACGATCAAACTCGGCAATGACGTGATGGCCGTTCTCTACCCACGTTCATCGGTCAATCGCAAAGGACTTTCTGTCGACCTGACAGGCATCATAGATTCAGGATACGAAGGCCCGCTCACGCTCCCGATTCGCAACAACACACGCTCGCAGGTAATAGAGCTTCACCCGGGCGAGCGATTTTGTCAGATCGTGTTTGAAGAACTCGCGCACGAAGTATCACCACGCAAGAGTAGATGGCATCAGAAAGACGTGGTGGACAAAGGCAAAAAAGAAAAAGGGAAGGAAATGAAACTCGTCTTCAGCGGCGACTTGAAAAAACTCAAAAAAGATTTTTCAGCGCTTGAATGATATGTCCACAGTAAGTGCGATTGCGGCGATAGGAAGGAGAAGGGAATTGGGCAAGGACAACAAACTCATTTGGAAGATTCCTGACGACCTCAAGCGGCTCAAGGCGCTCACTACCGGACACCCCGTCATTATGGGGCGAAAGACGTTTGATTCTGTCGTTGCGTACATCGGGAAGCCGCTTCCTGATCGTCCCAACATCGTTGTCTCGCGCGATACTTCATGGAAACACGAGGGCGTGGTCGTCGCACATACGGTGGAAGATGCGATTAATGAGGCACAGAAACTCGACCACGATGAAATTTTCATTATCGGTGGTACGCAAATCTTCGAATCCGCTCTACCGCATATCGAGAAACTCTACCTCACGCTCATCGACGCCGAGGCAGATGCCGATTCTTTTTTCCCGCCATACGAAACCGAATTTACGAAAAAAGTTTTTGAAGAAACGCGCGAGTGGAATGGATTAAAATATTCGTGGGTTGATTTGGAGAAGGAATAAAAAGGAAACCCCAGCAATCGCATGCGTGCGACTGCGGGGGTTCCAAGGTTGTCGTTGCTCGTTCAGCCCTTCCCGTTTTTTGTAAGACGAGAGAGGGTGTAGGCCAGAAGGAGCGCTCCGGCCAAGATCAGCGCCATCTCCCGAGACAAGGAGTAGACGACTTGGGCGCCGATCACCAGCCCGAGCGCCGAGCCAAGGTGATGGCCAATCGCCTCGATCGACGCTACCGTTGTGCGCACCCCCTCGGAATCTATGCTCCGATGGAGATACGCACGATTGATGGGCTCGAAGGCACCGCGACCCGCTTGGTACACGAAGTACCACAACAGGCTCGCCGCGATATTGCCTCCCATGGCGGAGCCGATTATCCCCACCGCCACAACCACGTGGCAGATGAGAAGTGCCTTACGGCCGCTTTCGCGCCCGTATTGCGCTATCCTCATCGCCACGAGTGCCCCCAAAGCGTTCGCGGCTTGCGCCCCCGCCCAGACGTATCCGAGGTAGCTCTTGTCCGGCAACCATTGGAGAAAGTGTGGTTGCCAAAGCATATTCGGGATGACCATGGAGCAATAGAGGGCCGCAACCGCTACCACGATGAATCGCACGTTGGCATTCGCCCTCCAATATGCGATGGCGTCTTGCGCCGTCTTCCGCAATGCCGCGCAGGTCTCTCTGTTCGACAGACGCGGCTTTTCGTCGAAGTCGGCTTCCCGCATGACGCAGTGCGCTAGCAGTCCCGTTCCCGCAAAGATCACGCTGGCGGCTACCCATGTGACCATCATGGATTCTCCGGCGTACACAATGCCGACGAACCCTGCCGCAGCGGCGACCACACACTTCAGGATCGCTGTCCTGAAGAATGTTTCGGGGATGGCTTCCTCCCCCTCGGGTTGTCGCTTCATTTGCGCGACGAGCCACGAGTCGAGAGTACCGCCGGCGAGAGCAGTACCTACGCCAACGACCGAAGCCGCCAACGCGAATGCGAAGAAGCTCTCCGCAAACGCGTACGTCATCATGCCAACGGCATTGATGCCGCAGGCAATGACGAACGCTCGTTTGCGCCCACCCACATCGGCACCCGCTCCTGTCGGAATCTCGACAAGTGCGAGAGCGAGAAAATAGCATGCGTATGCGAGCATTGCTCCGCGCTCATCCAACCCCCTCGAAAGGAGGAAGATCATGAGTAGCGCGGACGTCGCGTTCGCGCCCCCAGAGTAGAGTGCGGCGAGTACGTAGTACCGCCACTGTATGTGCTTTACCACGGCTCACCTCCTTTCCTTTGTGTTTTTTGGCTTTTTTCCAGAAGAAGGCGCAAGGCCCCTTCCAGCTAAAGAGAATATAGATACAAATGATAGCACTTGTCAATGCTCACCGCCCCATACTCCTCAAAACTTCAAGATACAGTTTCTCCACGATTTTTTCCTGCGCCTTTCCGGTTTTCACATAATGATCGAGTCCGGGTGCGGCGTTGGTCTCGAGTATCCAATATTTTTTGGGTTTTTGGGAGATTGTTCCATCTACCAATATGTCAACGCCGCACAGGCGTAGCCCCATGTCTTTTGTAAGTGCAATTGCGAGTTTTTTGAATTCTGGATGCATCTTTTCCGTCACGTCGATCGAGTCTCCACCCGAAGAAAGGTTGGCATTATCAAGCAAGAATATCTGCTCCTCGTGCGCGGGCCTCGATGAAAAAGCGAGACCTTGGTGTTTTAGTTTGGCGGCAATGCGAGGGTCGTCTGTTTTGATGCGCGTGTCGCGGCTCGAAGCGATGAATGCACGAGATTTTTTGGCGAGCAACTGTCTAATCGTCGATCGGCCGTCGCCAACCACATTGAGTGGTATACGCTCGTACGCGGAAATTACTTTTTTATCCAAAACGACGATTCGGTAGTCGGCGCCGCGCACGTACTTTTGGACGAGCGCGATTTTATCGTTCTTAAATATCGATCGCAGAGCGCGGAAAAACTCTTGCTTGTTGTGTACGAGCGCCACACCCGTGCCCTGACTTCCGCTATTGGGCTTCACGATTACAGGCAAGCCGAGTCGCTCTGCGTATCGGTATGCCGCGTCTGTATTTCTGCGAGAGCCGATAGCCGCGCACCACGCATCGGAAAAAAACGCCTTACCCAGAATAGTCGGGTAACCCATAGAGCGCATAAAAAACGTCGCATAATCTTTGTCTTTTGAGATGTCGGCCGAGCCCACGGGATTGAGATCGAGCGTGTTGTAGCGGAAGTAGCGGCGTTTGCCATTGCGGTATCGGATTTGGCCTGCGATGTTCCATACGGGTTCAAGGGTTACCCTGGCACCGATTCGCGGCGCGAGCCGCTTGAGCATCTCGGCAAGGATGAGTCGTTCGGGCTTTCTTTTCATATTTTGGTATCATGGCACAGGTATTCCTATCGGGCACTTGACATCTTGCACGAAAGTAGTATCATGGACCATGGCACATCGAATCGTAATTTCCCCCAAGATTCCAGACGCCCGAGCGCAGAAGTATCTCCACACGCTTCAAGATAGAGTACCAAACAGCGGCTTGACGGCCGCTTCTGTCATACAAATCTACACTGTCGACGCAGAGCTTTCAGAAAGCGAAGTTGACCGTGCGGCACAACGGCTCACCAATCCGATAACAGAATTGTACGTGATCGGGAATATTCCAGAGCCAGAATCGTACGCGTTTGCTATCGAGATAGGATACTTGCCGGGTGTTACCGACAACGTCGGGCGTACCGTCCAAGAGACCATAGAAGACACAATTGGCCGACCGTTTGCCGAGGGTGAACACGTCTACTCGTCTGTCATTCTTTTTCTAGAGGGGAATTTCGCTGAGAGTACGGCTTTGCAATTCGCCCGCGAACTTCACAATCCTCTCATCGAACGAGCAACCATCTTTTCATACGAACACAACGAATTTCCCATCGTGGTCTCGAAAGTATCTCTGCAAAAGGCCGAAGATTCCATCGAAATCGACTTAGACGTTTCTGATGTCGAACTCACAAAAATAGGTAAAGAAGGGATTTTGAATACTGATGGCACGCGGCGCGGCCCCCTTTCTCTTTCGCTTCGCGCGCTCAAAACCATCCGCGATCACTACAAGAAACAAAAACGGAATCCGACTGACATCGAATTAGAGTCACTCGCGCAGACATGGTCGGAGCATTGCAAGCACACCATATTTGCCGATCCAATGGATGAGATCAAAGAGGGAATCTATCGCCGCTATATCAAAGGTGCGACCGAGAAAATCCGAAAGCAAAAAGGCAAAAAAGATTTTTGCGTTTCGGTATTCAAAGACAATTCCGGCGCCATTGCGTTTGACAAAGAATATCTGATTACGCACAAGGTAGAGACGCATAATTCGCCGTCGGCGCTCGATCCGTTTGGTGGATCGGTGACGGCGATAGTGGGTGTCAATCGTGATTGCTTGGGATTTGGTCTTGGCGCGAAGCCGATTGCAAATACCTACGGATTTTTTGTCGCAAATCCAAACGACGAGACGAAACTATTTCGAGACCCTCCTCCGCCCAAGGTTTCGGACGGGCATGCAAAGCAAAGACAAGAACTTCTCTCTGCGCGGCGGATTCTTGAGGGTATCGTCAATGGGGTCAATGCAGGGGGGAATCAGAGTGGTATTCCAACGCCGCTTGGATTTGTCGCCGTGGATCCGAGTTTTCGGGGCAAGCCGTTGGTTTTTGGTGGGACAGTCGGCCTCATTCCGAGGAAAAAGGGTGCGCGGAAGCTTTATGAGAAAAAAGCAAAGGCGGGAGATTACATCGTGATGATTGGAGGCAAGGTCGGTCTCGATGGCATTCACGGCGCGACGTTTTCTTCCGAATCGCTCGCCTCGGGAAGTCCCGCGACTGCCGTACAGATCGGCGATCCCATAACCCAGAAAAAACTTTCCGACGCTCTCATTCGCGAAGCGCGCGATAAAGGATTGTATTCGAGCATCACCGACGACGGGGCCGGCGGACTTTCGGGATCAGTGGGGGAAATGGCGAGAGAGAGCGGAGGATGCGAAGTGAATTTGGACACCGTGCCGCTCAAATACCCCGGGCTTTCGCCGTGGCAGATTTGGCTTTCAGAATCGCAGGAACGCATGACGCTCGCCGTGCCAAAAAAGAATTGGTCCGCGCTCAAAAAGATTTTTGATCGACATGATGTGGAAGCGACGAGAATCGGCACATTTACCGATTCGGGCAGATGCATCGTTCGCTCCAAGGGGAATGTCGTGATGGATGTCGCGCTCTCGTTTCTTCACGATGGACGACCGGTCGAACAACAAAAGACCAAAAAAGTCGTGCCTGCTCGTGAGATTCCGAAGCCAGCGCGAAGCACCGACCTCAAGAAATCAATCCTCGATATTCTTGCTCGTCCGAGTATTGGATCGACATCTTTTATTTCACAACAGTACGATTTTGAAGTGCAGGGTACGTCTGTTACGAAGCCCCTTCATGGGCGCGGGCGAGTAAACGCGGATGCGGGAGTATTACAACCGCTTTCTCATTCGGAGCGCGGCGTCGTGCTTTCTCACGGATACACGCCGTGGTACTCGCAAATAGATACGTACGCAATGGCCGCCGCGGCGATAGATACAGCGATACGCAACGCAGTGTGTGCGGGTGCGTCGCTCCAGCATCTCGCAATTCTCGACAACTTCTGCTGGTCGTCTTCCGAAAGCCCCGAGCGATTATATGAATTAAAACAAGCGGCAAAAGCATGTTTCGATACCGCTGTCGCATACGGCACGCCCTTTATTTCTGGCAAAGACAGCATGTTCAACGATTTTCGCGGATACACGGAAAAAGGGGAGCCAATTCACATCGCGGCACTCCCAACACTGCTCGTTTCTGCCATTGGTGTGATACCCGATGTATCGAAAGCAATGACGATTGATTTCAAACGTGTTGGCGATCTTGTGTATCTCATTGGGGAATCCGATGACGAGCTCGGCGCTTCCGAATATTATGAAATGATAGGACAAAAGGGAGGAAAAGTCCCCGCGGTGAATGCAAAGAAAAATATAAAAGCGTACGAAGCACTCTCGAAGGCCATTCAAAAACAATTGGTCTCGTCGGCAATCGGGGTCGGACGCGGGGGGATTGCTGTCGCTCTCGCGAAATCCGCTATCGGAGGAAAATTGGGCGCAGAGATCAATCTCACGAAGTTACGCGGTACTGCAAAAACAGCCGAGAGTATACTTTTCTCCGAAAGTCAGGGTCGTATACTTGTCTCGGTGCGGCGCAATGCACAGAAAGAGTTTGAGAAAGCGATGAAGGGCGTTTCGTTTGCAAGCGTTGGGGAAGTTGTAGAGGCGGCGTCGCTTTCCTTTGCACTTCAGAAGGCAAAAGTCGAATTGCCGCTTTCTGCGCTCACCGAGTCGTATCGTTCGTTTTTCAAAAATTGGTAGTTCGACATACTCACTATAAATAGTATGAAAAAGAAAAAACCACACGTCATTATATTTTCCGGCTACGGACTCAATACGGAAGACGAGACGAAAGTCGCGTTTGAATCGGTCGGTGCGACGGCCGACATCATGCATTTGAACGACATCATCGCACAGCCGAGCGTTTTGAAAAAAGCGCACATCATCGTATTCGGCGGCGGATTTGCGTATGGAGACGATACGGGAGCGGGAAAGGCGTATGGCAATCGCGTGCGGCAACATCTGGGCAAAGAAATAGAAGAATTTCTTTCGCGCGATACGTTGCTCATCGGCATTTGCAACGGCTTTCAGATTATTACGAGTGCGGGTATTTTGCCGGGCGCACTCATAGCCAACGACTCGGCGCGCTACAATTGTCGCTGGGTAGATCTTGAAGTCCGGTCAACGAGCCCGTGGCTCAAAGGAATAAAGACGCTTTCTGTGCCCATTGCGCACGGAGAGGGAAAATATTATGCGCCCGATGACACGTTTGCAAAATTGGAGCGCGAAGACGCGATTGCGCTTACCTATACGGAAGGCGAGACATCCAAACATTTCGATATGCCCGCAAATCCCAACGGCTCGCTTCGTGATATTGCGGGAATTACGGGATACAATGGCCGCGTGCTCGGTCTCATGCCGCATCCCGAACGCGCCGTGCGCTTCACCCAGCTTCCGCATTGGACGTATCTGAAAGAGAAATTGAAGCGGGAGGGGGAGTCGATTCCCACAGAAGGCCCAGGATTACAAATTTTTCGCAACGCAGTATCATATTTTCATACCGTATGACAACATCGACATCATCACCACATTACGTACTGACTGGTGGCCCATGTGCGGGCAAGACGAGCACGATAGAAGAATTGGCACGTCGCGGACATCCTGTTTTGGCAGAGTCCGCTCGTCTTATTATCGAAGAAGGACTCGCTTCTGGTAAATCCCTTGACGACATACGTGGCGATGGAGCGCATTTTGCCGAGAGAGTGCTTGTGCGTCAACTCGCTATGGAGCAAGCGGTGCCACGCGCAGAGGTATTCTTTTTCGACCGTAGTGTCGTCGACTGTCTCGCGTACTATCGTCTTAATGATCGGGGATCTGACACCGCATTGCTCGATGCTCTGCGCGCTGTTTCGTACCGTACCGTATTTCTCCTCGACCTTCTGGATTTCAAGAACGACGAAGCCCGAAATGAAACTCCTGAACAAGCCATGATACTCCACGGCCTCATACGCGAGGCGTATGTCGATCAAGGATGGAATATCGTCGAAGTGCCCGCGATGCCGGTTGCACAAAGAGCTGATTTCATTTTAGAGCGCATTGAGGTAAAATGATTTTTTCTATGAACAAACAACTTGTCGGCACATTCGGATCTGGTGACCTCAGTACCTCCTCGCCTCCGCTCGTCGGAATATTGATGGGATCAGATTCGGATTTGCCTGTGATGCAAGACGCCGCGAAAGTTCTCGAAGAATTTGGCATCGGATGCGAAATACATACGCTCTCTGCGCACCGTACACCCGATGCGGTCGTTGAATACGTACAAAAGAGTGAGGGCGCGGGATACAAAGTATTTATCTGCGGCGCCGGAGGCGCCGCACACTTGGCGGGCGTTGTCGCGGCGCATACCGCCCTTCCGGTGATCGGCGTACCTATTATGAACAAAACCGCCTCCGGCGTGGATGCGTTGTTTTCAACAGTCCAAATGCCGCCCGGCATTCCCGTGGCGACCGTTGCTATCAACGGCGCAAAAAATGCTGGCATTCTCGCCGCCCAAATTATTGGGGCAGGAGATATGGATGTGCGTGCAAAAGTAACCGCCTACAAAGAAAAAATGTCCCAAGACATCATTGCCAAAGATGGCACACTTCAGGAAAAAGGTTTTAAAAAATATCTTGAAGAGAGCGGTTTGATATGACAAACACCGTGCTTGATGCCAAAGTTTTCCTGGTGGCAACAAAAGCCGTTGTTCTTCGGGGTGGAAAAATGCTCACCATGTTGCGCGGCAAAGACGCTCCCACGAATCCGCTCGGATGGGATTTGCCGGGCGGTATTCTCGAATTTGGGGAGGAAGCGCAGGAAGGAATTATCCGTGAGACAAAAGAAGAGACAGGGCTCGACATCGAAAACCCGCGTGTATTTCACGCCATTGCGCGCCCCAACACGCTCGGCGAACATTGGGTCAACATTTATTACGTGACCGAGACAGAATCGGAACACATCACATTGAGCTTTGAACACGATGATTTTAAGTGGATTTTGCCCGAAGAATTTCAAGCGCTCGAGGCATCAAAACGCAACAAAGAAGCAGTTTCATATTATATGCATTTACGGGATATCGGCAAGATATGAGCGAAAAAAACGCATACGCACGAGCGGGAGTTGATGTCGATATTGAAGCCGAAGCTTCGCGCATCATGTACGAAGCGTCGAAGCGCACGTTTGGTAATCGCAAAGGGTTGATAGGGGACATCGTTGCTCCGTTCGATGACTTTGCTGGCCTCAAGATGGTTTCCGCCTCAAAATTACCCGAGGGGACTTTTTTCTCGGTCGGCTTTGACACGGCGGGTACAAAAGTTGAACTCGCACAGAAAATGAATAAACACGACACCATCGCGTTTGATCTCCTCGCAATGGTATGCGACGACGCGCTCATGCGTGGCGGTGAGCCCGTGTTGGTGGGAACTAATCTCGACATCACAAGTCTCGGGACCGACGAGCGTTTTTTACCCATCATTCGTGAATTGGCCGAAGGCTATGTGGCGGCAGCCAATGAGGCGAATGTAGCTATCATCAATGGCGAGATTGTACAGATGGGCAGATTAGTGCAGGGAAGTGGAGATTTTCCATACCACTGGGGTGCCGCGTGCGTGTGGTTTGGTCGTAAAGAAAAGTTGCTCACTGGTGCCGAGATCAAGGTAGGCGATGCCGTCGTCGCACTCCGTGAACATGGTTTTCGTTGTAATGGGTGGTCACTCGTGCGGAAAGTATTTACAGATGTGCACGGCGAAAATTGGCATACAGAAGCGTTTGAAGATTCGACGCTTGGTATCAAGGCTCTCATGTCATCAATTATTTATTCGCGGTTTGTTGTCGGGATCCAAGGCGGCTACGCAGGAAATAGTATTGCTGAAATTCACGGTGTCGCGCATATTACAGGAGGTGGCGTAAAAGAGAAAATGATTCGTATGCTTCGACCAAGCAAACTCGGTGCTCGCCTCGAGAATCTTTTTGAGCCGCCAGCGATCATGACCTACTGCCAAAAAATAGGAAACGTGCCGGACGTGGATGCATACAATGCGTGGAATATGGGGCAAGGAATGATGCTCGTTACGCCAGAGCCGGAAAAAGTGCTCGCGGAGGCAAAAAAATATGGAATAGAAGCACAGGTCGCGGGTAAAATTATCGATGTTCCGAAAGTGACCATTGTAAGTAGAGGAGTGGAGACACCGGGGAAAGAGCTATCATTCGACGTTAAATAATTATGCACGACGTACTGAAAGAAACAAATTTTGATTTTCTCGGCCCCAAGAAGACGGGCAAGGTGCGGGATATATATGATGCGGACGAGACGCTCATTCTCATCACAACCGACCGACATTCTTCTTTCGATCGCATTATTGCGCATATTCCGTGGAAGGGGCAGGTTTTGAATCAAGTGAGTGCGTGGTGGTTTGAGGCTACGAAAGACATTGTGCCGAATCACGTGCTCGCCGTGCCGGACCCAAACGTGACGGTCGGCAAGAAAATGAAGATGGTGCCTGTGGAAGCGGTGATGCGTGGATATCTCACGGGCGTTACGGATACGGCGATCTGGACACGCTACCAAAAGGGAGAGAGAACTTTTGGCGGTATCACATTGCCCGATGGCATGAAGAAAAATCAGAAATTACCCCAACCGATATTCGATCCGACAACAAAAGAAGATACGCATGATCGCGCGATTCCGCAGGAGCAGATGGTCGAAGAAGGACTCATCACCAAAGAACTTTTGCTAGAAGTGAAGACTACCGCGACGAAGTTGTTTGTCCGCGGGCAGGAAATAGCGGCCGCGCGCAAACTCATTCTTGTCGATACGAAATACGAATTCGGTCTCGACGAAAGCGGTGCTCTTGTTTTGATCGACGAGATTCACACGCCCGATTCTTCGCGGTGGTGGAAGCTCGATTCGTATGACGCGCGATTTGCGGAAGGGAAGGAGCCGGAATATTTCGACAAAGAGTTTTTGCGGCTGTGGTTTAAAGAGCACTGTGATCCATACAAAGACGCGGAACTTCCAGAGGCACCGACAGAGCTTGTGCAAGAGCTCTCGCGACGCTACATTGAGATGTATGAGTACATTATCGGCGAAAAGTTCGTCCCCGGCGAAACTCCCGTCTTACCGCGTATCGAGAAAAATCTAAAAAAATATTCATTATAATGATATTCTCAACGAACAACCTTATGCCGCTTGAAGCACTTACTGCAGTTAGTTCTATAGACGGAAGATACCGAAATATCGGGGCGGAATTGACGGAGCATTTTAGCGAATTCGGATTGATCCGCGCGCGATTGCTTGTAGAATCTGAATACCTAATCGCGCTTTCAGAAATCGGCGTCGTGCGGCCTTTGACCAATGAGGAGAAAGTAATCCTCCAGCAACTCCCGCATATCTCTACCGAAGAGGCGAGTATCATAAAGAAAATCGAGCGGGAAGGATACGAGGGAATACCCGCGACCAATCACGATGTAAAAGCGATTGAGTATTACATCAAGAAAAAACTTGCCAGCACTTCGCTCAAAGATATTGCCGAGTGGACGCATTTTGGCCTCACGTCGGAAGACATAAACAGCATTGCGTACGGCGTGATGATGCGCGGCGCGCTCCAAGCGGTCATTGCACCCGCACTCGAAGAAATAGCCACGCGACTTGGGGCACTTGCTCAAGAGGACGCATCAGTGCCAATGCTCGCGCGTACCCACGGCCAGAGTGCAACTCCGACCACCTTTGGCAAAGAAATGCGCGTGTTTGAGTCGCGGATTGTTCGACAACTTGAGCAACTCCGTAGCCGCACCATTCTCGTAAAATGTGGCGGAGCGACCGGCAATTTAAATGCGCACGTGGTCGCTCTTCCAGACACTGATTGGCGAGCGTTCGCGGAAAAATTCGTTGCTCGATTCAACGTGGGGTACAAAATATCACTCGAATTAAATCCCACGACTACTCAAATAGAACCGCACGACACCTATGCCGAGCTTTTTGACAACCTGCGCCGTGTCAACACCATCCTCTTGGATTTCTCACAAGACATGTGGCGCTATATTTCCGACGGTTGGATTGCGCAGAAACCGAAAGAGGGAGAAATAGGATCATCCGCAATGCCGCACAAAGTGAATCCGATTGATTTTGAAAATGCCGAAGGAAATTTGGGTATTGCAAACGCGCTCTTCGAACATTTCTCGCGCAAACTTCCGATCTCGCGCCTCCAGCGCGATCTCTCCGATTCGACCGTCGAGCGCGCTTTTGGCACCGCGTTTGCTCATGCGCTCGTAGGGTATCGCTCGCTCGTGCGCGGACTCGGAAAAATCAGTGTCAATACGGAGGCGATGACCACAGCTCTGCAAGCGCACCCCGAAGTTTTGGCCGAGGCAATTCAGACTGTCCTGCGTGCCGAAGGTGTGGAAATGCCGTATGAAAAATTGAAAGAACTGACACGCGGGAAGGTCGTTACCATAGAAAAAATTGCCGAATTCATCGAAACTCTCGATGTATCGCCCGACATAAAAACGCGTCTCCATGCTCTCCGACCAGAGAATTACATTGGGATTGCAGAAGAAATCGCACGTAGCTCTTGAGAATGCGTATCGTTTTCCCCACTTACAAATATCAAAGGGGGGATGTTGTTGGTTTTGGTGCGATAATGAAGGCCACGTCGTATGTGGCATTTAGCAGAATTACCGCATGAAAGATTGCGCCTCCTTGGTCGCATCGCATTAGTAGTGCTGGTATGCAGCTGGTTTTTTGGTTCTGCAGTTCTCTCTGCAGATGCCGCAACATGGACAGAGCAGACCTCTGCAGGGGCACGTTTTTGGTGGTCTATCACCTCATCTTCCGATGGTACCAAACTTGCGGCCGTGGCTCAGGACTTTAGCTACGTTCACACCTCCACCGACTCCGGAGTTACGTGGACAGAACAAACTGGTTCTTGTGCGTGTGCGTGGAGCTCCATCACATCCTCCTCCGACGGCACCAAACTCGCGGCGGCGGCACCGTCAGGATATGTTTACACCTCCTCAAATTCCGGCGCGACATGGACAGAACAAACGGGGTCA
>CAYGMC010000004.1:0-42300 GCA_964351105.1 uncultured Candidatus Saccharibacteria bacterium | reverse complement strand
CGACCTTTCCCGTGACAGGGGAACGCTCTAACCAGCTGAGCTACGCCCGCAACAGGCATACAATACGCGAAAACTTCCCCTATTTCAATGACACGGTGTCGGGGGACGGGAACGATCCGTCGACCTAGCGCTTATGAAACGCTCGCTCTACCACTGAGCTACCCCGACCTACAAGATAGAATATCTCATAATTCCTTGTTTTTCTAGCACTACTTGACTTATTGGCCTAAACTTGCTATAATTAACCCCTATGTGGAATACCGCGCTCACCATCAATTCCCTCGTCTGGGTCATGCTGGGCACCTTCCTCGTCTACTCAATCGGGCCGCTTTTTCTGCTTGGTGAGTGGCATCAATTCGTCTACACCGCAATTCTTTGGGTCGTGTGCACTTTTGCAGGAGCATTCATGGCAACGCAAAATTAAACCCCCCTTTCTCATAAGCTGGTAAATATCTTACACTTGGTATAAGGTGCCTGAATCTGGGCACATCGGGCGCTCAGTATAGAGTTTTAGGAGGATCGCTTGAAGTACAATATCGCACCATTGGTAGAAAGCACGGATGTGCAAACCGCCCTCGCGTCTGCTGCGGGTCAGCTCATGAGGGAACCAGGGTTCGATAAAGGAGTCGACGCGGTTCACCTGTGCGTGTCTCTGGCCGACGCGTGTGTTCGCACGAGTGGGTTTGTCATCATCGGTTCGGCAATCTGCGAGCTTGATCTTTGGCGGTACATCAATGATGGGAAATTTGATTCCGTCGCTTACGGGAACACCGTCGCTGTACTTCAAGCCGTTGAGCGCGCTGTTGAGAACTATCAACGCGCCGGCGGCCTTGGAAAACACGGGCAGATGATGTACTTTCAATTCTGTTCGGATAAGGGCAGGAACGGGGCATCGACGGCCGAGTTCAAACTTTCGGAATTTGCGTTGCCCGAAGTGACGGTGCCGACCGCAACTCCACCTACCACCAAGTCGAAAATAGCCCGCCGCAGGGCTGCCGCGACCACCTGACCGCTGGCAGGAACCCGCGTTGGGTCCGTACACTCTGCTTTCCCATGCGAAAGCAGAGTGCGTTTTTTAAATATTGTCATTCCACTCTCTTGTTGCGGGGGCAGGAATGGTCAGGAATATTTTTATTGTCGCAATAAAAATTTCACGACCCTGGCTCGCCTGTCGCTTTCGCGACATGGCTCCGCCTTGCAATTCCGCACGCGAGGCAAGCAGTTGCCTCGCTCCCCGTCTATCAAAATAAGAAAAATCCGCCACGTGGACGGACTTTTCTTATTTTGTTGCGGGGGCAGGAATTGCACCTGCGACCTCGAGGTTATGAGCCTCGCGAGCTACTTCTGCTCCACCCCGCGCGTGGAGCATACCACAATTAGGAAGATGACGACAATTTTTATTCTATAAAACGAAACTCGCGGAAGATTTTTTCGTACAATCCAATGATACGACGCGCTTCGCGCGCCGTGAGCGAAAGCGCGCTTCCTTGGTGCGCGATGGCATTGCGCGCGCGGTGCGCTTCCCATGCAATATCAATCGTATTAAAATTGGCGCGATCCACGAGCCGCATTTTGTCCCCCATCGTCTCACCCTTGTACCCGAGGGTGTCGAGGAGTTCGTTGAGCATGATGTCGGCTTCGAGGATCGCGAGGCGCATTTTTTGTTCTTCGTCCGAACTTACCTCTTCTTTGATGCGATTCCAGCGAAGTTGCGACCGCGGCACGTCATGCGCGGCCACCGTTTGTTGTGCCGCCGCAAATTTGAGGTGTTCCCGATGGCGAATCTGTAAAATCCGAATGACGCAGTAGATGACAAAGGTCGCGAGTAGGAGAGAAACGAAGAGAGAGAGCACAACGAAAATTCCCCAATTGCGGGAAAGCACTTCGTATGTGCCTGTAGTCGAAACAGCTTGGAGGTAATCGGCGGCTTCGTATGCGGTGGCCGGCGCAACACCGAGCGGCGGAGGCGGATACATCACGCCCTCGGGCGTTCCGGTGTTTTTGAGCGTCAAGACCACAGAAGGTACCCACTGAAATGCGATTTGCCCGATAAATTGGAACGTCCACTGAAAGCCGTTGACAAGGGTTGGTGCTGGATCCATGCGCGAATTATACCTCTAAAAATTCCTTCATTATTCTGTTTTGGTGCGTTCAATGTCTTCTCCTATTTTGAAAAGTATCTCCTCTTGCATGTGCGGAGCGGTCACTTGAAATCCAACCGGAAGATTTGTGCCTTCGCGCCCCACCTCCCCCATAGGGATAGAGACTGCGGGTACACCCACAAGGTTGATCGGCACCGTGAAGATGTCCGCCGCATACATTGCAATCGGATCGGATTTTTCACCGAGCTTCCACGCGGGTACAGGACTTGTCGGAAGCGCGATGGCATCGACAGACTCAAACGCATGTGCAAAGTCTTTGCGAATCACTTCGCGCACCGCGCGTGCTTTTCGATAATACGCATCGGCATATCCGGCAGAGAGCACAAACGTGCCGACCAAAATGCGACGGCGCGTCTCCGGGCCAAAACCTGCCGCTCGGCTCTTTTCGTAGACGCCGATGCCCGTATCCGCGTCGACAGATAGCCCGTATCGAATACCGTCGAATCGTGCGAGGTTGGTAGATACTTCCGCGGGATTGATGATGTAATAGACAGCAAGTGCGTACGCGAGCGTCGGTAGTTCGATATCGACGACTGAATACCCCGATTTCTTCAGTGCATCAAGCGTTGCATCAAACTGCCGCAACACGTCTGGATCCACTCCCTCTTTGAGTGATACTCGTGGCACGCCAATTACCTTCGGTTGCTTCTTGATTTTTTGAGGATTGAGAAGCGATGTCGAATCGTTTGCATCATGCCCTTCGATGACTTCTAGAAGAGCTTGCGCATCGGCGACGGTCTTCCCGATCGCACCGACTTGATCGAGAGACGACGCAGCCGCAATGATACCGAAACGCGACACGGCACCGTATGTGGGTTTGATGCCCACAACTCCACAAAATGCCGAAGGCTGGCGAATAGAACCGCCAGTATCTGTGCCGAGCGCGACGAGCGCCATTCCTGCGGCCACAGCCGCGGCCGAGCCGCCGGATGTCCCACCCGGTACGCGCGATAGATCATGTGGATTTTTCGTCGGCCCGAATGCAGAATTCTCCGTAGAACCGCCGAGGGCAAACTCGTCCATATTTGTGCGACCAAGAAAAACCGATCCCTGATCTTTTAACTTTTTGATGACGGTTGCGTCGTATGAGGCCACGTACTTTTCGAGCATCTTCGACGCGGCGCTTGCGATGCGACCTTCGACGAGAATGTTGTCTTTGATCGCAATCGGGATTCCCGTAAGCGACATAGACTTTCCTTGCGCAATCATCTGGTCGGCGATTTTTGCTTCAGCGCGCGCCGAATCTGCCCACACCTCAAGATACGCGTGAATATCGGCGTCTTTTTCTTGTATCGCCGCAAGATACGCATTGGTGAGATCAAGCGCGGAATATTCTTTGGCGTCCAGAGCGCGCCGCGCTTCTGCTATGGTGAGGGTATTGAGATTCATGATTTCTTGCGTGAAATAACCTGCTTTACCGCAATCCGATTGCCCGTCCGCGCAGGCGCGGCGGCGAGAAGCCTTTCCGTGTATATCCCGCTCTCATGGGGATTTTCGTCAGCGCGCACTACATTGCGAAGCGTCGGCGCGCTTGCCTCTTTTCCCACATTCGCTTTTTGTATCGTTTCTACAAATGCCAAAATCTCCGGAATCTCTGCTTCCAGCTTCGCAATCTCCGCCTCTGTGATCTCAATCCGCGCAAGCTTGGCCAACGCAGCCACATCTACTTTGTCAGTCATGGCACAACTATACGCATAAACAGCACTTCTGTCAGCAAAATATAAAATGTTGCGACCCGGCAAGACGTGTCTCGCCGGGTGCTTGGTTGCGGGCAGGCGCAATGCCTATCCCGCGGGCGCTTCGCGCGCCATTCGTTCAATTGCCGCTTCCCGCGTCACTCGTTCGAGTGTCGCCCCCTTTCGAATTTTATCGATGACGGCATCGAAAACGGGACCGAGAGTACCGTCAAGGACGACCTCCTCGGCGCCGGAAGGACCATTCTCCTTCAACAATTCCAAGATCCGATTCGCGAGAGCTTCGTTCGGACCAAAACCGAATTCGTCTGTCTCTGTCATGGCGATATCCTTATGAACTCGCTTGGTATTTTTGGCCCTGTGCCGAAACCAAGCGTGATGCTTTGTATCACCAACTGCCTAGGAAATCAATCTGAGAAAATCCGCCTCTGCCAACACCGCCACATCCATCTTGGCATCCGTCTTACGAGCGTATACGCACAAACCGCTCTTTCTCCCTATCTTTGCGGACGTTATCCCATTCAAAAACCTCTCCATTCATCGCTACCCACACACCGTGCGGGAGAATCTGCGCAGAAGCAATCGCGTATCCGAGGTTGAAAAGCGCATCCGAATTTTCTTGCGACAGCGGCACAAAAGAACCAACGAGAACAATGGTCTTATCTTTCACGCCACTCTCGCCCAAAAAATGGGCTGTTTCGCACATGGTATCCGTACCATGTATAACGACTATTCCATTTTCCTCTGCGGCGAGACAACGCTTAAGTATCAATTCCCTGTCCTCGGCTGTAATGTCTTTTGAATCCTTTTGCATCAGCGGCTCAAGAATTACTTGGATATCTAACTTCGCTTGAGCGAGTGCCTGTGGGAGGTACGATCCTTGAAATTCGGACTTCTTCTTGGAGTCGTAATCAGGAGACGAATCTATCGTTCCTCCAGTTGAAATGATGCGCACGAGGGGGATGTTCATAGATTTCAAGATTGTAGCAAATCCAACAGTTTTTTCCTCAAGCGCCGAATACTCCTTATAAAAAATCGCAACCCGACGAGAACGCGTCTCGCCGGGTTGTTTGCGTCGGAGCAGGCGCAATGCCTACCCGCTCGCTGGGGGGTTCTCCGAGCGGATCGAGAATCCATTCGGTCCAAACTCCGCAGTAACGATCATTTGTGGGCGAATACTCATGACCGCATTCTGCGTTATCTCCCAAGCATTGACTCCCCCGATGGAGGCCCCTACGGACACCCCCACCCAGCCGGACTGATCGTCGTACTTCTGATTCGTTTTGACGTCCTCTTCAGTGTCCTCATAGAAACGGAAGGTTATCACGTCGGCATACGTAAACGCCGCCCGCTTGCCGTTAGCGAAGGCCAACTTTTTACGGATCAACCCGTACAAGTCGACGGTGAAACCGTCACCAGCCAACGACCATTCAACGGTGCTCACTATTGTGAGCTTCCCGATGTAACTTTTAGTTTCCGTCATCGCAGAAAAATCCTCATGGTGAACCAGCGAGCATAGTGCTTTATTTTAGAAGAAAATCAAGCAGCTTCAGGAAAGCGGCTTCGTCTAGGATTTTCACCCCCAGCTCTCGCGCTTTGTCGAGTTTTGAGCCCGATGATTCGCCCGCGATTACGGCGGTGGTGTTTTTGGAGACAGAGCTTGAAACCTTGCCGCCCAAAGCGCGGATGCGCTCAGCCGCCTCATCACGCGAAAGAGACTTGAGTGTTCCCGTGAGCACGTAGGTTTTGCCGAAAAGCGTTAGCTTTTCGCCCCGAGCCTGTCGAGGGGCTGTAATAGTTAATAGCTTCTGAAGTCGCGCGATGAGAGCGCGATTGTTTTTGTCGTGGAACCACTCGTGTACCGCGGTGGCCATAATGTCGCCCATTCCGTCAATTGCGTTTAATTCTTGCTCTTTTGCGTGCGAGAGCGCGTCGAGCGTGCGAAACTCTTGCGCGAGCAGAATCGCCGTCTCCTCGCCAATATGCGGAATGGAAAGACCCACCAAAAGCCGCGCGAGCGTTACGGTGCGCGATTTTTGTATTGATTCGATGAGCTTTTTGGCAGAAACTTCCGCAAATCCCTCAAGCGGCAATACATCGCCTTCAGTCAGGGTGAAGATGTCGTCGAAGTGTTGTATGAGGCCGTTTTCCAAAAGCAAATCAATGGTACTTTTGCCCAAGCCTTCGATGTCGAGCGCGTGCTTCCCCACGAAATTGTGAAAGACGCGCCGCACAACGGCAAACGAATTTTTATCAACACATCGCCACGCCGATTCCCCGGGAATCCGCTCAATCCTTCCATCTCCCCCGCACTCGGGAATCTTGCTTGGCCACGCAAACGATTTTGCGCCTTTCGGACGAAGGTCTTTGACTACCTCGACGATTTCAGGTATTACGTCGCCCGCTTTTTGCAGTACCACCGTGTCTCCAATGCGCACATCGAGGCGTCTGATTTCGTCTTCGTTGTGCAAGGTCGCGCGCGACACGGTAGAGCCCGCGACAGAAACCGGCCGGAGATGCGCGACGGGAGTAACCACACCAGTGCGCCCGATTTGAAAGACGATGTCTTCGACAATCGTCGTTACTTGTTCTGCCGGAAATTTAAACGCAATCGCAAAACGCGGCGCTTTGCCCGTGTAGCCAAGCGCTTCTTCGTATGCGCGTTCATTGACCTTCACCACAATACCGTCTACCCAATAATCTTGTTTGCGGCCGCGATGTTTCCATTTTTCCCAAAATGCAATCACTTCTTCCGTAGTTTTCGCGAATACAAAGTTTGGATTGACCTTAAAGCCAAGCGTCTTCAAGTATTCTAATTCGGCCACCTGATCTTCCGGAAATTTTTCTGACGTTTGCGCTATTTCATAGATAAAGGTGTCGAGCGGGCGCGACGCGGCGATGGCCGGATCAAGCTGACGTATCGAGCCTGCGGCGGCGTTGCGCGGATTGGCAAAGGGTGCCTCGCCCTCTTTTGCACGCGCCCGATTGAGACGCTCCAAACTCCCCGCGCTCATCCACACTTCGCCTTCGACGATGATATCGATAGGCCGTTCAAGCGAAAGCGGGACTGATTCGATAGTGCGTATGTTGTGCGTCACGTCTTCCCCCACTTCGCCATCCCCCCGTGTTGCCGCTGTTTTCAAGACTCCTTTTTCGTATTCGAGAATTATTTTGAGTCCGTCGATTTTGAGCTCACAGACGTACGTGGGCCGAGCATCTTCAAACGTGGGGCGAAGAAACCGCTTCACGCGCTCATCAAACGCGCGAATATCGTCTGCAGAAAACGCGTCGTTCAACGACCACTGCGCAACCTTGTGGCGTACTTTTCTGAAACCGGGCAGGGGCTTGCCGGCGACACGTTGTGATGGCGAATCCGGTGCAATGAGCGAAGGATGCTCGCGCTCGATTTCCGAGAGTTCGTGCTTGAGAGAATCAAGCGCCTCCGCCGAAATCTCCTCTTTGTCGTACACATGGTAGAGACGCCGGTAGCGATTGATAGCCGTTTTTAGCTTCTCGTATCTTTGTCGAGTGTCCGAGGGAATCATGACCGCATGATACCGCAGGGCGACAAAAATTAGTACCTAAGTTCGACAGAACGCTCGAGGATATTTGGGTCGTTTTGGATTGCGGCAGTGCATGCCGCGACTATCGTGGCCATGGGTGTGCTGGTAGACACTTTTGCAGAATATCCATCCGCGTGGATGATGGTTGTGATTACGCCGGAGCCACTTTGCGCTTTGGTCACCGAAACGGTGGCGCAGTATCCATTGGGAGCATACGAGAAATCCAATCTGTAATTGCCGCTCGCTCTATTGCCTGTGAGGGTAGTGGTCCACTGTTGGCCATCACACCGAGGCGTCGCAACAGCGGGCGTAATGCCGAAATATTGGTATCGCATATCCCAATACAGCGCACATTCGGCGGCGGAATCGGCCGCATAAAAAGCAACCTGCGAAAACCGCCCTTGCGAAGTGAGTATGAGCTGTTTTTGGGCGATAGAGAACACCGCGACACCGAGCGAGAGCACAATAGAAGAAATAAGCGCGGCAAGGAGCAGGGTAAAACCTCGATTGTGTTTGTTTTTCATACTATGTTGTGTCTGCACCATCTTGTACCCAGCGATAGAGATTTTCGGAGATAACAAATGGTTTGGCGGTTTGACCGTTTTTGGTAATCCACGACACCGTTACGGTAATGCGCATTTCATCGGTTTGATTACCGGTACACGTGCCATCAGTTTGGACATAACACGCACGTACTTTGCGCGTAAAATACGTATCTTTCCAGTCATTGCTGGTGCCATATCCATACAACGATGACGTCTCGCTCGCTTTCAAGACAGGACACCCTGTGGTGGGACAGTCTTTTACGACCTGCGACGCAGAAGATTCACGTGCGTCTACCGTGAAGTCTTTATTGAGCGGGATATCGCCAAAAATATTGATACTGCTCGCATTCGATGCTTTGGCAATCTCCAAAATCTGATTATCTCGAATTTGGTGGACTTGCTCGATTGCTTCTTGTGCAAGATACGATGCAGTGATTTGATCGCGCGAATAATACGCCGAAGAAAGACTCTGCACCGTGAGCATCATGGGAGCGACGATGGAGACCGAAAGGAGTGTGATGGCAATCATCGTCTCAATCAGTGTAAATCCTTTTTTCATATCATCGAAGATCGAGCTGTCGCTGTACGGCGGTTGCCTGTATGTGAAATTCTGTTTTATTTTTGTCCGACAAGTCTGTCCCTGCGATTCCTTGTATCACGATGAGCACCTTGGGTTGTATCTTGTCATTGCCCGTGGTTTTTGTGCCGGCCACATAAAATTCCATGTTCTCAATAGAAACTTCGGGAGCGGTGAGTCGTGTCCACGTCGTGCCATCTTTCGTTCTCTGTATGTAGCCGCTTGCGCCGCTTTGGGGCGCAACAAATTGGTACGTCCATCGCTCTGGGGTCGCTGGTGGACAGACGAGCGGATTGCAATACGATTTAAAACTGAACGACGCTTTTCCGTCGTTGCAATCGCTCGTCCCATCGCTTGCGTGGGGGCCCGATCCACCGTTGCTACAGTGATATTCTGTGCCCATGCGAATAGTCCTCACCATGCTGTCGAGCGACATATTGAGATTGTTCATCACCGACTGGAGTGCCTGCGCTTTTCTATTGGCGCCCGTGAGCGCAAGGAGCGCACCAACGGCTATCAACATGACCACCGAAAAAAGTGCAATCGCGACAATCATTTCGACCAGCGTAAATCCTGCCTGCGCAGACAAACCGCGTTCATATGTGCGTTTTTTTCTCATGGTGTGCCCTGTAGTTGTTCGACGGCGATTTGACCACTGTCCCGCACCGAGACCGACATCGTCTCGCCGCGTGGTGATTTGAGGACGATGCGCGCCGAAGCACTGTTTGATACGCATGGAATACCGACCCCTCCGCAGGCGGAAATCAGCGCGTCTGGCTCCGGCCGTTTAAACACGATGTGAAGCTGTTTGGGCATTCCCGCAGTAGTAGTATTGCACGTTTCTCCACTGCCCCCTGATGGCGTGTAGCATAGTTCTGAGATTTTGTACCCGCGATTTATTTTATATTCCGAGACAAGCTCGTTGCTTCCCGTGGGAGCAAGAGGGTCGTACCGACCATTTTGAGAAACGTCGGCAAAGAGAAAATATGTAGAAGGGTTCGAAAGATCAAAATACATGCCATACCCTCTATCAAAGGTTGCCGAAGCACCCACGCCAAAACGCTTGACTGAAATGCCATATACTTGCGCCTGACGAATCGAGAGCGCGACATCGTAGGCGAAATTTTGGAGAACGACGCGGCCACCGTATTGAGTGTGGTTGGCCAACATAATTCCGCTCACGAGCGCAATGATAGCGCACACAACGAGAAGTTCGACGAGCGAAAATCCTCGCGAGCGCGACGCTTTATCCATAGTATGAAAAGAGGGGGATGGGAACATGGTAGAGAAGTGCAAACCAGATCATAAGACACGAAATAATGAGAAACGGTCCGAATGGCACTTCGCTTTTCATTGTAAGCGGCGCGCTCGTATCCTCCAATGTGGTTATCCCATGTCTCGCAAAAAAACGGATGATGCGCGGTAGAGGAAGAAGTATGCCCACACTCACGACTGCTCCGATAATAAATGCCCAAAATACGGCGGCAAATCCAAATGGAAATCCCAGGAGCCATCCCATGCCGAGCGCGAGCTTCACGTCGCCAAAACCCATCCACCTGCCGCGCGAAACAAACCAGAGTGTAAAAAGTGGGAGCGCGGCGATGGGGCCTGCGATGAGGAGCATGAGCACAGACTCGACGTCGAATGAATGCGACAAAAGAAGGAGCGACCAGAGCAAGCACAAGCCCGAAAGCGGCCACACCCACACGTCGGGGATGATGGTGTGGCGAATGTCATACACAGCAATTGCAATAAAAAGCGCGATAATGGCACAACCGAGTAGTTGCATATCGAACGGGAATAGTGAAGGTATTTCCGCCGCGCCAATTATGGCAAAAAGGACGCCGGTCAGAGCTTCGACGAGCGGATACTGGATGGAGATGCTCTTGCCACAGGCGCGGCACGCGCCACGCAAAAAAATCCATGAAAGTACGGGCACCATGTCGTACCAGCGCAATTGTGTGCCGCACGACATACACGCGCTTCTTCCGCCAATGCCGCGCTCGCCGTGGCGCAAAATAATGACGTTGAGAAAACTTCCCACAATGAGTCCGAACAATCCAAATATGAGCGGTGTCATGTGGCTAAAGTATCGCACGAATCCGCCCGAGGCGGATTCGTGCCTGATAATTCCTTTTACGGCTTGGCGTCAAACTTGCCCACCCCACTTATATCGGTAGCACTCGCAGACGGCGATGTGCAATGAGTACCCGCAACCGCTTGCGGTGTATTTGAAAGCACGACACTGGTGGGTGCTTCAAGTGTCGCGACGAGATGGTACGACAAACATGTGTCCACTCCCACACCTTTAAGTCCGGAATAGTGGTAACTCGCACCGGTAGATGGATCCGTAGGAATGACCGAGATGTACCCATTGCTCACGAGCACGCTTGATGCCGTCGTGCCAATGCTTGTCGGATATACTCTATTGGAATCGTAGAAAAGCTCAAGCGCGAGCTGAAGCTGTTTGATGTCAGCAATGCGTTTGGCATCTCTCCCCCTCTGCCGCGCGCCATTGAGCGATGCAAGGACGACTGAAGACAAGATACCGATAATCGCAACGACGACGAGAAGCTCAATGAGAGTGAATCCTTTTTGTTGGATCTTCATGTCTTGAAGAATACGTTAGTCTACGACGTAACACAACCCGTCTCGGTGCAGGTAATCGTCGCCATGTCTACCGTAGAGCTTGCAGTAACAGAAAAAGACACGCCAATCGTCTCAGTAGATGCAGTGGCACATCCTGTGCCGGCGGTATCATCGCAATAAATCCATCCGGTAGGAAGTGCCACATATTTTCCTGTATCTGCCGGGCATATGTCAACACCTCCGCCATCTATGGCCTCTGACGGTAGAGCGATATCTGAAGATTCGTTGAGACACGAGAGCAGATTGAGCTGTACGCTGTGCATCGTCTCCTGTGCCGCCGCCGTGCGAGCCCTACCGCGCGAAGAGCTAAGTGATGCCATGACTACCGAAGCCAAAATACCGATGATTGCGATGACGACGAGAAGTTCTATCAACGTAAAGCCCCGCTTGGATTGCATATATCTACGCATAATATTCTCCTCGACTCAATTCGCCTAGCGAAATATGTGGATATCATCTCGCAGAATATTCTCATACACAAAACCCGCCATTGGCGGGTTTTGTGTAATTCTTCTTAGAAGAAGATTATGATGTTACACATCCGCTCTCAGTACACGTAATCGTCTTGCCGTCCCCTGTAACAGGGATACTAAATGCTGTAGTCGAGTTTGTCGCAGTACCGTAGTTCCAACCAGTAGGCAATCCAGGATAGTTCGACGCGCCCGTACAAATTGCGTTACCTCCTGCCGTCGGGCCTGTACCAGTAGTAGTTGGTTGGTTAGGAGCAGCGGCGTCATTAAGACACGTAGAAGCAACTGCTTGCACGCTGTGCATGGTCGATTGTGCGGCGGCGATACGAGCTTTAGCACGCGCAGAGCCGAGCGAAGCGAGAACGACCGAAGCCAAAATACCGATGATTGCAATAACGACGAGGAGCTCGATGAGCGTAAAACCTCGTTCTAGTTTTTTAAACATAACTGAATGAAAATAATATTAATAATTTATAATGCCACTATCGGCTTCTGCGCCGCGTGTAAGCACAGTATATAACAATTTTGACCATCTCCCCCATCTCCCCTCCTCCCTGTGGATAAAAACTAGAAGCTTGAGGCAATGTTGTAGATAGGCATGAGGACAGACGCGAGCAAGATTGCCACACCCACAGCAAGGGCAACGATAATAAATGGCTCAATGAGGCCAACCAACGTATCGACGGCATTATTGACCTCTCTGCGGTAAAAACGGGCGATTGTCTCCAAAATACCCGACATATTGCCTGTTTCTTCGCCTATTTTCATCATGGCTATAAGAATACCTGGAATTTCGGGATGCTTGCGGAGTGCATCGGAGAGCGGCATGCCACCTTTTACATCCCACGCCGCAGATTTGAGGATTTCCGCATATACAGGGTCTTCCACCACGTCCTTCGTAATCTCGAGCGCTCGGAGAATCTCGATACCGCTTTTGAGCATGGTGGCGAGGTTGTCGGTGATGCGCGAGAGGAAAACCTTTTGGTATACGTTGCCCACCGCAGGTATTTGGAGTCGCGCTCGCGCCACCACATTTCGTCCGCGCTCCGTTTTTGCATACCGGACTATAAAGGCAATACCGACACCAATAAGAACAAAGAGGAGGAGGAAGTAGTGCGTAAAGAAAAGTGAAATACTGATTATTATTTGCGTATACACGGGTATCGGCTGTCCTGATTGGGTGAGCATCGTCGCGAGATTCGGTATTACCATTGTCATCATGAGTGTCATTACTGCCGCAAATGTGATAAGTACGAACGCCGGATAAATGAGTGCATTGCGCGCCTTGGAGGTAACTTCAAAATTGCGATCGAGATAATCGGCGAGAAATAGAAATGTCTCGTCGAGTTTGCCCGACTCTTCACCCGCGCGTACCATATTGACGTAAAACGACGAGAACACGCTCGGATGTCGCGAGAGCGCCGAGGATATCGTCGTGCCGCTCTGAATATCATTGCCGACTTCCGTGAGAATATCGGCGAGTTTTTGGGTGCGCGCCTCAGAAGCAAGGAGGCGAAATCCTCGAAGGGCAGACACCTGTGCCTCGAAGAGCGTCGCCATTTGACGAGAGAGCATCACGATATCTGCCCCCGTAATACGATCGAAGAAACTCAAATTTCTGCTCAATCCCGTGCCACTGCCCTTTTTCTCTTCTGGTTCGACCGAGGAGATAATGAGGCCGCGGCGCTGGAGCGCACCTATCGCCAAATCCATCGATACGGCATCAATTACACCTTCGCGCTTGTTTCCGTCTTGGTCGACACCACTGTAGGTAAACGTTGCCATTGTCTTAGATTAATTTCTCCAAACTCGTGGGGTTGGTGGAAGATTGGTATGCGGTCTCTACGGAAATCTCGCCGCGGGAAACGAGTTCGGCGAGTGAACGATTCATGTCAATCATGCCTTCGGTCGATCCTGTCTCGATGACGGTATTGAGCTCATGCGTGCGTTTTTCTCGGATGAGATTCGCGACCGCTCGGGTGTTGACCAAAAGCTCACACGCGGGAATGAGACCGCCTGAAATGCGGGGCACGAGACGTTGGGAGAATATCCCCGCGAGCGCCGCGCTCAGCTGAATACGCACTTGATCTTGTTGTTGGGCCGGAAATGTGTCAATGATGCGATCGACGGTTTGGGCGGCGTCGTTGGTGTGCATCGTCGAAAATACGAGGTGCCCCGTCTCTGCGGCCGTAACGGCCGCAGACATGGTTTGGTGATCCCGCATCTCACCCACAAGAATGACATCGATATCTGCGCGAAACGCCGCCGTGAGCGCGGTCGCAAAATCTTTCGTATCGATGCCTATCTCGCGCTGATCGACAAGTGACTGTTTTGGTTCAAAAATATACTCGATTGGATCCTCGATGGTAATAATGCGCTCCATTCTTTCGGTATTGATGAGATCGATGAGCGCGGCGAGCGTGGTTGTCTTGCCCTGCCCCACGGGACCGACCACAAGAAAAAATCCCTGTGATTTGCGCGCAAACGAGAGGAGCGTTTCGGGAAGATTGAGTTCTTGGATGGTCTTGATTGCTTTCGGTACCAATCGAAGCGCGATACTGACCGAGCGACGCTGAAAAAAAGCGTTGCCGCGAAAACGATAGCCGTCAGCACTTTCATACGCAAAATCGATTTCCTGAGTCTCTTGAAACCGCTTGAAGTATGCTTCGGACAAAAGCGCCTTCGCAAATCCGAGCGTGTCGTCTGCTGTGAGTACTGACTCGCGCAACATCGGGGCAAGATTGCCGGAAGCGCGGATGGTGGGGTGCGCTCCGGTCGAAAAATGCAAATCGGATGCCCCTTCGTGCACCACGACATTGATGTACTTTTTTAACAACGCAGGATAATCGATTCCACTGGCCATAGGTATAGTATGAATTATCAATTACGTTTTTTGGCGATTTCTTCGACAACACTGTTGACAACTTCTGATGGTATCATCGTTGCCTTTACGATGTAGCGTGTACCACCGAGTGCCATGACTCTTTGCATATCCGCGTCATTCATTTGATTCGTGAGCGCGATCTTGACCGCATGTTCGGCCAATTTTTCATTTTTGATACTTTCGAGAAATGCGAAGCCATCTCCCTCAGGCATGACGAGATCGAAGACGATGACATCAGCCGAAAAACCATCTCGCAGGGTTTTCAATGCATCCGCCGTCGAAAGACATGCGTGTACATTGAAACCACTCTGCTGAAATTTCATTGAATACATGTCGACGAGGAATTTGTCGTCATCGAGTAAGAGTACGTTTGCCTTTGATGAAGATTGTTCTGTCATGTTTTTTTAGATGATGTGGATATGTGTTCGGGAAGATAATCTTCGTCTCCGGCGAGCATGAGCGTTGAAAGCGTGTTCACCTCCGAAAACGGTATTTTCTTGTCGAATGCCTTAACGATAGCATCCTCTCGCATTGTAAGCATCCCCTGCGAACGCGCGGCGGCCCACAGACGACTTTCTACAGGATTGTCAAGTACGATTTTTTCTATCTCCGACGACATTTCCATGACTTCAAACACTGCCATTCGTCCGCGCATTCCCGTGGGGCATGTCGCTGTTTTTTCTGGCTCAAACACCGTATCTTTGATTGGTAGACGGTACTGATCAGGAAGCGCGTGAAATTGATTTTCAATGTTTTTTCGATCGGAGGGCGACAATGGTACGGGGGTGCCTGTGCCTTCGCAGAGCGTACGTACAAGTCGTTGTGCAATGGAAAGAATGAGTACTGGAGGAATCAGATACGGAGCGACACCCATGTCGACGAGGCGCGCTATCGTGCCTACCGCGTCGTTGGTGTGGATGGTTGAGAGCACGAGGTGACCTGTCAGTGCAGCCTGAATTGCCAACTGCGCCGTTTCGGCATCACGAATTTCTCCCACCATGATGACGTCGGGGTCTTGGCGCAACGTTGTTCTCAAACCTGAAGCAAAGGTGTATCCGATCTCTGGCCGCATCTGCGATTGATTGACACCTTCGACGTAATATTCAATCGGATCTTCCAATGAGAGAACGTTTTTTTGCTCGCGATCAATTTCCGAAAGCATCGAGTATAGAGTGGTAGATTTTCCCGAACCAGTGGGGCCGGAAATGAGAATGAGACCATGGGGGGCCTTCGCGGCACGACGCATTGCTTCTAAATTGCGCGGCGTAAGCCCGATTTTATCCAACGGAATAAATCCTTGTTCGCGATCAAGGATACGGATGACTACTTTTTCGCCGCTATATGAGGGAAATGTGGACACACGAAAATCAATCGGTCTGTTTTCGATGGTGGCCGAAAAGCGCCCGTCTTGGGGCTTTCGCTGTTCGTCGAGGCGAATAGACGCCAAGACTTTGATGCGGGCTACGAGCGCGCGATGCGCAGATATGGGCAATATAACAGACGTGTGAAGGTCACCATCGACGCGATAGCGTATCCTCACCCCTGCGGTTTGCGGTTCGATGTGCACATCGGAGGCACGACCATCCACCGCATAACGAAGAATGGTAGAGACAAGCTTGATTGTCGGAGCATCCTCTTGGATCTTTTTTCCTCCCACGGAATCCGCGCTTGATGCTTCGCTACCGATATCCATTGGCGCAGCTTCTCCCACCATGGCACGATCTTGTTGTTCGGTCTCCAGATCAGAGACCGCACGATTAACTTCTCCAGTAAGTCCTCGATACATCTCGAGGACACGTGCAAAATCTCCGGTGGCAATGCGAAACACCTTAAACGGCATTCCCGTAGCGCGCGAAATAAAATTCAGTGCATCAATCGCCTGAATGTCGTCAGGATCGACCATACCGACCTCGAGAACGTTGTCGGTAATCGAAAGCGGTGCAAGACGGTAGTGCTCGGCTGATTCCTCGGGAATGTATCTCAAAACATCATATGGAATTTTGGTGTCCCCTACCTCGCGTACAGGTACATCAATAACAGAAACATCGACTGAAGGAGCGGTCTTCCCTGCGGGTGGCATAGGCCTTAGCGCACTGGCGCCGGTATTCGTGTATTGGTGATTTGCGTTGATGTCGCCGTTCCCGCTACATCCACACCCAACGGCGCGAAAGGATTAGGCCGACCGACCGGCTCAGCCACGATAGGTGTCGTAAAATCTTGCAATACTTGGAATGACGGGCTTGAAAAAATCGAACCGTCGAGAGACACTGCACGAAGTGTCAGCAATCCTTCGACCAATTCGGCTGTGCCGAGAGGACCAACGGATATCGGCGTATCGCTTGAGAGTACTTGTTCGGAGCTCGGCAAGAGTACGTACCACGCCACACCCGCAATAACCACCGTGATGATGAGAGCAAATGCCTTGTTTTTGAGTAATATATCCATACACGTTTATTTTAGCCAATAGGTTTTTATTGTTATGTCGTATTTATACAAACCCATTGGAGTCACTCGGGCACCCGCTACCGAAGGAGCATTTTGTGGAGAGATCGTCAACGATACGAGATCAACGATGCGCAAACTATGCTCCAAGTCTTTGAGGAACGCACGGAAGGTATCGTAGGGGCCATTTGTAGAAAAGTGGAGTGAAAGTGAATCGTATTTCTGGCCGTTGCCTCCCAATGTCCCACCCGTGTTCGAATCCGAATCACTATCGGAGGTCGATACATCAACATTTTCAAGTGCCATGTCGTAGCGGCTCGCAAGCGAATCAAGATCGAGAATCAAGCCTATGTTGTCGACATGGTCGGGTAGCAATGTCTGTAGTCTTGATACGTCATCAGGATTGAATGAATTCAACCGTGCCAACAATTTCTGTTTGAGTGCTTGCAATTGGGCTGCTTTGTCGAGTGCCTCTTGATATTGGGAGATTTGCGCTCGCATATCACCGACCGTGGAATAAGCGGGTTGTGTATACATAATAAACACCACTCCGGCGGCTACGAAACAAACGATTGCAATAAGTGTCTTTGTCATAATTTATGGTGTGGTCGTACTCGCGGAAGATTGCGGATTCGTCGACGACGCCATTGTTGGTGTTGTCGACGCTTGGGCGGGCAATACCGGCGGTTGTTGTAGCAACGTCGGCGCATTTCCTCCACCCGTCAACTGAACAAAGTTGAGGGCGAGCGGATTGACGAGCGCAGTAAGGCTGAAATGCACGCCCCCTTCTTGGCGATCAATGTTGGAAAAGATAGGGCTCGTAAAAATACCACTCTGACTCAAAAGGTCGTCCTGAAGCGCTATCGAATTGACACTGTGCCCAACACCTTGCATTTTGACTTGAATATTCCGAGGATCTGCGGCGTCAAAATCGAGCGATGAATACGAAATCGTTTTGAGCGTGATTTGATTGAGAATGTCGAAGAGCGCCGACGGCGCGACGTGGGCATCGAGCAAAACTTGTCCATTATGCATTCTGTCTTCGAGTCGCGTTATCTTTTGCACGAGCGTTGGCTCAAATTGTTCTTGCGCTCGCTTGAGTTGTGCGAGATGCGAATCCGCGCTTGTCTGCAGATATTGTTGATACAGAAAAACAGCGACGCCAAGCGCCACCGATGCAGCAAGCGCAACAATGCCGAGCACAAGGAGCAAATCTCCGATCCCACCCGTACCGACACGTACCACTTGCTGCGGTTGTCCGGCGTCGCTTGGGATAAACGATGATTTGATGCCTGATTCCATATATACGTTATGAGTGTTTGAGCGCACGAAACGCCAATCCGACTGCAACGGCAAAACCTGGTCCGATATCCTTCAAAACGGGTGCCATAAAAGCCGGCGCCTCCGTCTTTGCAAACGGATTCGCGATCTCGACCTCTGCGGACAATGTCGTCTTGGCGATCTCAGCAAGTCCGAGAAGTGATGCGCCGCCGCCAGCAAAGACAACGTGCGATACATTCTTATTATATCGCTGTCCGTAGCTCAATAGTACTCTACTTACCTCCGAAAACACGCGAGTGAGTGTTGATAACATTGCTTCTCGAATGCGCTCATTCTCATCGGTAGAATATGCCGTGCTTGGGAGAAGTCCTTGCTCACGTTTTACCCGTTCTGCTTTTTCGAAGTCCCACGATAATGAACGCGCAAGTGTCTCTGTCATTTGTTGGCCACCGGCCGTTACGAGGTGCGTGAAGCGCACGACTCCGCGCTCGACGACATACAATTTCGTCGTCGACGCACCAAGATCGACGAAGAGTATCGGGGCAAGTCCGTGTCCAATCGACGAACGAATCGCGCTAAAAATTTCCATTTCATAAAAATCAGCCGTTAGGCCACAGTTTGAGATCAATTCTTGGTACCCGGTCAAAACGTTGTTTTGGATCGCGACAAGAAGTATTTCCTGCCCTTTGGCGTGCGTCGGGCTTTGTTCGGGATTGACGCGGTCAAACGCACCTTGGTCTCCCTCATCTTTTGGTATAACAAACCAATCAAGCGCGACTTCAGACACAGCGACCGGTATATATTTACGAGCCTCAATGGGGATAATCCGTTTGAGTTGTTCTTCATCGACCTTGGGCAGGTCGAGAATGGTAATGAGGCTCGAAGAAAATGGTATTGAAATGCCGGCCGTTTTTGCTGTAGTGTTTGCCTCACGGAGTACATCGGTGACTACGGTTGTCAGCTGCTCTTTGGGCAATTTTACCACTTTGCCTATCGGCATTTTGACGTATGGCCCAAGGGCGATCTCACCATATGTCTCCAAGATAGCGGCACCGCGCGTCAGTCGAAGCTGAACAATTTTCACCGATGAAGAACCGATATCTACCCCAATGACGCTCGTGCTCTTCTTGCCGAGAGCAGAAAAATCACCAATAAGTTTTTTGATAGAAAACGCCATTCAAAAAAGTATACCACTATATGAGCGCGTCAATCTTGGCCGCGAGGATAAAATCATTTTCTGATAACCCACCAATTGCATGTGTCGTAAGCGACACACCGACCTTCCCCCACGAGAGTGTGAGATTGGGATGATGACCTTCTGCTTCGGCAACAACACCGATCTTATTTACAAACGAAAGCGCGTCGGCAAAATCCTTGAATATGAACTCTCTGGAGATGGAAAGCTTGTCTTCCGAAAGTTTCCAATGAGGAACTTCTTTCAAAAACGGCTCGATATCGTGGCCAGCAAGCGGAAATACTCCCCCTTCACACGGGACGCAATGTTTATTCGTGAGGTCCATGCAACAATACTATCATGGTCAGACTTTTTGATGCGCTCGAATATATGCTCGATGCGGTCATTCCGCTTCGAGCGCGTGCTGCGCGAACAAAAAATAGAACACTCGACGACATTCCGCTTTGCCCTACCGAACACGACCTCTTGGGAGGACACATAACGACCATTATGGATTATCGCGAGAGTGCTGTGCAAGACCTGATTCGCGCACTCAAGTACGATGGCTCGGGACACGCGGCACAGATTGCTGGTGAATTGCTTGCGGAATATTTGCGAGAAGAGATCGCCTCGTTGAAATTATTTTCCACTCGAAAAATCTTGATCGTGCCACTTCCTCTGCATCAGAGCAGACTGAGAGAGCGCGGATTCAACCAGATCGGAATCGTTCTCGACCATTTACCGTCTGAATTCAAAGATGGCACCATAGCTACACTTGCACCGCACGCGCTTACGCGCGTACGCGCCACCGAGCAACAAACGCATCTTTCGCGCGCCGAGCGCATCAAGAACGTCGCCGGCGCATTTGCGGTGCCAGACACAAATCTGGATGGTACGCACGTGTTTCTCATCGACGATGTAGCGACGACCGGCGCCACGCTTGTGAATGCGGCGAAGCCGCTCGAAAAAGCGGGTGCAGAAGTTACACTCCTCGCGCTCGCCCGCGCTTAACGAAAACTTTTTCTGGCTCATTTGCAATGTTGGTTGCGCGATAGCCATCCATGTATTCTCGGTACCAATTGTATTCGTGGCCAAAGAAACGCGCGATAAGTTCGATTGCGAGCCCCGCTGTTTTCCCTTCCCTGTCTTTTGCGGGAACTATTTCTGAAATATCCATTCCGGCCACATTGCACCGTCGGCCTACATGATGCGCGAGCGCAAGGATCTCACGACGCGTGAGACCGTCTTGCGTCGACATCGCGACCCCCGGCGCATACAGCTCGTCTATGGAATCCATATCCATTGATATCCACACCGTATCGACTTTTTGTGAAAGTTGGTCTATCGCATGCGCGAGCGGAGCGAGCCCGTGCGTCGCAATGTCGAGAGTGGTAAAAGATTGAATGCCGTGCTCTCGCAAATACAAAACTTCCGCTTGATCAAAATCTTTGAGCCCTGCAAAAAGCACGTGTTCTGGCCGCACCGAGGCCGGAGCAATATTGCGCAAGAGTTCGTGCCCATGTCCGAGCATGGCGGGCACTACCATACCGTGCACGTTGCCACTGATAGTGGTCTCGTGGGTATTTGAATCCGGATGCGCGTCGATATATATGACCCCGACCGAGTCGTACACCCCCACCGCGCCCGCCACGGTGCCAAAGGCTACCGAGTGATCCCCACCCATCACGAGCACTTTGTCGCCGCGATGTGCGGCTTTGTGTACCGTGGCACATGTGCGCCTTCCCACCTCTGCTACTTCTTCTACATGCTTCATCGTACCCGCAGATGCCTGCAAAGGAGGTTTGGGGCAGTCGATCGTAATGCGTTCAGAAATTTCCCCGCCGATGGTACTAAACATTCGCTCAAGTCCGTGCTTCTTTAAATACTCGGGAGTTTCCGCAAGACCACGTTCGTCGCTTCCGAGTTCGAGCGGCACACTCACAATGGTGTAGCTGTCACTTGTCTCTTTGGGTTCGTAAAAAGAAAGATTGTCGCGTGTCATTTTTGATTTCCGGTGCACATAGAATAGCAACACCGGAGAGACTCAAACCCGCGGTGAGTACAAAAGTGTGGATAACAGAGCAAGACGTGATAAGAAACGCTACCCATGATAAGGTAGAGCACGAAGGAGAGGTGCCAGAGCGGTCGAATGGAGCGCACTGCTAATGCGTTGAGCCTCAAAAGGGTTCCGAGGGTTCGAATCCCTCCCTCTCCGCCAGATGACCAAGTTAGAACCAAAGCAAAATAAGGGTATTTGGACTAAAATTAACAGCATGGCTAATTGGTACCAAAGAACTATAGTCCCGCGCCTTCTGAACTCCGAAATGGGTTCGGAAGAGCTGGAAAAGATAAGGCAAGAAGTCCTCCAAGATGCCTCTGGGATAGTTTTAGAAATTGGCATTGGTCCTGGTTATAACCTTGCGCTGTACAAAAATATTTCAAAGCTCTATGCCCTTGAACCATCAAAGGAGCTTACCGAGATTGCTAAGACTCGTAGTGGCTCAGTGAATTTTCCTATTGAATTTCTAAACACTGGCGCAGAAAATATTCAGCTTCCAGACCAGTCCATCGATACTGTCGTTTCAACGTGGACGCTTTGTAGCGTTAACGATCCAAAGAAAGTTTTGCAAGAAATCAAACGCGTTCTTAAACCTGATGGCAAATTTATCTTTGTCGATCATGGCGCTTCGCCAAATGCTGGCATCCGAGCCATACAAACTATTTCAACATCAGTTACTAAATACTTTACGGGCAATTGCCATTACGATCGCCAACTCGAGAAGCTAATCAAAGAAGCCGGTTTTGATATTGAGAAAATAGAGCATCCCGCAGAACGCTTTAAGCCTTTGATTTATAACTATCAGGGTGTGGCTATAATTAAGTAATACTCAGACACTATTTGATATCTGCTCAGAAACTTCAAAGAATACTCTCCAGAACATTTTAGCGTCTGAGGAATTAACTAAGATATCGGTTTTCATCTCACGCATTAGGGTCAATTCTTTTACTGGATGAATGATATTTCTGTAGTCTCTTAGTACGGCACTAATATCCTTCAAGGGTTTTCGTATCCAACCTATCTCGTGGCTAACATCAATAAAGTCATTGAGACCCCATTCTTTGAGTTCGAGAGCCTTACCGCTTTTGTCTTTGGGAGTCGCCTTTAGGGCAAATAATGCTTTCTTATCCGTAAGAAGATTTATACGGGCAAGAAACAATGCTTCCAGCACGGCACCCATCATAATGGTCGCCGTAAGAGGTGATTTTTCAATAGCATCTAAAACTTCCTGCATTCTTCGGGTGAGAATGCTCGCCATTTGTGCGTTCTGAACCAGCTTCGATATATTCGGAACTTTAAGGTCAGAACTCGGCGTAGGAGCAATAAACGTCTGGCCTTGTATCAATAGAAGCTCTGCGCGAATCTCCTTAAGCAAGTCAACATAGACTGCCTTACTCGTTGCCCTATAGGTCGCTGTAGACATTTTCTCGTAGAGAGAATCTGCCTTGGCAAGTTGCTCGGTGGTAAGTATTTTCTGCGCCCCAATTCTGTGAGTATGGCTCCATGCCAAAGAGTAGGCACGAATCAGTTCACAATCTGTTGCAGCTCGAATTTGCTGGACTCGCTGTTTAGAGAGGTGTTTTTTGAGTTTATCTATCTCCTGAATGGCAGAATCAAATAGCCCTGCATATGCCATATCTATTTCTTTCTCTTAGCAGGAGTTTTCGCCTTAGTTGCTACTTTTTTACTATTCCTTCGCTTCACGACTGGACTAGACTTCGCGTCCCCAGGCAAAACAATAGCGACCAAATTCTCCCCAACAGTATTGACCTTATAGAGTCCTCGACCTGCGCTATCAAGCAAGCCTGACGAGACTGCATTGTTGGTGGTCTTTGCTGGCTTGGTCAAACGCGGACGACCAGAGAGTCGTGTCGCCTCCTGCAAATCATCGGATGTGATTGCGTCTTTCTTCTCAGGAGCAAGGAAGCGGTAATAATATGCAACCACCACTGCAAAATGAATGTCGGTCTGTGGGTTCTTTTCATCAACAAAAGCCTTAATATCCACTGGGCCACCAGCAACAGGAGTTGTTGCGGTAGGCACGGCTGGTGTCGCCTGAGGCGCAACAGTCGCCACTCTTGGCTGTTCCGAAATGCCAAGCTCTTCGCACGCCCATTTTATAACCCGCTCCTGGTCTTCAGTAGGAAGACCTTTCAATTGCTCCACGATGCTCCGTAGGACATCGAATTTGTCTGTAGGATTTGCCATGCCCTAAATTGTAGGACTATAGGAATCCTCTGTCTAGTTCCTCTCCATAGGCATTCATGGTGCAAATTCTATGATTACATAGTGCTTGATTGAAATAGTCTAAACTGAGTAATAAACCTCATTCTTGCCCTTGGTTGATTTAGGCTGTGGCACCTCAAACCACTCCGGATGCGCTTTATACATAGCCCTCAATTCCTGTATACTTTTATCAAGTTTCCCGAAAGTAAGCCGATATTTCGGTTCGAACATCGGGACATCGTCCCCGCAGATTGACAACTTTTAACTAAAGTAAAAATATTTTGGACAAAGATTAGGATCAAAGTATGAGAACAATACTTGTTGATGCCGTTGATGCATTTGTTATCGAAAATGAGAACGGCTCTTTTGAGATCTTTGAAAAAATGCGTGAGATGCTTGATGAATTTCCGAACAGGAAAATAATTCTTACAGGTGCTGATGATGAGCAATTTAAAAAGTTTGGTTTAGACAAGATGCCATACGAAGTTTTTACACTCAAACATGAGCCCGAAAAAACCGATTCGAAATACTACGAGCTAATGCTTACAAACTTCGATCTGAACGCCAAGGACGTCGTTTATTTCGAACACAATCCAGCAGCGGTGAAAAGTGCTCAATCGGTTGGCATTAAAACTTATTTTTGGGATAACGAGAAGCGTCCTTTACGGGAATTGGCTATTTTTCTGGAGCACAATAGCTAAACAAAGCGATTAATCTCATTCCCGTGTGTGATTAATTTCGGTTTGGGCACCTCGAAGGGGCGATTCTACACATGCTCTGGATTTTGGGCTCGAATTTCTTTGCCTGTTATAGAGCCGTCTGGAGCAACGTCGTATATATAGACCTCCCCCGTGCCATATTCGAGATCGCTGACGCCTTCGTCGTTCATTTTTTCAAGATATTTTACGAGTGCGCGTAGATTATTGCCATGTCCGACTACGAGCACGTTCTTGCCCTCGATAAGTTCCGGAAGAATGTGCGATTGATAATACGGGACGACACGATCGTGGACATCTTTCATCGTTTCGCCATGTTGTATTGGATGATCCCAGCTTCGGCGGATTCTTTGAAACTCTTCGTCCCCCACTTCTTTTTTCACCTCCCATTTATTTTTGCCGGTATGCACGCCATAATCGCGCTCATTGAGCGCGGCGTGTCGTTTTGGCTGGAGATGTTCTTTCCCCAAAGCGTTTTTGATCTCCACAAATGTTTCGTGCGCGCGCTTGAGCGTGGAGACATGAACGGTATCAATATGGACGTCTCTGATTATTTCGCCAGCCTGACGCGCTTCCATAATTCCCTCTTCGACAAGACTTACATCCGTCTGCCCCGTCCAAAGACCGAGTTTATTCCACTCGGATTTGCCGTGCCGGACGAGTATGAGACGCGCCATGCCTCGATTGTATCGCCCAGTGCAGCGCCTGCCTAGCCCCTCAAACGTTCATCGAGAAGATCCATCAAACGTCTCGTCACAGGGCCCGGCACGCCCGAGCCGATTTTTTTGCCTCCTATCTCGACGACCGGTACTATGTTTTTAAACGTGGCCGTGATATATGCTTCGTCCGCAGAAAAAATTTCTTCTATTGGTATATCGCGTTCGGCAAACGGAAATTCTTTTTTGGCAAGTTCTATCACCAGAGAACGCGTAACGCCTTCAAGAATGTTTTGTTTGGGCGTTATCACACTGCCGTTCTTGACGAAAAATATATTGCTCATTGAGCATTCAAGAACAAGCCCGTGCGATGTGTAGAGAATTTCAAGCGCATCCGCTTTCTTTCGCTCTGCTTGCAACATAACGGCCTGCGCGTAATTGGTCGTTTTATTCTCGGCAAATGCTCGTTGGCACTCGTGCATAATGAGCGAGCACCCTTTTTCATATACTTCAACGGGAAGCGGCGAAAATACGTCAACAAGAACGTAAAACGTTGGGGTCGGCCCCAGCTCGATTCCCCCCAAAGACTCACCTCCAGTGAGGACAAGCTTTATCCGCGCTTCCTGATTGGATGGTATATTGTGCGCGATCAACTTTTTTATAATCTCGGCAATCTCCGTATCCGTCGCCGGAATGGTAAGCGTCATGGCGCGCGCCGAACTACGGAATCGCGCCATGTGTTGTGCAAACATAAAAGGCGTCTGACCCACCGTGCGCAATGCTTGGTAGATGCCAAAACCGCGCAGAATACCGAGATCATGCACGCTAATCTTTGCCTTTGATTCAGGGAGCATCTCTCCGTTGAAGTAACACAGGGGCTCCATACCAGCGAGCCTAGCACGAGTGGCGAGCGACTACGATGCTGTTACGTGGTGGATAATCCACGAAAAAAACGAGAGGACGGTCGCCCCCAAAACAGCGCTCAAGAAACCACCGACGATAAATCCGGGAATGAGAAATGTCATCGCCCAAAAGAGAAGTGTATTGATAATGAGTGACGAGAGTCCGAGCGTGAGGAACGTTATCGGAAGCGTGAGAATGCGGAGCACTGGCCTGATAGCACCCACGATAATCGACCACACCAACGCCACAAGGAGAATGGTAGGCCAGCCGCCTGCCACGGAAACACCCGGCACGAGATAGATGGTGAGTGCAACGGCCGCGGCCGTGCACAGATACTTTATCAACATACGCATGATACAGAGAATAGTATGCGCAGTAGAACAAAACACAAGTCTCGCCACAGGCGAGACTTGTGTTTTGTTCTCAAGACTTACAAATCTTTCTCTTCCGCGTCTTCGATCTCTGGCCCCTCATCCTCTTCCTCATCGAGCATTTCGCTCATCGGGATTTCTAATAAATCCTTATCTTCATTTTCATCCTCTTCTTTGGGACGACTGTTGCGCATATGCAATGAACAATTACTCTTAAACACGCATATAGTACCCGTGGGAAAACGACGTGCAAGGAGAGAAAATAGGGTGCCTGTGTATAACCTCCGAGCTATACTGCGGGGATGATGCCCGATGATGCACTCGAAAAGCACTTTCGCCTTGTCCCCGCGCAAAAAACAGCGCTCAAGCGCCTCGGCATCATACGCATTGGTGACCTCCTCTATCACTTCCCCGTGCGCTACGAAGCGGCAGGAATTGATTCAAATACTCGCGCACTCGTACCCGGAGCCAAAGTGGTACTTTTCGGAACGTTCTCTAGTTTGAAAGCGAAAAAACTTTGGAAGAGCAAGCGCAACATCACTGAAGGATGGCTTGAGGATGGAAGTGGACGGGTAAAAGTCATGTGGTTCAACCAACCATACATGGCTTCCTACATAAAGGAGGGTACGGTGATGCGCGTCGCGGGTACGGTGGGCGGCAGTGGCGAAAAGCCGTATCTTTCAAACCCCGAAGTAGAACGCGCATCGACCAGCGACATGCCATCTGGACTTTTTGCAGACAAGACAAGCCGAGGGGAGTCCTCGGCAAATGCCGAGGACTCCCCTCGGCAAGAAACGAGCATGTTTCCCGTCTACCCCGAAAGCCGCGGTGTTACGAGCCGGTGGTTTTACCACGCGCTCCGAAAAATATTCGAGCATGGTGTACATCGCGCCCTGCAAGATCCAATACCCCATGATATCCGCGCGCGGCTCAATTTGCCCGCGCTCGCTGATTCTCTGGTGTGGATACACAACCCCGAAAAAAAATCGCACGCCGAAGCAGCGCGCAAACGATTTTCTTTTGAAGAAATTTTTGCTATCCAAACTGCTCGTGCGATAGAACGTGCCACCAACGATATGCACACGAGTCTTCGAATAACAGACGCGACCCAGCATGTCAAGAAATTTCTTGACGCAATAGAATTTGCACCCACGAGCGCACAAAAACGCGCAATTGCAGATATTATTACCGATTTTGAAAAATCGCATCCCATGGCGCGGCTTTTGGAGGGAGATGTGGGGAGCGGTAAAACGCTCGTCGCGGCGGCAACGGCGTACGCGGTCGTACACTCACGACCTCCGGGGCGAACGAACGGCACCCTGCAAGTGGCGTATATGGCGCCGACGGAAATTCTCGCACTACAGCATTTCGAATCGTTCATCAAATACTTTCGCCACTTGCCGATACAAATAGCACTCATCACCGGAAGTGGATGCAAGAAATTCCCCTCCAAACTCTCTCCCGATGGGGCCACCGGTATTTCCCGCGCGCAACTCCTCAAATGGGTGGCGAACGGAGAAATTGCCATGGTGGTCGGCACGCACGCTCTCATCCAAAAATCCGTGCAATTTCAACATCTTGCATACGCAATTGTGGACGAACAACACCGTTTTGGGACGCGTCAACGAGCGCAATTGGCACAGAAGGGAGCTGGGGCATCGAAGACCGCACCGCACTTCCTCTCGATGACAGCCACCCCCATTCCCCGCACGCTCGCGCTCACGATCTACGGCGATCTTGATATTTCCGTACTCGACGAATTACCTGCCGGTCGCGCGCTCATCACGACAAAAATTCTCACTCCCGATACACGAACGAGCGGGTACCAAAAAATCCGCGAAGAGCTCACGAAAGGCAGACAAGCGTACGTTATTTGTCCGCGTATCGAAGAACCCGATCCGACAAAAATCAACGCTCTGCAAGCCACGTCGGCAAAAACGGAAGCGGCGCGCCTGCAAAAAGATATTTTTCCTGAATTCAGAGTCGGCCTTTTGCACGGCGCTATGAAACCACATGAGAAAGACGCCGTGATGGCACAATTTGCAAGCGGAGACATTCGCATACTCGTTGCCACTTCGGTCGTCGAGGTGGGTATCAACGTACCGAATGCGACCGCCATCTTGATCGAGGGTGCCGAGCGATTCGGCTTGGCACAGTTGCATCAATTGCGCGGTCGCGTCCAACGTTCATCACATCCGCCGATATGTTTTTTGCTCTCGGAAAGCGCGTCCGTGCCAGTGATGAAGCGATTGCGCGCACTCGAAAAATCCGCCGACGGATTCGCGCTTGCCGAAGCCGATCTCGAAACCCGTGGCGCAGGCGATCTGTATGGCCGTCAACAATGGGGTGTAAGCGACCTTGGCATGGAAGCCTTAAAAAATCCGCGCCTCATCCACGCCGCGCGTGAATCGGCATTTGCCCTCGTTGCAAAAAACCCAACACTCTCTCACCACCCCGCCCTCGCCTCTCGTCTGGCAATGCGGACAATCGAACTGCACGGAGAATAATACTGAAGTAGCAAAAGTATCTCGGCTATTGTTTCTTTTTTACCAAGCACAACCAAGCGCCCCTTCGCATATCATCCATGCGGAAGTTGGACGCGTAGGGTCGTAAAATTTCTGTCCCAGGGTTGGAAAACTTTCCGGTCCTGTGCTCCCATTCTTATGAATAATGAGTTTGTATTGTGAGCCATTAGGAGAACGGTAATAAAAACCAGACCAACCTGTAGGATTTTGACCTGCTGGATCCTTGGGCAACTCGGGAATATACGTCGGTGCCAAATTTGGAATATAACCGTTCGAACCAGTCGTGTCGTGATTTCCACCGTTTCCATTCGTCCCCCACCACAGACCATCTGTTGCTATTGGATACGTGCCATTGGCCTCTTTATACAACTCAAGCGCAACCTCTAATTGCTTCATCGCTGTTTTGCGGTATGCATCGCGAGCCTGTGCTCGACTTTTGCCCAAAGTCGCAAGCACCGTGCTTGAGAGTATGCCAATGATTGCAATGACCACGAGAAGCTCGATGAGCGTAAATCCCCTTTCTGTGTTTTTGGGAAAATTCATGACGAGACATTGTCTTGCTCGATATGCGGCGGCGCATTATCCGGGTACACCATATGATACCCTGGAGGTGCTTTAATTTCCCCGCTACCATCACTACCGAATAGTTGAAAGAACGAAATCGTCGTCGCAACAATAACAAACGTTATCAGTACGTATTGTGCTTGCTTTTCGTCTTTTACAAGACCACCCGAGTGATTGATAACCCATTGAATCATTTTTGGTTTTTGTGCCATAAATCTATTAGACGTTTGAAACGTATCGCTCTCAAACCTTACGCTCGATGATTCGCTATTTTGCTCCATAAATTACAATTACCTTGTAGACACAAGTGTATCATAGAGGACTTTAGTCAACGCAGAGCACACCGGGCATTGTTTCTTTGTGAGCGACTGTGCTGTTTTCTTCGTATACCACACCCGAAGGGGTCACTTCGAAAACTACTTTGTAGTAGGTCTTTTCAGAGAAGCAACCAAACACTTTATCGGGACGGTACACCGTTACTAGGAAACGATCAGCACTCCGGATCGTTGGCACTTTCGCGAGTATTGTGCCACCAGATAATGTGAGGCTTTCGCTTGTATAATCCTTTGTCATCAGAACGTAGCGCAGGGCTTGGGCTTCGTTTTGGATTGAGCCGACGAGCGACATGAGTGCGGGAGCGTTCTTGATAAGTTGGAAGGAGTTGTTGACGTATCCGATGTAGCTGGTACACGTCCAAAGCAGTCCGCCACCGCACGAGAAATAATCGGTATTGGCGACACGCTCCGGTGGTGTGGTGACGCACTGCATCATCGGTATGCCATATTCTTTGCCCAATATCTCTCCGCTCGCTCTACAGCCAAACGCACGCACCGATGGCGCATTGTCGCAATTATGGACAGGCGGATCATCTCCGTATTTTGTGGCCGTACATCCCGCATCAGTAAAAGATTTTCCAAACTCATCTGTTGAACTGTCGGTGACAGTGACGGTAACCGTCGCGGTCGGGATGGTGGTCGTACTGATACAAGAGCCCGACTCTCTAGGGGGGCATACTCCGACATTTGGTGGTATCCAAAAAAGTTTTGCTGTATAGACACCGGCCGAGGCGTATGTGTGATCGGCGACCATGGGTGGAACGCACGGCACCTTGATACAGTAGATTTGTTGTTCCTTCATCATTTGCTCCTTCCCATCGCCGAATTGAATAGTGTAGCCTCCGCCAATTCGATGATCCATCGGGGCAAACGTGAAATCCACACGAAGCGGTGCAGTGCCTTTCATCGGCACTGCGGAGAAACTGCCACTTTGCGGATTGGGGTTGCCACATCGGCGGGCAAATGCGGCGCGTGTTTGGGGGCCGACAAAACCAACTTGAGAGAGTCCTTCCTCTGCTTGGAATTTTGCGACGGCGCGTGCCGTGAGTGGGCCGAAATATCCTGTCTGCGATATACCAAGATAGCTCTGCAGGCTCAGCACGTCATCGCCCTTGCTTCCCTGCGAAAGAGTGCGGAGAATCTGCGGACACACGCGAGATGGAGACGATAGATCCGCAATCTGTTTTTGAAGCACTTTTATTTGTGCGAGAAGGGATTGGATTTGTCCTTGCAGGTCAGTCGAAGAGTTGGCAGAAACAACAAAAGGTGAAGCAAGCAAAGAAAAGCCAACGAGGACGAAAGCTGTTTTTTTTATCATACGATGGCAAAATTATTGGACGACGACCGTCGCTTGGGAAGAATGTTCTCCAGCGGCAAGTGTTATCGAATACATACCCGGGATTGAATACGTGTGCGTATACGTTTGTTGCAAAGATTTACACGTGCCGGCGGGTACATTGATTGGCTGTACTTGGGTCCCGTCGCCAAAATCAATCGTATAAAAAGCAGGGGCGCATGAATCGGTGGAATTTACCGTCGCTTGCACATTGACTTGCAAAGGCGGTGGACCAGAAACGGGTGATACTTGGATAAATCCTCCCACCGGACCTGTGTTGACCGCCGAGCCTCCTCCCCCGCATTGTGCAAGAATCGCTCGTGCCGTCTGCGGCCCTACCTTTCCGTATCCCGTACTCGATGGCGTCCCAGAAGAAACGATGTCGTTCTTGGCTTGGAATCTCTGCACCGCCGATTGTGTGAGCGCGCCATAATAGCCCGTAACTTTTCCTTCTGGATACACCGAAGGGTCGCGCGCCAAAAATTCCTGAAGCTGTGAGACGCCGATGCCAGAAGCACCGAGTTTGAGCGGTGCAACTATCGCCGAGCATGCAGAAGAAGACCCACCACCTTGCGCACGCTGTTGTTGGAGTTGGGCGAGCACCTGCGTGAGCACCTTCACTTGCGCCTGTAAATCGGATATCTGATCAGCAGAAGCAACGAGCGGGGTTGCAAAAAGTGCAAGAGCAAGGAACGCACTGGACAATTTCATACGTACATTTTCGCACGCCCTCGGTGGTATGCAAGCCTACTCCGACAATTCAACGAGTGCTATGTGCGCGTGATACCGCACGTCGGGCACAATATTGTATGCGGGGTCATCAATTTCTTTTTCTGTAAACCACTTGACCTCTCCTCCCTCTACTTCGTGCCGCGCATCACTTCTTTTGGTGCGCGCAAAAAATGCAAGATTCACATGCTCGTGTATGCCCGTGGTGTCGTAGTGATGGCGATTGAGGAATCTTGGGAGAATGAGGTCACGCGATCCATAGGGCGAATCGTAGTCTTTGCCCTGCCCGACGAGCTCAACATCGAGACCCGTCTCCTCTTTTGCTTCGCGAATCGCCGCTTCATTCGGATCCTCATCGAGCTCAATGTGTCCGCCAGGCGGGAGCCAGATATTGAGCTTTTTGTGCATGTGCATCAACACTTTCCGCGCATGCACGATGTACACGCACACTGTAAAATCTATTTTCTCGTGAATATGTGCCATATCCGCCCGCTTGGACTCGAACCAAGGACCCTGGAGGTATAAGCTCCATGCTCTAACCAACTGAGCTACGGGCGGATTCTTCCGGCATGCCGGATATTGCGGATGATAACCTCCCGTCGGCCTACTGTATACTCCATGCACGTCCTGTTTTAAAGAAGGTGCGAAGCTTCTTTGGATTCACAAACCTTTTCATACGAACATCTTCCGCGCTCTTTTTCAGTGCTTTTTCGTCTTCTGCCGTCAATACATACAATCCTCGATACGCTGTATCGATGGCTTGCAAGGCGTCAGCGGCCTCGTCTTGAACCTCACGTGGCCATTGTTCAGCTCTTTTCAACAACCCCTGCAACGCCTTTGTCATGCATAAAAGTATAACACGATGCTAACGAATCACTTTTGCGACCGCAGGCTAGCCCTTCATAGCCTTGGCGACGGAGGGGGCGACACGCTTGTCGAACATGTCGGGGACGATTTTGTCGGCTGTGGGCTTCGGCACGAGCGCCGCGATTGCTTTTGCCGCGTTTATTTTCATCTTCTGTGTAATTTTCGTCACGCGGTTGTCCAGCGAGCCGCGAAAGATGCCGGGAAACGCGAGGGAGTTGTTGATCTGATTGGGAAAATCGGAGCGGCCCGTGCCAACGACCATTGCGCCACCTTTCTTGGCCTCGTCGGGCATGATTTCGGGAGTCGGATTGGCCATGGCGAACACAATCGCCTTTTTTGCCATGAGCGCAATGTCTTCGGCTTTTACCAAATTCGGGCCATAGACTCCGAGAAGTACATCGGCACCCGTGAGCGCTTCGCGCAAACCGCCCTTCACCCGGTGCGTATTAAACGTCGCGAGTTCGCGTTTGTGCGGCTCGGGGCGCGCGCTGTTTACGATTCCTCTGCTGTCAAGCACGATAATGTTTTTTGCCCCAGCGCCGTGCAAAAGCCGTGCGGTCGCGGCTCCCGCCGCTCCCGCACCCAATACGACGATCCGCGCATTCGCCATTTTCTTTCCCACCACTTTGAATGCATTGATGAGCGCGGCCAAGACGACGACTGCGGTACCATGCTGATCGTCGTGCATCACCGGTATGTCGAGTTTTTCCGCGACTCTGCGTTCGATCTCAAAACATTTCGGCGCATTGATGTCTTCCAGATTGATGCCGCCAAAAGCGGGCGCGACTGCAAGTATCGTCTCGATTATTTTTTCGGTATCTTGGGTATCCAAAACGAGCGGTATCGCATCCACTCCCGCAAACGTCTTGAAAAGCGCGCACTTCCCCTCCATCACCGGCAAGGCACCAAGCGCGCCGATATTGCCCAATCCGAGGACGGCCGAACCATCAGAAATCACCGCGACCATGCGGCCTTTGATCGTATAATCGCGCGCCTCTTTGGGATTTTTGGCAACGTATGACGAGACAGCCGCAACGCCGGGCGTGTAGACGAGCGAAAGATCCGCCCGATTGCGCACCGGTGCCGCCGGCACAATCCTAATCTTTCCCCCAAGTTTTTTGTGAAGCGCGAGCGCTTTCTGATCATTTTTACTTTTATTCATAAGTCGAGTATATCAAATGGAAAGCCTCCGACCACTAGCATGCGGTCGGAGGCTTGGGGTTGAACAATCGCGGGGTAATCAGCAAGCTGACCACAGTCAGTACCGCGCTGATGACTACCTGCGCCACCAAATAATGCAGGTGGACATATTCCACGAGCAACGGTTCCATAATGATGTTCGAGATATAAAACCCCGTCACCATAAAACCGTAAACTCGGATTTGCCGTCTGATCGCGTACGTCGTTCGGTCGCGGTAAGTCCAATACTTGTGAAAAAAGAACGTCATCGTGTAATTCACTGCGACCGAGATTATGTCAGACGCCCAGTACCGCATGTGGACGTATTCGGTCAATGTGTACAGCAAGCTGTATGACACTGTGATTGCCGCGCCTCCCGAGATGAAGAAGCGGACAAGTTCCCAAGATTTTTCCTTGGTGAGCATGTGGCTCTCCTCCGGTAAGTGCCCAATCCGTTCGCGCATACGATTCGTCTCCTACCTGAAAGATGCTATTCTATTTGGCACAAGTCAATCATATGGATTCCATCACCATCAAAAAGCCTTTTGATTCCCACCTGCATGTGCGGCGGGGAGCGGTGTTGCGTGCGGTCGTGCCAATAGCGGCGGAGAAATTTGCCTCCGCTATCATTATGCCCAATGTAGAGCCACCGATCGAGACGGTGGCGCAAGCGGCGGAATATAAAAAGGAAATTCTCACTGCCTGTAAATACGGCAGTCAGACTGCCGTATTTGAACCGTTGATGACGTTCTATCTCACGCGGACTCTCAAAGCGGAGGAGATCGAGAAAGGAATGTCGAGCGGAGTCTATGCGGTCAAATACTATCCGTATGGCGCGACGACCAATTCGCAGTGGGGATTCCGCGACATCCTCGAAGCAAAAGAAGTGCTCAAAGAAATGGAACGTGTAGGTATGCCACTCCTTTTGCATGGAGAGGTGCACGTCGACCTACATGAGCACGAAGTGGATCCGTACGAGGGAGAAAGACGTTTTATCGAAGATGTGTTGCCCCGCCTCTTGGCTGAATATCCAAATCTCAAAGTCTCGCTCGAGCACATGAGCACGAAAGTCGCGGCAGACTTTATGGAGAAAAACGGGAAAGCGTGCAAACTCGTTGCAACGGTAACAGTGCATCACCTCCTGTATGCGCGCGAAGATATCGAACAGGAACCTCTCTTGCGCTGTAAACCGCTCATCAAGAGCCGCACGGACCGCGATGCGGTGCGCTCGCTCGCTACAAAAGGTTTGCCGTTCGTTTCTGCGGGGACAGACTCCGCGCCGCATCCGGAAGCGAAGAAATTCGCTTCACCGCCCGCATTCGGCGTCTTTAGCTCACCGACCGCCGTCGAGATGTATGCGCAGGTGTTTGATGAAATGAATGCTCTCGATAATTTAGAAGGTTTTCTTTCCACAAACGGTCCGCGATTTTTCGGCGTTGAGCCCGCAAAAGAAACGATCACGCTCGTCAAAAAAGATTGGCAGGTTACCGAGCCTGTCACAACAGACGAAGGGGTAAAAATATGGCCCGTCGGTCATGTCGAGCACGGTCTTGGCAACGAGACAATCCATTGGCAAATCGCGCGATAGCGCGCAGAAAATGTGTTTCGACAGAGACTTGCGAGCGCGGCGGAGCGTTTCTTCGACGAGAACTGTTTGAGCGAAGCGAGTTTTCGAGGCGGAGAAACGCTCCGCCCCGCTTCACTTTTACACCATCGGCGCGTGCTCGATGTCCTCTTTCTTTTTCGGCACGATACCATGTGCGACAAGTATTTTCTCGAAATCGTCGCGTTCGATCGTTTCTACTTCCACAAGTTTCGCGGCAATCGCGTCTAGCGCATCGTGATGTTTTTTGATGATATCTTCCGCTTTTTTGTGTGCGCCCGTAATAATCTTTTTTACTTCGGCATCAATCTGGGTTGCGGTGTCCGCTGATTGTTCGCCGCCTTCCACCCCGCCGCCAAAAAGCGTACGGCCGGGCATTGCTTCAAATACCATCGGTCCGATTTTGTCCGACATGCCGTAGCGCGTAACCATGTCGCGGGCCAATGCGCTCGAAACCTGCAGGTCATTGGACGCACCTGTGGTGAGATCACCAAAAATCATTTTTTCAGCAACGTACCCACCGAGAGAAACCGCAATATCATCCAGAAACTCCTTGCGCGATTGCATGCGGTGTTCGTCGAGCGGCAGTTTGAGCGTATACCCGGCGGCTCGGCCTCGTGAGATGATTGAAATTTTGTGCACAGGGTCTGCATACGGGAGGACGGAAGCAACAATCGCATGCCCTGCTTCATGGTAGGCGGTAATTTCCTTCTCCTTTTTGTTGAGCACGTGAGAGCGGCGTTCGGGCCCGAGCATTACTTTCTCGATTGAGCGGATGAGATCGTATTGCGCAATCTCCTTCCGATTTTCGCGCGCTGCTAAAATAGCACCTTCGTTCATCAGATTCGCGAGATCAGCTCCCGAAAATCCAGGTGTGCGCTCGGCAATGACCGCAATTTTCACGTCGGGTCCGAGTGGCTTAGTGCGTGTGTGTACTTTCAAAATGTCTTCACGGTCTTTGCGATCGGGCAAATCTATCGTCACGCGCCTGTCGAATCTGCCCGGGCGCAAGAGCGCAGGATCAAGTACATCGGGGCGATTGGTCGCCGCCATCACAATAACTTTTTCATTCTGCTCGAATCCGTCCATCTCGACCAAAATCTGATTGAGTGTCTGTTCGCGCTCATCATTGCCGCCACCTACTCCCGTGCCACGCACACGCCCCACCGCATCGATCTCATCGACGAATATAATCGCGGGCGCCGAGCGCTTCGCAAGAGCAAAAAGGTCGCGGACGCGCGACGCACCGACACCGACGAACATCTCGACAAATTCCGAGCCGGATACCGAAAAGAATGGCACACCGGCTTCGCCAGCCACCGCGCGCGCAAGCAAGGTCTTGCCCGTCCCTGCCGCGCCCATGAGAAGTACACCCTTGGGGATGCGCGCACCGATCTGGATAAATTTCTTTGGATTTTTCAGAAAATCGACGATCTCGAGCAGTTCTTCTTTTGCTTCTTTTGCGCCCGCAACATCGGCAAACATGACACGCTGTGCGGAATCTTCTGGCGAAACAAGTCGCGCCATGGAGCGACCGAAGGTAAACGCTTGCATACCACCTTGCCGTAATTGCCGCGAAAGATACCAAATGACACCGAAAAGAAGCAGCACCGGGACGAGTATCGGCGCAAGGGTGAGGAACCAAAATCGAGCTCCACTTTCGCTTTTGATCGTTATATTTACAGCCGCCAATTTATCGTCAGGAATATTATAGTGCGCAAGCGTCTCGATGAACGACGCTTCAAGCTCTTTGCGTGAAGTCTTTGTGGATTCATCCGCGTACGTTGCCTTCACTACATTGCCTTCGACCGCAATCGTCGTAACCTTTCCTTCAATGATATCGCTCGCAATCTGTGAGAGTGCCACTTCATCTTTAGTCTGCGCCATGTACTGACGCACAGCAGAATAGCCTCCTGAAAGAACGAGAAACACGATAAACGCAATCGCGAGTTGCACCCAAAGACTCGGGGTCTTCTTGGGCGTCCCTCCATTTCGTGGTTGCGATTTCTTTTGGTCTGATTGATTGGAGTTTGCCATGACCGGCGCACTATAACACGCTCGATGCCAAAAACGCAAAAAAGCGCCGCGCGCTTTTATAAAACACGTAGATGCAGATCGTCTAAATCAAGCAATATCCGTAACCGTACGAGCGTTGTACTGAGATAGTGTTGCTCGAAGCACCGTACACATGGGCCTGCAGAGGGAGACATTGCGAATATCCATAGGAGCGAGTCTTTGAGCTGTAAGTATAGGCACGGCACTGGTCGCCTCGTGCGGCACCCGTCGGTATATTGACACGGAGATTTGCACTATCACCTGCCGATCCACCCACTCCGTACGCCACATACGCTCGGAGCACAAGCTGACCTGTTGCTTGTGGGTACACGGGCACTGGACTATTGAGAGCGAGCGTGTAGGTATTTCCGCCACTCGAGACCACATTGACGGGTATTGAGATCGTCCCACAATTGCCCCCCATGTATCCGTATCCATATTTGACCCCAGCAGGTATGCAATATTTGTACGACAAATCAAACTTTGAGAGTTTGAGTGACGACGCGGTTTTACCCATTGTGGTGATGTTGATTGGAAGAACTCGAAGCGTCGCCCAATGAGTGACGTTCTTTGAACTCATCTCAAACACCGCAATCGTACGAACCCCGCCTGTTGTAATAGAGCCTCTCGGACTCACGGCACTATTTGATATTACGATCGCGGGCTTGCTCGACATCGCAGAAAACACTGCCGCCAAAAACGATCCAGGCGCCCCCACAAACTGGCCCGAAGCAAGCGCGAAGGAGCCACCCGCAAGAAGACCAGCTCCGGCGACAATGCTCGCCAAGGTAAGGTATCGCTTACTATTTTTTGGTCGGAGACTTTTCATGACGAATGTACACAAATACTAACACCGAAACGTTCGACGCAAGTTCTTGTATCGCACACATGTGGATAACTGATCATATTCTGTTGCTACACTTGGGCGGCATGAATCACGCGACACTCTTTGCACGCATCATTTCGTATCGCGATGTGCTCGTCGGTGCCTTCCTCGCTCTTGTCTCGCTATCCTTGCATGCGATCCCATTTGTTTTAAATAGTTCCAATCCACTGGGGTACGACACAGGATTTTATCGCCGTTATCTTATCGAGCCATGGATATCAATTCCAAACCCTCCCGTGCCAGGGCTTGGCACCGACGCGCTTGTTCCGCGAATTTTTCTCGATGTATTGCGTCTGACCCACCTTTCACCCGACGTTATCTTGTACGGCAGTTATCTTGCATTCTTTTGTATCTTGCCCATCGTGTTGTATTTCCTCCTCAAAACACACATCGGATGGCGGGGTGCTTTTTTTGCTTCCCTTTTTGTGGTGCTCTCCCCCATCCAATACAATGCTTTTTGGTTCATGTTTTGGAAAAATGCGTGGGCGCTTTGCCTGCTCGCTACCGCATTGCTCTTTCTCGACCGGCGATGGTTTATTCCCCTCTTTGCGATCGACATCGCACTTGCATTCAGCCACAAGACAACCGCAATCCTCTACATCGCGACACTCGGCGTACTCTTTCTTATTGATACAAGTCGGAGAAAACACGCGTTCATTCATGCCGTTCTGGCATTCGCCTGTCTTATGGCGACGAGTTCGCGCGTCCTCATCGCGTCGGCAAGCATACGACCCGAAGCGATATTTATGGATTGGTCGACGTACCTCGGTCTCTCGACTGCTTTTCTCATTTTAATCTTCGTTGTGCTCATTTGTAATCCAAGCGTATTTCGCAGAACGACCATACCGCTCGTTATGAGCGCATTTGCAATCGCCGCATTTTTGTTCCCTATATTCCATATTCCTTTCTACGAGCGCATCTTTATTTTTTGTGATATCGCGATTGCGGTACTCGCCGGTTATGCGTTTAGCTCTTTGATATCTCGCGTCGATATCACCAACTTCCCCCTCCGCTCCATTCTTGGAATTGCCGGTATGTGTATCGCGACCGGTTTTCTCGCCGGTATCCTCTTTGATCAAGTACGCGCGCTCAAACCGCTTTTCTCCGATGCGGCTATCTCATCCATAGAAGAAATCGGCGCACGCGTGCCGCGCACCGCGACCATTCTCACCACTTCCGATGAGGCGCCGTGGTTTGAAGGCTGGACACGCTCTCACATCGCCGCGCCCGGAATGCTCCACGATAATCACAATCTTCAAGAATGGATGGCCTTTTGGACATCAACATCGACTAAAGAGCGAGCCGCCTTTCTTTCTGATCTTCCTCATCCACTCTACGTTGCAACGTTGGGAGACATCGGTGATCTTCTTGGCTCGACCACCATCCCCTGCCTCACACGACTTTCTCCCACTCTTTTCCTCGACGAGTGCCAGCATGACATCTAACGATACAATTATTATATGAGCATTGGAGAAAAAACCGCGATTGTCTGCTCTGGCGGTGGAATGACGAGCGCGCACGGTGGTGGATTCCTCTATGCACTCGGCACAAAGCTCGGCATCACACACCCCGATATCATAATCGGTTCTTCGGGAGATGCTGGTAACATTGCATACTTTTCCACCGGCCAATATGAAAATATCAGACGTATTTGGGAGGACGAACTCTCGACCCCTCGATTTATATCGCCCCTACGACTTTGGCGCCTCATGGATATCGATTACCTGATCGATGTCGTATTCAAAAAGACAGAACGACTTGATACAAAAAAACTTCAGGAATCTACCATTCGATGGTTCGTTCCGATAACCGATTTTGAGACTGGTCACACGCGTTATGTGAGCGCCGACGATCACATAGACGCATTCGAAATGCTTCGCGCTTCAGCGGCCATACCGATACTGTTTGGAAAAAAAGTCCTTATACAGGGCCGGTTGTACACTGACGGAGAGTTTGGTCCCGTGCTTCAAGATCACATTTCACAAGCCTTGCGGCAGGGCGCGAAAAGGATAGTAGTAATAACGCACACGACACCGTGGACGCACGCCTCGCGTGCAGTTCTACAAGCATACGCCGCGCATACGCCCGAAGGAATGCGCGATGCGATCATTCGGGATATCAGTACCGATGTTTTCAAGATGACCGCGCCCGGAGCAGATGTATTAACTTTCGTCCCAAGAAATTTGAGTGCCCACTTTGCTACACGCAACCGCGATAAACTGCAACAAACGTTTGAGCGGGGCGTCGACGATGCGCTCACACATGCCGAAGAATTACGTACGCTCTTCTCCTGAACCGCAATATCTCCCTCGCCTACCGCGATACGACAAAAATACGATACGAACCTTCGCCTACTTTTTTGTGATAGTACATGAGCTTTTCGTCTGGAGAGAGCGTGGGACCTTCTACAAATCCTTCGGCTCCGCTCACGAGCTCCGGCATGCCAAACGCATCGGAAATCGAGGCGCGCTTCGCGACGTATATCTGCACCTTGCCTTCGGCGAGCTTGGCGCGTGTGAAGTAGAGTTCGAGACCGTCTCTTGAGATAGCGGGCGCGTAGTTGAGGTTGCCATCGTTTACATTGAAAAACACCTCGTCGGAATTGCTGGTTTTCTTGAAGCTTCCGTCTGCCTTTTTATCGGCTACGAAAATATCGGATATTTCGGGGATGTTGTTGCTCCCAAATTTGTTGTCTACATAATACAAGCTCTCGCCGTCTGGGCTAATCTCGGCATCCATGCTGAGCCACCACGGCTTTTCTCGCGATATCCCTTCCACCGTCGCCACATCGCTCACGGCGCCACTGCGAAACTTTGCCTGATATAGAGTTTTAAACTCTTTCTCATAACTTCGTGTACTTACGAAATAAAAATTGCCATCTGCGTCGAGCGATACGACACCCTCAAGTGCAGGCGAGTTTGCACCTCGCACCTCGCCGATGTAGCGGAAATCGGTGTCGGTGACTTTTTGGGCATAGTACAAATTCGTGTTGGTGCCCGGATCGTTGCTGTTGTTGAAAAAGAGGTACTGCCCGTCGCGTGAGAGGAACGGCTCCATCGCGGTGCCGTTGTACCCTTCGATTGTTACCGCGCGCGGTCTGGCAAACTCTGTATTATTGACTACCTCCTGCATGCGCACTTCTCGTGGGGCATCGCCCAATTGTGAGAGCGTAAACACGCCGCCCACAATCACCGCGACCACAGCCGCACCTATTTTCACGATTCGCATAGATGCCCACTATACCATAAAGTCGCAATATCTCCTAGTCCGCGTATGACTCCGCGGCAAATGTTATATAGTTGTCGTATGGCACTCGAAAACAAACGCGTCGGATTTGATTACACCATCCTCGAAGAAATGGAGGCGGGTTTGGAATTGTTTGGGTACGAGGTGAAATCCCTCCGCGCGGGCCAGGGCTCGCTCAAGGGCGCGCGCGTGGTCGCGCGCGGCGGTGAAGCCTATCTGGTGGGTGCCACCATTCCGGCATGGCAACCAGCCAATGCCCCCAAGGCATACGATCCCGAGCGCACGCGCCGTCTGCTCCTCTCGACCAAAGAAATAGCCCATATTTCAAGCGCCGAAGGCCAAAAAGGTTTGACAATTGTGCCACTCAAGGTGTATAATAAAAGTCGGAATCTGAAGCTCCGTATCGCAATTGCGCGTGGCAAAAAAGCACACGATAAGCGCGGAAGCATCCGCGCCCGCGATGAAAAAAGGAATATCGAACGCACTTTGAAAACTAAATAGCCTCAATAGCTAGCCGGTCCCCACCTCTGATTCTTTTTAGAATCGGAGGTGGGGGGTGACTGGCTTCGACAGGAAATTCAATGTGCCTGTGTGCGATGCGGA
>CAYGMC010000003.1:0-47715 GCA_964351105.1 uncultured Candidatus Saccharibacteria bacterium | reverse complement strand
TTTTAGTCCCGATGTTTGGTCGCGAGACTCCGGTGGAGCTCGAAGCCGATCAGGTCCAACGAGTGTAGATAAGTTGAAAAGATATCGATTAGAAGATATAGTCCCATTTCATGGCAAAAGAAATTACAAAAATCATCAAGCTCCAGATAGAGGCAGGCAAGGCGACACCAGCGCCGCCAGTTGGCACCGCACTCGGGCCTGCGGGTGTCAACATCGGCGAATTCGTCAACCAGTTCAACACGCTCACGCGCCCCATGATGGGCAGTATCGTCCCGGTCCTCCTCACGGTATACAAAGACCGAAGTTTCACCTTTATCGTCAAGAAGCCACCCGCCTCGCGCCTCATTCTAAAGGCGATGGGACTGGAGAAAGGCTCGCAAAAAGCGCAGACAAAAGTGGGCAAGCTTACCCAAAAACAGCTCGAAGAGATTGCGACGGAAAAAATGGAAGATCTGAATGCCAACGACATGACGCAAGCAAAAAAGATAATCGCCGGCACCGCGCGAAGTATGGGGATTGATTCGGAATAGGGGGTGTCGGCCAGGTTTGTGTTAGGATACGTATGATTATACGTATAGAATAGTCAGCATGAAAACAACACTTTCATTTACAAGCACCATCTCGCCCACACTTATCGCGTGGGTTGATAAGCGGGCACGTGCGAAGAAAACTACTCGCCGCGCCGTTCTGGAAGATGCCATCAAGTATTACCAACGTGATTCTGTACGAGAGTCGCTCAAAAAAGGATTTGAGAAGGCCGCGCAAGACCCCGACATGCTCGAACTTGCGGAGTGGGGTATGGAAGACTACGTGCATGTCGTCGGCCGCTCGTGATATGCGACAAGGCGAAGTGTGGTTTGCCGATCTTGAACCAACAAAAGGGTCCGAGCAGTCAGGAAAACGGCCAGTCGTCATAGTATCGGGCGATACCCTCAACGAAGCACTCCCGATAGTTATTGTCGTGCCCGTAACGTCGAAAATAAAGTCATATCCCACCTGTGTGCTTTTGTATAAAAGCCGCATGAATGGTTTGAAGAAAGATGGCGAAGCAATTCCGTTTCAGATTCGCACCATCAGCAAGAAGCGATTAGGCAAGAGGATAGGTCGCATCACGCCCGACGAGCTGGCCCGCGTCATCAAAGGGTTGTTTGTGGCCCTGACCCATTAGGCTCATTGACGATACACACGTTCAGTGTGTATACTCCCGTGGTATGAGTACACCAACGATCAAACGGGTCAATATGACACTACCGCAAGACACCCTACGGCTTCTTGATAGAGTGGCGCAGAAGGGAGACAGGAGTGGCTTCGTTGATCAAGCTGTCCGTTTTTATGTAAAAGAAATTGGACGAGTGAATCTCAAGAAACAGTTGCGACTCGGTGCGATTGCCCACGCGGCGCGCGATCTTTCTATTGCCGAAGAGTGGTTTCCTCTTGAGGAAGAAGTATGGCAAAAATCTCCAAGCGCATAACCCCGTTGCGCGGAGAAGTGTATGTGGTGGCATTCGATCCGACCGTCGGATCAGAAATCAAAAAGACGAGACCTGCAGTCGTTCTGCAAAACAATATCGGTAATCGTCATGGCAACACGACTATAGTCGCGGCGGTGAGCTCGCAATTTGATACAAAATTGTATCCGACAGAAGTCTATGTCAATCCTCCTGACGGGGGAATCGAAAAGCCATGCGTAGTTCTATTAAATCAAGTACGCACTATCGACAAACGTCGTCTCGGAAAAAGGCTCGGGGTCTTGCGGCATGAGACAATGATGCGCGTCGACCGCGCGCTTGAAATAAGTCTTGGGCTCATGGATCTATAATATGAGCACGGAGAATCCGTCTGCACCGTGCGGAAAGTTGCGCCAGATCATTTTTTGTAGTATAAATTTTCCAGCTAAAGGTTCTTTGGCGCGAGGCCACGGAGCGATTTAGCAAACTCCAAGGGGCCGCGCGATGCGGTTCTCTTATATACGGCGCGATGCCGTGGGAGACGACAATGAGTATAGTTCTTAGAGTTACTCTGCGTGGGTGGATTCGGCGCCTTTTGGGCACAGTGCCCAAAAGGGACGAGAGGTACGTAGCTCTCCTGCGGGAGATGCCCGGGTTGGAGAGCTTAGTTCCTCTTTATCACCAGGTAAGAGCTCACGAGTACTTCGGTCCGGAAAACCCCATAGTCCGCCGCATAGACGATTCTCTGCTGTTCGGCAAGGGGAAGTTAGTCTGGCTTGCCGAACGTCTGCACCTCACAGATGCAGAAGGCAACTTCGTAGAGGTTGTTGAGCCGAAACCACCAGCGGATGATACCCTTACGGTGGCTGTGTTTCGGAAAATCCTCACCCTTCAGGAGCCGGATCGCGTCCGATGCGTGGTCAAGGTTTTGCATTGGAGAGGTTGGGGACTTGGTTCTCCGCCGCAAGTTGCTCTGCAGGTTCTGAAGATGCCAAAGGGCGTAACTGCGTCCGTCTTCGCCCGTCGGATACTCGATCCGATTGACGAGGCCCTTGCGAGTGACGCACGGGAGAGGGCACAAAGGGAGGCGGCAGTAATCGCACAATTTATCAAAGACCTTCAGGCCGATTGAGGCTAGTCGTCCGAAGGTGAAGTGTATCCCCCGGTTCCGCATAGAGTGGAACCGGGGCGACGTTTTTATGCAGAATCAAGTACAATAGGAACATGAAAGAGAAGCTACAAAAGGCAATCAATCTTGCGCTTGAAAGCGCGGGTATTTCGGGTGTTGAGATTTCACTTGAGCATCCCGCGGATTTGAAGAATGGCGACTATTCTTCGGGCGTTGCTCTACAGTACGCGAAGCAGGCGGGGATGACGCCGCGAGTGCTTGCGGAGCAATTGGCGGAGCATATCAGGTCCTCGACTTCGCTCGGACCGACCTCGATTCAAAGAATCGAGGTCGCAGGTCCGGGATTTATCAATTTCTATCTTGATTCGTCGGCGCTTTCGTCTGCAGTGGAAGAGGCTCGTACAAAGGATATGTGGGGGAGTAATTCGTCGTGGGTGGGCAAGGTTGTCATGGTCGAATACACCGACCCCAATCCGTTCAAAGAATTTCACATCGGCCACTTGGTCCCCAACGCGCTCGGCGAATCCATCGCACGGCTCCTTGAATTTTCCGGCGCCTCTGTGAAGCGCGCCAATTATCAAGGTGACGTGGGCATCCACGTTGCCAAATCCATATTTATCCTGCTCGAGCGCGGCATCACAGACCCCACCGTCGCCGACTTGAGCACTGCGTATCCGGAAGGCTCAAAGCGATACGAGGACGACCCATCAGCAAAAAGCGCTATCGAGGCGTTGAACAAAAAGATATACGACAAGAGCGACCAACAGGTAAACGACCTCTATGCAAAGGGGAGGAAGCTCTCGCTCGATCATTTCGAGGAAATTTACAAAGTCCTTGGCACAAAGTTTGATTACTATTTCTTCGAGAGCGAGACGGGGCCCAAAGGTGTACCCATCGTTCGCGCGCATCCCGAGATTTTTCCCGAGAGCGATGGCGCTGTCATTTTCCGCGGAGAAGAATACGGCCTTCATACGCGTGTGTTTCTCAATAAGCAGGGGCTACCGACCTATGAAGCCAAAGAGCTCGGGCTTGCGCGGATGAAAGCAGAGACGTGTCCGTTTGATCTCACCATTACCATCACGGGCAACGAGCAGGGCGAGTATTTCAAAGTCTTGATGAAAGCAATGGAGCTTGCTTTGCCAGAATTGCGCGGGAAGCTCTCTTTCAAAACCAATGGCATGTTGCGTTTTGCCGATGGCAAGATGTCGTCGCGCACCGGCAACATCGTGCGCGGAGAAGACCTCATCAACGACCTCACGGAAGCGGCAAAAATGCGCGCCGCTGAATCCGCCAGCAGGCGGAGTGCCGATGATCCAGAGAAACTCGCGCAAGTTATTGCCGTTGCCGCTATCAAATACCAGATACTCAAACAGACTTCTGGCAAAGACATTATTTTTGATCGTGAGCGTGCGCTTTCTCTCGAAGGAGATTCGGGACCGTATCTGCAATACGCGCATGCGCGTGCGCATCAGATTGTGGAGAAGGCCAAAGAACAAGGAATTACCGGTGCCGCAAATGCTTCTGTGGAATCGAATGACGTGATACGCCTTTTGCATCGCTTTCCTGAGGCCGTCGAATACGCCGCAGGACACAACGAGCCGCATTTGCTGACCAACTACCTATTGGAGTTTGCGAGCGCGTTTAATAGTTGGTACGCGCAGGTGCATATTCTCGATGGTACTCCTGAAGCCGCGCATAAAGTCGCGCTGGTAGATGCCGTCCGCCGGACGCTCAAAAACGGCCTCTGGATACTCGGCATCTCGGCACCGGAGAGGATGTGAATCATCAAATTTTATCCAATAAAATTTGATGATTCACGGGGAATTTCTCCAAGAAATTCTCCGTAGCAGGATCCAATAAAATTTGATGATTCACGGGCGAATGAGCACATTCGGGTCTTGGACCATATTTCTCCAAGAAATTCTCCGTAGAAGGACCCAATAGAACTTCATATTATACTTCGTACTACGTATGAAGGCCGTCATTTTCGACATGGATGGAGTTATCTCCGATACGCAGCACATTTACAGTGCGGCGGAAAGTAAGGTCATGGAGGAATACGGCATATACGTAGATCCAGAGGAGATGGCGCGACGATTTTCAGGAGTTTCAGACGTTGATCAATTCGGACAGTTGTTTAGAGAGGTTGGACAATCTATGCCGCCAATTGAGGAGATTGTCCAAAAACGTAACGCGCTCATGGCTGGCGCGCATATCAAAGTGGTTCCTGGTGCTTCTGAAATCATCAAAATGTTGCACGATCGTATGATTCCCATGGCCGTTGCATCGGGATCAGCACTCGACTACATCGACTTTGTTCTCGAAGAGTTGGCACTAAGACCGTTGTTCTCTGCTATCGCAAGTGGAAATGAAGTTGCAAATGGCAAGCCCGCCCCTGACGTATTTCTACTTGCCGCAAAACGATTAAGAGTTGCTCCAAGCGACTGTGTTGTTATCGAAGATGGACTTCATGGGATGATGGGGGCAAAAGCCGCAGGCATGTTTTGTGTCGGGCTACTTACTCATGTTACTGAAAATGAAAGTCCGGCAGATGTCAATGTCCATAATCTCACCGACCTCACGCTCGAAATACTCGGCATCTCTGCACCGGAGAAGATGTGAATCGTCAAATTTTATCCAATAAAATTTGACGATTCAGGGGGAATTTCTCCAAGAAATTCTCCGCAATAGATGTCTCGCAGATGAGCTCGTATTTTGCTACGATACTCAGAATGGCTGAAAATATAGAAAAACCCGCCTCCGCACAGGGCTTTGGCGAGGCAAAGTCTGAAGTTGCGAAAAGGGAGGAAGCTACGCTCGCGTTTTGGAATGAACGCGATATTTTCAAGAAATCTGTAGAGAAAGATGCGCCGAATGGCGAATACGTTTTTTATGACGGCCCACCTTTTGCGACGGGTTTGCCTCACTACGGGCACATCGTCGCGAGCGTCATCAAAGACGCAATACCGCGATACTGGACGATGCGCGGATATCGCGTGCCGCGCGTATGGGGGTGGGATTGTCATGGATTGCCGATAGAAAACATCGTTGAAAAAGAACTCGGATTTAAGCACAAGAAAGACATCAAAGAATACGGCGTCGCCAAATTCAACGAAGCGTGCCGCGAACGCGTGCTTACCTACGCGAGCGAGTGGGAAAAGATAATCCCGCGCATTGGCCGTTGGGCCGATATGAAAAATGCCTACCGCACGATGGACAAATCATTCATGGAATCTGTGTGGTGGGTCTTCAAACAGCTCTACGACAAAGGCCTCGTGTACGAAGACTACCGTGCTATGTACATCTGCCCACGTTGCGAGACGACGCTTAGTCAACAAGAAGTGTCTGAAGGGTACAAGGACGTAAAAGACATTGCAGTAACGGTGAAGTTTAAGTTGAAAAATCCGGAAAAGATCGGACTTTCGGGCGACGTGTACATTCTCGCATGGACGACTACGCCGTGGACATTGCCGGGGAATGTCGCGTTGGCTGTTGGAGACGATATTGAATACATCGTGTTTGAACAAGACGGTGCGTCGTTTATTCGTGCAAAGAAAGATGGAGACGATCAGAAAGTCGTTCGTGGGAGCGAACTCGTCGGCCTTGAATACGAACCCCCGTTTGATTACTACGTCAACGACAAAAATCTTAAGAATCGTGAGAATGGCTGGAAGGTATATGCGGCGGATTTTGTGACGGCAGAGAGTGGGACGGGGATTGCGCACGAAGCACCGGCTTTTGGCGCCGACGATTGGGAATTGGGCAAAAGAGTTAATTTGCCGTTTGTTCAGCATGTTGAAATGGATGGGACGTTCAAGCCAGAGGTCAAAGACTTTGTGGGCATGGAGGTGAAGCCCCGTTCGGATGACGACAAGACACGCCTCGGTACCGACATCGCAGTACTCAAGTACCTGCAAGAGCAAGGGTCATTTTTTTCGAAAGAAAACATCACGCACTCATATCCGCATTGTTGGCGTTGCGACACACCGCTTTTGAATTATGCGACGAGTTCGTGGTTTGTTTCTGTGACCAAGATAAAAGAAAATCTGCTCAAAAATGCCGAGGCAATCAACTGGTCGCCAGCACATATCAAAGAGGGAAGATTTGGCAAATGGCTCGAAGGCGCGCGCGACTGGTCTATTTCCCGTCAGCGTTTTTGGGCGAGTGTCATTCCGATTTGGCGTTGCGATAAGTGCAAAACAAACAAGGTGTTTGGTTCGGCGGCGGAGCTTGAAGAAGCGTGTGGCAAAAAAATAGACGATCTGCACAAACACGTCGTCGACGAGATTGTTTTTTCTTGTTGGACGTGTGATGGGGAAATGCGCCGCATTCCCGACGTACTCGACACATGGTTTGATTCTGGCTCGATGCCATATGGGGAGAAGCACTATCCTTTTGAAAATAAAGAACAATTTGATGCCGCTTTTCCTGCGCAGTTTATCGCCGAAGGCCTCGATCAGACGCGCGCGTGGTTTTACTACTTGCACGTACTCGGGGGAGCCGTATTGGAGAAAAATGCGTTTCAAAATGTAATCGTCAACGGCATCGTCTTGGCGGAAGACGGCAAGAAGATGTCGAAAAAGCTCAAGAATTATCCCGATCCGATGGATATTGTGGAGAAGTATGGCGCCGATGCGCTTCGCCTTTACCTTCTCGCATCGCCCGTTATGCAGGCGGAAAATCTCTCGTTCTCCGAAAGAGGGGTTGCAGAATGGAAAAGCGTCCTGACGCGTCTTGAAAATGTGCTTTCTTTTTACACACTCTATGCGGCGGATGTGGCGCATGCCGCGAGTGATACGAGTACGCATGTGCTCGACCGGTGGATAATTGCGCGACTACGACAAACACACGGTGAAATTACCGAAGCAATGGATGTATACGATCTCACCTCCGCCACGCGCCCGCTTGCGCTCTTTGTCGACGATCTTTCCACGTGGTACCTGCGTCGTTCGCGTGATCGCATCAAGGGGGAGGATGTAGGCGATCCCTCGACTCCGCTCGGGACAAGTAAAAAAGCAGCACTTTCGACAACTCTTTTTATTCTGCTCGAGACATCGAAGATGATTGCGCCGTTTGCGCCTTTTATGGCCGAACGATTGTGGCAGGAATTGAAAACAGAACAGGACGAAGAAAGCGTGCATTTGTCTTCGTGGGCTCACGCGCAGGTCGCTGACGACAGTGTCGTTGCGCACATGCGCTCCGCGCGGGAGATCGTTTCAAAAGCACTCGAGGCTCGAGATACAGCCAAAATAAAAGTTCGCCAACCGCTCGCCACGCTCACCGTGCCAGAAAGTGTAAAACTCGCTGATGAATACATCGCTATCATCGCCGACGAAGTAAATGTCAAAAAAATCTTAACGGGTCAAGATATTGCGCTTGATACGAACATCACCCACGATCTTCGCCAAGAGGGGATGCTCCGCGATGTGGTGCGCGATATTCAAGCATTCCGCAAGGAGAGTAATTTGCATCCAAAGGATCAGGGCACGTACACCGTCGGTCGCACCGCGGATAATTTTGCCTTTATTGAAAAAAACAAAGAGCACCTACAAAAAGAAACGAACACGGACATCGTATTTGAATAGTCATGTACCAAAAATACCAAACGGACGCGCTGGTATTGAAAAGCTACGAACAAGGTGAAGCTGATAAGACCTTTGCACTCTTCACGCACGATTTTGGTCTCATTCGCGCCCGCGCGAGCGCGGTGCGTGGCGAGAAGTCTAAGATGCGCTACGCGCTCCAGAATTATGCTCGCGCCAATGTAGGGCTTGTGCGTGGCAAGCGCGGTTGGCGACTTGCAGGAGCGTCGTCCGCAGATTCGTCGTTCACGAGCACCCCCTGTCTCACCGCTTTTGCGCGAATTTCAGAACTTGTGCTCAGGCTTGTTCAAGGCGAAGAGCAAAATGAGTATTTATTTGCCGCTCTTTCGGAAGCGCACGATGCCTTACTGCAGGAAAATGGCGCATTGTGGCCGACTATCGAAATAGTTTGTGTTGCCCGCGTCTTATACACCCTCGGCTATCTCTCCAATGATGCTCTCGAGACGACGCTCTTCACGCACACCACCTACGGAGCTCCGCATCTCGAAGAAGCAAAGACTATGTACGACCAGCTCCTGTCTTCCGTGAATAAAGCAATCGCAGAAACACAACTATAAAAAATGTTTACCCGCCGAGTTTCCCCGGCGGGCGTTGGCGAAGCTGTCACGATTCCGGAAAGTGTGGCGGCACACCGTTTTTGTAATCTTTCACGATATATCGGTCGCCACCTTGAGGGCTAGCGTCCTTCAAGTGGCTCTCGGGACAGGCGAAAATGAAGTCGAGTGGCTCGTTGCCGAGATTCCGAAGGCAATGCGCCTCACCCTCGCGGATGACGTACTCCGCATCTTCCGATGTTTTGATTGGCTTCAACCACGTGACATCATCTCCGTTAATCAACATGCCGATGTACATTTCACCTCGGCCTTCGATAAACCGGTACGCTTCATCGCCGATGAGATGCAGATGTGGAGTTACATAGTGTTGACCTTCATCGATACCCAGCACTCGGGCTACGTAGAAGTGATAGAGTTGCTTTCCCGCAGAGACAGGTGTCTCCTCGAGTTTTGCGATGAGAATTCCAGCTTCAGGATCTCTCGACTGCACCGCATCCAGAGCGGCAGTGACGACTACGGGGCTTATTGCCCGCATTGCCGATATAACTCGAGTCAGGTCCGTCATGTTTTTTACCTCACGTTGTTGCGGGGAAGAGACGAGAACAGGTTTGTACCTATCGACATTATGTCACATTAAACAATAAAACACAATGTCGTACCATGGACTTGAATGCGGTAAGATTAGGTGGCTCTATGACGTCCAAAACTATACAGGCGCTTACATTCGACAAGGAAAAGGATGGCTGGACGACCAGTAAAGGTTTTACTCTACGTGAGGTACCCATGCCAGTATTGGACCCAAATAATCCAGAAGATTCGCTCTCCGTCATTCTCAAAATCAAATACGCAGGTGTGTGCGGGACCGACAGGGGGCTCTGGCACCGTGCCGCTTTTCGCGATTTGCTCCACTCATCGCTCGAGCGTGAAAAAAAGAATCTCCGCATCATGGGACATGAATTCGTGGGGGAGATAGTAGAAATGGGCGCAATGGTGCCGCGGCTTTACAACGATCTCGACGAAAAGAATCCGGTGAAGATTGAGGTGGGCGGGCTTGCTTCTGGCGATTCGCACGTTACCTGTGGCCGATGCTACCAGTGTCGCATTGGCGAAGAACACGTGTGCATGAACGAAGCAATTTTGGGAATTTCAATCGATGGCATTTATGCGGAGTACGTAAAAATTCCTGCCAAAAACTTATGGGCAGTGGATCAAAATCGCATCCGCCCCGAAATCGCATCCATTCTCGATCCGTTTGGCAACGCCGTGCACGCCACGACCAAGGTAGACTTTCGCGGCCAGCGCGTCGCCGTGTTTGGCGCAGGTCCTATCGGCATGTTTGCAATTCTTCTCCTCAAATATTTTGGTGCGGCAAAAATAATTGCCGTCGATGTGAATGCGGATAATTTGCAAATGGCAAAAGAGCTCGGCGCGCACGAGACGATATTGATCGAAAACCCGCCCGAACGACAGGAGTCGTCCGGTCTGGCGGGTGAATCAGACAGCAATCCAGAAGTTATCGCGCGCATTATGGAGCTCACCTATGGCAAGGGCGTCGATGTAACAATGGAAATGGCGGGGCCAGCCGCTTCGCTCAACAACTGTATTCTCGCAACTCGTCGTGGCGGACACGTGATCGCTTTCGGTATCAAAGACGGAGACATGACGATTCCAAACTTCTCGCCGAATGTCATCGTGCGTGGACTCACCATTCACGGCGTCATCGGTCGTGAAATTTTCAAAACATGGCAAATCTCACAACGCATGCTCTCCGATAAGACGAATGGCATTCAAGACGCGATCTGGAACGTGATTCTCAAAAAAGGCGAAGGCACCATTTTGCCGATGAGCGAATACAGTGCAGAGGGTTTTGAAGCGGCGATGAACAAACATCCAAAGATTTTGTTTAAAGTAAACGGATAAATTTTATGTACGGCAAATTCAAACAAATTCTCTCGGACGAGCTCGCCGCGATGCGAGAAAATGGCACGTACAAGACTGAGCGTGTGCTTGAGTCTCCGCAGGGGAGAGAGATTGTCGTCGGTGGGAAAAAGTTACTCAATTTTTGTTCCAACAATTATCTCGGTCTCTCCGGCACTTCCGAGATGGAAAAACTTTCTGAACAAGCAGTACAGAGGTGGGGCTATGGCCTCGCGTCGGTTCGTTTCATTTGTGGCACACAAACGATTCACAAGGAGCTCGAACGTGCAATCGCTGATTTTACCGAAATGGAAGATGCCGTGCTCTACTCCTCGTGCTTTATGGCCAATCTCGGACTATTCCAAACGTTTTTTGGTGATCAAGACGCAATCATCAGCGACGAACTCAATCATGCATCCATCATCGACGCCGTGCGACTTTCCAAAGCCGAGCGGCATGTTTTTAAGCACATGGATATGGCGGATTTGGAAGAAAAATTGAAAGCGACAAAAGACAAGCGATTGCGGGTAATAGCGACCGACGGCGTGTTCAGCATGGATGGTGACATCGCGCCACTCAAAGAAATTTGTGATTTGGCCGACAAATACGACGCGCTCGTGATGGTAGACGATGCACACGCAACCGGCGTGATGGGAGATATGGGCGCAGGCACTCCACAAGCGTGCGGAGTGAAAGGACGTGTCGATTTTCTCACAGGCACGTTTGGCAAGGCACTCGGCGGCGCGGGAGGTGCTTTTACCGCCTCGCGCACAGAGATAGCGGATTATCTTCGCAATCGTTCGCGCACGTACCTCTTTTCCAACGCACTCGACACGGCGGTCGTGGGCGCGTCGTTCGCGGTCGTGCGCGATTATTTACCGAAGCACCCAGAACTTCGTGAAAAACTGTGGGCAAATGTAAAAGCATTTCGCACGGCAATGCGCGAAAAAGGATTTACCGTTTCCGAGGCACAGCACCCGATTACGCCAATCATGCTGGGCGACGAAAAAATGGCGGTCGACATGGCCAAAGCGCTCCTCGAAGAGGGCATCTACGTCATCGGTTTTGCTTATCCCGTGGTGCCAAAAGGAAAGGCGCGTATCCGCGTGCAAGTCTCTGCGGCGCACACCGAAGAAGATATTGCGACGGCAGTAGAAAAGTTCACGCTCGTTGCCAAAAAATTTGGCGTACTTTCATGATTATCATTGAGCGCCAACTTGAGGTGAGTGAACAGGCGCTGGGGGAGATCAATCAATTGTTGCCCCAATTGCGAGAAAATCCTAAAGAAAAGTTGGGTTCAATCGGTGACCTGCAGAGCATTGTCGAAGACCAAAACGTGGCACTTGTCGTCGCAAAAGATGATGGGCGTATCGTCGGCATGGCGACACTGTACATGATCACCAAATTTGGCAAGCGCGGTGGCCACATTGAGGATGTCGTGGTTGATAGTGGGTATCGGGGACAGGGGTTGGGCGAAAAAATCATGCGCGCTTTGATTGATACGGCGCGAACAGAACATATAAAAACACTCTACCTTACCAGCAGGCCGGAGCGCGTTGCAGGAAACAAACTCTACCAAAAGCTTGGTTTTGAGCGCAAGGAAACGAATCCGTACAGTTTGAAACTCACATAACGGCGCGTGGTACAATTTTGGTGATGCCTCCGTATCATGAAGAGGAAAAAATAGGACGTCTGCGCCGTGCGATGTATTCTCGAAAATACACCGACGACATGGGACTGCGGGGGCGTAGGGAATTTGATCCAGACACAACAGTGGTGCCAGAAGATTGGAAGCATGAGGATTCCGAAAAAAGTGTCGCATTGCCGCTTGAGGCGATAATGCGACCACCGCGACCTTCGTATACACGCAATATCTTGAAATGGGCTTTTTTTGCCGCCCTCACATTTTTCGTGTGTGCCGTCGCTTTTTTTGTGTACTACTTGTATTTTGGCGGAGCTTCGGCAATTTCGGCGCGCAACATCGACATCGCAATATCTGGTCCGTCTCAAATAGCGGGCGGAGAGCTTGCAAATATCGAAGTGTCCGTTACCAATCGCAATCGTGAAGATCTGGAGCTCGCAGAACTCATCGTTACATTTCCGCCAGGTACGCGCCTCAAGTCCGATATTTGTACCGCTGGATCGTGTCGCGTTTCGCTCGGGACGATGCCACCAGGTACATCCAATGCAGTCAAATTTCCCGCAGTATATGCAGGAGGAGCAGGCCAACATGCCACGGTATCGGCCGAACTCGAGTATCGTCTCGGAAGATCCAACTCAATATTTGTGGCATCTTCTGACTACAGTTTTGTTTTCATCTCTTCACCACTATCAATATCTGTCGACGGCAATACCCAGGCAGTATCTGGTCAACAGACGCAAATGACGGTCACGGTATCTTCCAATGCAAACCAACCTATCTATGGAGTATTGCTCTCAATGAGTAGTCCATTTGGATTCAAACTTGCATCTTCAGAACCAAGACAAGACCAATCGGGTGTCTGGGATTTGGGCACGATCTTCCCTGGTATTTCAAAAACTATAACGATCAATGGGATTCTTTCTGGCGAGATTGGAGATAATCGTATATTTCAATTCGTTGCAGGTACTAAGATGTCGGCAACGTCTACGTCGGTTGATGCGCCGCTTGCGGATACATCGCTCGCGGTGAATATCACACGACCGTTTCTCGATCTCGCATTTTCTGTGAATGGCAAACCCAGCTCTCGATTGTTGACCGTTGCGCCCGGCGACACAGTGCGTGCATCCGTGTCGTATAAAAACAATCTTTCGACGGCGATTCAAAATGCCGTCATCGTTGCACGGCTTTCTGGCCTGGCGATCGATGGCTCATCAGTACACGGAGACGATGGTTTTTACCGATCCACCGACAATTCGGTCATTTGGGACAAGACAACTGCGGCTAGCCAACTCACGTCGATCCCAGCCGGCGATAGTGGTATGCTCGGTTTCACGTTCCAAATCCCATCCTCGGTCGATTTGCAAGGAATAGAAAATCCAGTCCTCGACATATCCGTATCAGCCGCCGGTGCCCGCATTGACGAAAAAGGAGTGCCGGAAAATTTGCAGTCGACGGCAAATCAAAAAATCGTCGTCGCGAGCGAGCTTCAGATTACCGCGCAAGGACGCTACTTCACCGATCCGTTCAATGCCGCAGGCCCGATGCCACCAAGAGCCGAATCTGAAACCACTTACGCGATTGTTTTCACCATCACCAACACCACCAATATGATTAAGAATGCGGTGGTTACGGCCGCGCTTCCTCCCTATGTACGACTTGCGGGCAACAACACGTATCAGCCAGCATCCGAAAAAGCAAATTTCGACAGCAGAACAGGCCTCTTTACGTGGCAGGTAGGCGACATCGCCCCCGGAGCAGGCTTGGGCGGGAGTGACCCGCGACAAATCATTATCGAAGTTGGTCTTACTCCATCGACATCCCAAATTGGTTCAGAACCCGTGCTCGTGCAAAATATCAAAGTAACAGGAGTCGACGCATCCACGGACCTCCCAATCACAAAAAACGCCAAAAACGTAACGACAAATATAGTGGGAGATCCTGGGTTTTCTTCGATCAACGCAAAAGTGGTGAAATGAGGTACTATAGTGCTCATGCCTGAAATGGAAAAAATCATCTCGCTCTGCAAGCGCCGGGGATTTATATACCCGGGGAGTGAAATATATGGCGGCTTTAGTGGGTTTTGGGATTATGGCCCCCTTGGCGTCGAGCTCAAAAATAACATCAAACAGCTTTGGTGGCGGATGTTTGTGCAAGAACGCGACGATATGTGCGGACTCGACTCCGCGATTATTCTCAATCCTCGCGCGTGGGAAGCGAGTGGGCACGTCGCCGGATTTGCCGATCCGATGGAAAACGGCACGCAGTTCAATACTATGTTTCGGACTTCGGTCGGCGCAGGCGAAGAGGCAACCACGAGCTATCTTCGGCCCGAAACCGCCGGTGGTATTTTTGTCAATTTCAAAAATGTCGTCGACTCTATTCACCCGAAACTGCCATTTGGTATAGCGCAAGTCGGCAAAGCTTTTCGCAACGAAATCGCACCGCGCGACTTCATTTTTCGCGCGCGCGAGTTTGAGCAGATGGAAATTGAATATTTTGTACGTCCCCACGAGTGGGAAGGAGGATTTGAGGAATGGAGGAAAGCCGTTTGGCAATTTGCAGATGCGGTGGGAATCGCGCGTGATGCGATGCATGAGCTTGAAGTGCCCGAAAATGAGCGTGCTCACTATTCCAAGCGCACGATAGATTTTGAATTTGACTTTCCCTTTGGCCGCAAAGAGCTTTTTGGACTCGCATACCGAGGCGATTTCGATCTTTCGGCGCATGCGAATGCTTCGGGTGTCGCGCTCAAAATAATTGATGCGGAGGGAGAGGCACCTACAACACCGCATGTCGTTGAACCGTCGTTTGGTGTCGACCGTGCACTCCTTGCAATACTGGTGTCCGCATATACCGAAGATGAGCTGGGCGGAGAAATGCGTACCTATCTCAAATTCAACAAAGCGGTTGCGCCCATCAAAGCGGCGGTTTTTCCACTTCTCAAAAACAAGCCCGAACTCGTTGCGAAGGCGCGAGAAGTGTACGCAATGCTGAAAAAGCAGATTCCCCAGGTCATGTGGGACGACAACGGCAACATCGGCAAACGCTACCGACGGCAAGATGAGATCGGCACACCGGCATGTATCACCATTGATTTCGAGACACTCGAAAATGACACCGTTACAGTTCGCGATCGCGATACGGGAGCGCAAGAGCGTATCGGTATCACAGATCTACTCCAATTTCTTTCTCAGTAGCTTTCGTTTTACGCTGAGGCCGAGCGTGCTAGGATTGCCGCATGGTGCATCAGGATACAGCGATTACTATCACATCGGGGACGATACTGAAGGCTGTACTCATTATTGCCGCGGCATGGCTCATCTATATACTGCGCGACATCGTTCTCATCGTACTGACCGCCATTGTCATTGCTTCTGCCATAGAACCCGCTGTAGTAGGACTCATGAAGCGAAAGGTGCCGCGCGTGGCCGCAGTCGTTTCTGTGTATCTAGCGCTTTTCTCGACGTTTTTTGGCGTATTCTATTTTTTCCTCCCTTCGGTTTTCAACGATCTGGCATCTGTTATTTCCTTGCTTCCTTCATACATAGACGCAATTTCTACTACGGGAATATTTACGCAGTACGCTGAAGTGGTCGGTGGACCTTCGTCGGCAACAAGTATATCCTCGGCTTCTATCATCGACGGTCTTCGCAACACGCTCGGCATTACCATGCTTTTCAACAACACGTTCGCCGCGATCGCAACGATCTTTGGCGGTGTATTCTCGTTTGTATTGATAATCGTTTTTTCGCTCTACTTTGCGATTATGGAGACGGGTGTCGACGATTTTTTGCGCATCGTTACACCTCACGGTCATCAGCAATATGTTCTCGGTTTGTGGCGTCGTTCACAACACAAAATCGGTCTTTGGATGCAAGGACAGCTTCTCTTGGGCGTGATCATTGGCGTTTTGGTGTATCTTGGGCTCACTATCATCGGCGTGCCGCATGCCTTGGTGCTCGCAGTCATTGCCGCGTGCTTTGAGATAATTCCGGTATTTGGTCCCGTACTTGCCGCGATACCAGCAGTTGCTATTGCTCTTGCCGCAGGTGGCCCCGGACTCGGATTCATCACAGTCGCGCTCTATGTGATTGCACAGCAGTTTGAGAATCATTTGATCTATCCCTTGGTCGTAACGCGGGTCGTCGGTGTGCCGCCCATCCTTGTCATTCTTTCGCTTATCGTGGGAGCCGAACTTGCAGGGTTTATAGGTGTAATACTCTCCGTCCCAATCGCGGCCATTATTCGTGAACTTGCGCGCGATTACGAAAGCGGACGTGTATACCAAGAGATGAATGCATGATCATGGATAAGTCGTTCTACATCACCACGACATTGCCATACGTGAATGCCGACCCGCATATCGGCTTTGCACTTGAGATGGTGCAGGCAGATATCATTGCGCGGTATCGGACGCTCTCGGGCGACGAAGTATTCTTTAATACCGGTACCGACGAGCACGGCCTCAAGATTTATCGCAAGGCGCAGGAGGAAGGGAAGGATACGCAGGCGTATGTAGACGAATACGCGGCAAAATTCCAAAAGCTCGCTCCCGCACTCGGACTCTCTCCGAGCGTACACTTCGTTCGCACGACCGACGCACGTCACAAAGCGGCGGCACAAGAGCTGTGGCGCAGGTGTGAAAAAGCAGGCGACATAGAATTGAGAAATTACAAAGGCCTCTACTGTGTCGGCGACGAGGCGTTTATGAAAGAAAGTGATTTGGTGGGTGGGAAGTGTCCGAATCATCCGACGATGGATGTGATCGAGATCGAAGAGAAAAATTACTTTTTCAAGCTCAAGAACTACGAGCAAAAACTGCTCGCGTATTTAAGCACCGAAGGTGTCATCGTGCCAGAATGGCGCAGGCAAGAAGCAATACAATTCGTACAGCGGGGACTCGAAGATTTCAGCATTTCGCGCGTAAAAGAAAAAATGCCGTGGGGAGTACCCGTGCCCGGCGACGATACGCAGGTGATGTACGTGTGGTTTGACGCGCTTACCAATTACATTTCTACACTCGGGTGGCCCTTCGACTCCGCTCAGGGTAAACCCGCAGACAATCTGGCGGACAATCCATTTGAGAAGTTTTGGGTCAATGGCGAGACGCTCCAACTCGCGGGCAAAGACCAAGTGCGTTTCCAATCCATCATGTGGCAAGCGATGCTTATGTCGGGGGGATTGCCGACGACCAAGAAAATCGTCTACCATGGATTCATAACGAGCGGTGGGCAAAAGATGAGCAAATCAGTCGGAAACGTCATTGACCCTAAGGAAGTCGTCGCGGAATACGGAGTCGATGCGCTGCGTTACTTCCTCGCGCGCCACGTCCACCCATTTGAAGACAGCGATGTAACGATGGAGAAATTCAAAGAGGCATATAATGCTGGCCTCGCAAATGGCGTCGGCAATCTCTCTGCGCGCATCATGCAGCTTGCCGAGAAAAACCTCCCCGAGCCCGTGAAAGTCGAGTTCGTCCCGTATCCGCAAGAGTTTAGTGATGCGCTCGGTCGGTATGATTTCAATGCGGCGCTTGACTACGTATGGGGTCGTATTCAGGCGCTCGATCAGAAAATCAACCACACCGAGCCATTTAAAGTGGTAAAGACAGATCCAGAGGAAGGAAAAGTGCTCATAGAAGGACTAGTTCGTGAGCTCGCGAGTATTGACCTCATGTTGGAGCCAATCATCCCAGAAACAAGTGGCAAAATCATCACGGCCATTGCTGCTAACAAAAAACCCGCCAATCTTTTCCCGCGCAAGGAGTAGGTTATGGATCAGGTAACGCTTTTCTGGACGCTTGCCGCGACTCTGTTGGGCGGTTTCCAATTGTTCTTCCAGAAAGTTGTCGCGGAAGAAAAGCGCAATTCCGCGTTCAACGGGTTTATGATGTATGGGATTTCGGCCGTCGTCGCATTTTCCGTCTTGCTTCTACAGGGAGAACTCCCGGGAGGGTGGTTTATGGCGAGTCTCTTTGGGCTTGCCGGAGGAATATTCCACGCGTCCGGTAATTTCATTCGTATTGAAGCACTCAAGTATGTCGATAGTGTTATATATTTTCCGATCAACAAGATGTTGGGCCCACTTCTCGTCGTCATCGGTGGTGTTTTTCTGTTCGAAGAATCTTTGAAGGTCATACAATACATTGGCATCGCCGTCAGCTTATCGGTGCCCCTTCTTTTGATTACGTCCGCAGAACATCATCGTCAGAATAATCTTCGTCAAGGTCTCCTGTTCGTTGTCGTTTCGACGGTTCTCACAGCGATATCAGCACTTTTGATGAAACAAGGAACCGTATACGATCCCTCTGTTCTCCTGCTTTTGGTATATGCTCAGGTTGCCGCAACAGTCTCCTCGGCCGTTATCTTTTTCAGACAAACAGGCTCCAGTCGTGTACGGATTGCATCCATTGGAAAAAGAGATCTACAGCTTGGAATAATCGCAGGCGCAATTGCTTTCTTCTCGGCGTATACCATGCTCAAAGCCCTCAGCATGGGTCTCGCCAGTCTCGTATACGTTATTCACGCGCACTACATTCTCATCCCCATTATTCTCTCGGTCTGGTGGTATCGTGACCACATCAACATGCGGAAATTCATCGCAGTCGTGGTATCGTTTCTTGCAATCGCGCTACTCGCCGTATGAAATACTTCGACGCACATACGCACGTGCAATTTGTGGCCTACGAAAGTGATCGTGAGGAGTCAATTGCGCGTGCGAAAGAGGCGGAGGTGATTATGAATGTGGTGGGGACACAGCTCGATACTTCGCGCGCGGCCGTGGAACTTGCCGAGAAATATAAGCATGTGTATGCGACCATCGGATTGCATCCGATACATACCAGCAAGTCGTATCACGATGAAAAGGAGCTCGGAGAAGGGGGAAAAGAATTTACTTCACGCGGCGAAGTCTTCGACTTCGCCGCATACGAAAATCTCGGCGCATCCAAACGCATGATTGCGATAGGTGAATGCGGGCTCGATTACTTTCGGCTCGAAGAAAAAACGAAAGAGATTCAGAAAGAGGTATTTATCCAGCAGATCGAGCTTGCGAACAAGCTCGGGAAGTCGCTGATGTTGCACATTCGCCCCTCCGCCGAGGCTATGGCGGGCAAGAATGCATACGATGATGCGTTGGAAATTTTAAAGGCACACGCCAAGGTGAAAGGGGACGTACACTTCTTTGCGGGGGATTGGGCTGTGGCCAAGAAATTCCTCGATTTCGGGTTCACCCTTTCTTTTACCGGAGTCCTTACCTTTACACATGACTACGATGAGGTAATCAAAAATACACCGCTCGACATGCTCCTTTCGGAAACCGACGCTCCCTACATCACCCCTGTGCCGCATCGCGGCAAACGCAACGAATCCGCCCACGTTCCACTCATAGTAGACAAAATCGCCGCCATTCGTGGCGAAGACCCCGAAAAAGTCCGTGAGCAAATCTTCGCCAACGCAAAACGCGTGTTCGGCATCTGATTCGTTTCTACGTGCAGTAAATATAAAAAATATCCAACTCCCCGCACCCTTGTTTGCCCTTACCCTGTTATTGTTTAATTATGACGGCCGTCATAATTAAACAATACACCCTCATTCGCGGCGGAGGCCGAATTCCTTGCGAAGCGGCGCGTCGTATTCGATCGCATCTGCGATTATGTAGAGCAAATCTCTGCCAATATGCAAATGCGCCTTAAGGAGCGCGATTGCTTCTTCGCAATCGTAGGGGTACGCCCAAACGCTATGTTGTAATTTTATAAAACCAAAACCCACAACAATACTACGCGCTCGGTTGCGAAGCCCACGTTTCTTTTCCGGAATATCAAATATCACAAGACGCCATTTTCCATCCCATCGCCTTGGCTTACGTAACGGGCCGAAGGATAGGGATTGCAGGTGCGCCTTCCCCTTGTCGGTAATGCGGAGCCGTACGTGCCCGTTCTCGCTCACAAATTCGACAAGTTTCTTTTTCTTGAGTCTATACGTGGCTTCACGGACGCGCTGCTTCGGGTCTCGCTTGATGATCCAGTCTGGGTCCGCGTATTTCAAGAGCTGAAGTGTGTTGGGGGCGGCCATAGCAACCAGACCAATACCAGCAACGGCGAGCCCCGAGAGAATCGCTCGCTCTACATTTCCGCGCCGCGTTCGTTTCTTCGATGCCTGCTCCATCGTTCCCATACGTACGCAGTATACCTTATTGTTTATCTTGGACGGTCGGCCAAATTAAACAATAGGGGAGTTACGGTGTCTTTTCGGTAGGGTCTGTTGACATTTGCCACATCGCCTCAAACATCGCGCGGAAAGCATCGGCGATTTCTTTGCTCTCGATCCGTACGCTAAAGAATTCTTGTTTGACGTTGGTTATGATAGCGTTGTTGCCAAAGATTCCGATGTCGGTTGAAAATGGTGAAAATTCTTTGGGCATGAATCGGACTTTGCGATACGGACCAGCGACCCTCGATGCGTATTTTCTCGCACCTTCAGTGTCAACAATTATTTCTCTTGAACTAAATTCGGGCGAGAGAGTCGAGTAATCGAATTTTTGTAAGGTACGCGCAAAGACATCCTGCAAGATGTCCATATTGCTCATAAAGAGTATCTCGCCTTTTACAATGAAAGAGTCGTCGTACGCGCGATCAAGAGCCTCTTTGCCCTCGTATATTTTGACGCGCGGGCGATCGTCGGAGCGATGCATCATTGCCTCGAATTGGGGAATGACATCTTGCAGTTGCTTGACGCGCAATTCTGCTTCCGCGAGAATTTTTTGCGGATGTTGCGCCGAGAACAGCGTTTTTTTGCCCTTTATCGTACTCGACACGAGGCCGCGCGACTTGAGTTCATCGAGTATCAAATATGTAGTAGGTCTCTTTATGCCGGCTTTCTTTGAGATTGTGAGTACAGAAGCCTCTCCAAGTTCAAGGAGTCCCATGTACACCGCTATCTCCTTATCTCCTAGCCCGAGCTGTTTGAGTATGTCTGAAGGGTTCATGTGCAGAAGTATAGCCATAATTCACCATCTGTCAAGTATTCTGACAACACGGCTCCAGAAATCTCAAAATATACGTATAAAAATGGTCATTTTCAGTCCAAAATCATTGACATTTACAAATTATTCAACTACAATCTCCCACGGTCAATAGAGATAGTGGCCGAGAAGCTTCGCAAGGGTCGCCTGCGGAGTAATGCAACGCCAAACAGACCAGGAGGTCAAAATGGCAATCGTCGTCCCGATCGTTCTTCGTACCGATCTTGCCTACGCTCGCATCTGGCGTCACTTTCCGCGCGCAAAGCGGCCGCCCGAATACCCCAAGAGCAGGGTCTGGCAACTCGAAATGGGCCTGCATCCCGACTCGCCCAAGATCGCCGCTCGCATCCTGAACGCCTATTTCCCGGGCGGGTACGAGCCGAAGGAGCGACGGGTTTCGCAGATCGAGACCCGCTCGCCGCCGACGCTCAAGCTGCTGAATCCGACCATCAATCTGCCTCTCATTCGCGACAGCAGGCTCGGGATCTTTCCCGAGGACGAGCCGGAATGGAAGGTTATCGACGATCTGCCGAAGGCCTACGACATGCTTCCTCAGGTGCAGCACGCATTGCTGCCGGAACTCGTCGATCGGTGTGGCCGGGGCGTCCTCGCCGTGGCGCGCGACATCGCGTTCGATGTCGGCCTCGGAAATTTCGGCGATGCGTGTTCGCACATGCCGTTCGCAGACGCTGCGGCGCGCCTCGCGAACCAGAAGCTCGGACTCTTCGCGGAGAACAACTTCTGGTTGCCGGGCGACGGATACGGATCGGGTGCGTTCACCGACTACGGCTATACCGAAGCCGGAAATTTGGTCGAATGTAAATACTATTCAGTCCCGGACTAGCCCTGATCTCTAACGACTGAAAGGAGGTGATCAAAAGGTCCCACGGCGTTCGCTGAGAGCGCCGTGGGATTAAACTGCTAACATATACATACTATGAAAAAATATAAAATAATTCTTACTGGCATGGCCGCGAGTCGCGGTGTCGCGGAGGGTGCCGTGCGAATCGTGCGCGATCCGCAAAGAATGCCGAAATTTGATGAGGGAGACATACTTGTAGCCAAACTCACAGAGCCTTCGATGATTGTGCTTATGAACAAAGCGGCCGCGTTTGTTACCGATATCGGAGGTATCACTTCACACGCGGCAGTTATCGCACGCGAGATAGGTGTGCCATGTGTCGTGAATACCAAAAAAGCGACGAAGATTTTGAAAAACGGCATGCGTATCCGTGTCGACGGTACAAAGGGGGAAGTGTGGGCACTATAAGGTTATGAGAAAGACGCATCCACAGTGGGTAGATGAATACACGAAGTCGATACATCAAGCGTACGTTGGTATGGTGCCGGGCGATTGGGGTCCAATAGATTTTTATGCAGGGTACCGTGCTTTGAACGGTGCTTTTATCAAAAAATTGCATGAGGCGGTGGTGCGTCTTAAAACTAAGAAAGTACCTCTGCGCATAGTCGCCAAGGATTTCCTTTCGCCATCGAGTATCAGACCAGCCTTCTCTTTTGCGGCATACGAATATGGAATGAGCGACCACACGACACACGTGCAGGCTCGTGAAGTATTTGATTACTTCGACAAACTAACTCGCCAAGTTTTCAAGAAAGATGTTTGGGCGCAGAAAAGTAATATCATCCATACATCGGGAGAGGTCGACAAGCTCATAAAAAGAATTCCGTGGGAGAAAGGAAATTCTGATGTTGCGCGTCTTATCTCGCGCTTGGGCAACAGCGCGTCGGCACTCGCGTATGCACTCTATCGAGATTTCTACGTGGATGAATCGCAAGAAGTGTATGGGCCGTATGATGTGTCCAAGAAATTTGGACGAGACCACGCGCTTGTGATTAAGCACTATCCCAAGATGCGCCCCACAACACTGTGGCCTTCCATGCGAAGTTTCAGGTACACCGACATGAAGCTTTACATGATGTACGAAGGTGTGCAGGTGAAATGCGAATTTATCGGCATGCATACCCTCTACAAGGGGGATGTCATGGGAGGGCTTCGGAAATATGCGGTAGAAATAGACGGCGTGTTTTATCGCGATCAAAAGAAAATGAAGGAGGTGATGGAATATATCGGTAAGCGCGCTGTCAAACAATGGTCAGCGTACGAAAAGATGAGCAAGCAAGATCTCAAGATGAAATTTCTAGAGTGGATGTGCTTCTCGTGTTCGCCTTTGTTTCACCTTGCAGGTATGGATGCGCGACCGAGTGAGGAGATGATACGAAATGTAATGAAAGCAAAAATCGGGGATCGATGCGTCGTGTCGAAGTTTCCTACATATGCGGCATTCTTAAAACGAAAAGACTGGGAGGCGTATTGGCTACGAGATCTCTATAAGATATAAGTATGCGATTCGTTCGACACGTTGCCAAACTCGACAAGCGACACGTTTCCACTGCTGGCGGGAAAGGCGCGTCGCTTGGAGAAATGACGAAAGCGGGAATACCGATACCGTCGGGATTTGTAGTGCTGGCAAGCGCGTTTGCGCATTTCCTCGCAGAAGCGAAATTGAATACAAAAATTGAGGAGCTCTTTCGAGCGGTGGACCAGGAGAAGACAGACACTATAGGAAACGCATCTACCGAAATTCAAAACCTGATTTTTGCATCGGAGGTACCACGTGCTATCGAAAAAGAAGTACAAGCGCATTTCGAGGATATGGGCTCTGTCCATGTGGCCGTACGATCCAGTGCGACGAGCGAAGATTCTGCCTCGGCGGCGTGGGCAGGACAGCTTGATACATTTTTAAACACGACCCGAGATACGCTCATTGAAAACGTGCGGCGATGCTGGGCGTCGCTCTTTACTCCGCGCGCAATCTTCTATCGAATCCAAAACAATTTGCACGAAAAGAATATATCGGTCGCGGTGGTGGTGCAGAAAATGGTGGAAAGTGAATCTTCGGGCGTTGCGTTTTCGGTGCATCCGGTAACAGAAGATCACCGGCATCTCGTTATTGAAGCGGGATTTGGTCTTGGCGAAGCTATTGTGTCGGGACACATTACGCCCGATTCGTATGTTGTCGCAAAGAATCCGCGTCGTATCATCTCGAAGGATGTGTCGATACAAGAGAAATTATTGCGGCGTTCTAAGGCCGGAGGAAACGAATGGAGAAAATTGAGCAAGAAGGAGGGGGGGGAGCCAGTGCTCACCGACGAGCAGATTCACGAGCTTGCCGATCTCGTCCTCAAAATCGAAGCACATCACGGCTTTCCGGTAGATGTCGAATGGGCGCACGAGGGAGGGAAGTTTTACATTACGCAAAGTCGCCCAATCACGACGCTCTCGAGGCGAGCATGATTGAGGGCCGGTTTTGTTGCTAGGGTGAAATGCTTGTGGTAGAGTCTCGCTACATATGACAGATGAGGTAGTAATGGAGGTTAATGAGACCGACGCGGAGGTTGTTTCTCGTGTGTATGAGATTGGGTATCATATCTCGCCCGCCACAAAAGAAGAGGATGTGGAGAAGGTTGTTTCCGAGATACGCTCAGCTATTGAGAAAGTGGGAGGTACATTTATTGCCGAAGGTGCCCCTTCGCTCACCAAACTTGCCTACCTCATTGAGGTACAAGAAGGAGGAAAACGAATCAGGCATGACCGCGCATTTTTTGGGTGGATTAAGATCGAGGCACCGGCTTCTGCGGCCGCTCTCCTTGAAAAAAGTTTAAAAAATAACCCGGCAGTAATTCGCTCCATTGTATTTCGCACGGTGCGTGAGGAGACACGCGCTCGCTTCAAGGCTCAAACATTGCGAGAAGTGAAGCGTACCGATATCATCAAAGTCGCTCCGCGAGTCGCTGAAGAGTCTGCCGAGCCAGTTTCTGAAGAAGATCTCGACAAGGCACTCGACGTCATTACCGCCTAATAGAGTGTATCATCAGATGTATGTATCTCAACAAAGCATTCATTTTCGGGAATCTTACGCGTGATCCGGAACTTCGCGCTCTGCCGTCGGGGATGAATGTGTGTAGTTTCTCGATAGCGACCAATCGTGTTTTCAAGGATCGCGACGGCAAAAATCAAGAGCAAACTGATTTTCACAACATCGTCGTATTTGGTCGACAGGCCGATACCGTCGCGCAGTATCTCAAAAAGGGGAGCTCGGCTTTTGTGGAGGGACGTATTCAAACACGCAGTTGGGACGACAAAACAAGTGGAGAAAAAAAGTATCGTACCGAGATTGTTGCTGATCGCGTACAATTTGGCCCCCGTGCTTCCGGAGGCGGCGCGGCTCGCTCAGCTGGTGCAGGACAAGGTGCTCAGCGGAGCGACGAAGGCGAACACGTCGAAGCCCCGGGAGCTGGCATTGATTATCCAAAAGATGATATAAATCCAGACGATATACCGTTTTAATTATAATTAACAGAAAATCGCCGCGCTTTAAAGGACGTGCGCGGCATAATTTCGCAAAATCATATGAGCAACAACATACTTACACAAAATGATATCCGACATGTCGACTACAAAGATGTAGACCTCTTGAAGCAATTTATCAATCCGCATGGTCGCATCATGAGCCGGACACGCTCGAATCTTACGTCGAAACAACAGCGCGCGGTGGAAGCGGCAATAAAGCGCGCCCGCTTCATGGGACTCCTTCCGTACATACAGAAATAAAGTTTCCAAATTAGGAACCTGACGAAGCGGGAGAATTGAGTCATAATGCCCCCATGACGGTCAATTGGCGCGACATCCAAGATAAAGCGATCGCCTTTTCGCATGAGTGGAAGGATGCGAAAGACGAGGACAAATGGGCAAAAGCATTTTGGGTGCGCTTCTTCGATATTTTCGATGTGCGCGAACGTTCGCTCGGCATTTTTGAAGAGCGCGTAAAGCTGATCAAAGGGGGCGCGGGCAAGATCGATTTTTTTGCACCCGATAATTTCATTGTCGAGCACAAATCACTTGGCAAGAGTCTCGACAGTGCTTTTCTGCAGGCGGCAAATTACATGGACGCTCTCTCGGAAGATGAAAAACCGCGATACATCGTCGTTTCCGATTTCGCCCGATTTCGCATCTACGATCTCGAAGCACCAAAAGAGGATAGGGAATTCGAGTTTGCTTTGGAGGATCTTTCAGACAATATTCAGCGCTTTGCTTTTCTCACCGATGAAGAAGTGCGCGAGTACAAAGAAGAGGACCCGATCAACGTGCGTGCCGTGCGCGCGATAGGAAAGCTCTACGAAGCGCTCAAGATCTCACACTATCCCACCGAACACATCTCGCCGCTTCTCACTCGCCTCGTGTTTTGTTTCTTTGCCGACGACACCGGTATTTTCAATCGCAACGATATGCGCCGCTACCTCGAAGAAAACACCAAAACAGATGGCTCTGATATCGGCGCACATCTCGGACAAATTTTTTACGTACTCAATACCCCCGATGAGCGTCGTCAAGACACTATGCCCGACGCACTGAAAGCGCTCCCATACGTAAATGGCGGCCTTTTTGCTGTACCCATTCCCGCCGTTTTTGGCTCGCGCGAAATTCGCGATACGCTCATGACCTGCGTTGAATTCAATTGGTCGCGCATCTCACCCGCCATCTTCGGCTCGATGTTCCAATCGGTCTTGAATGAGAAAGAACGGCACGATCTCGGCGCGCATTACACAAGTGAGCAAAACATCCTCAAAGTGATCAACGGCCTCTTTCTCGATGAATTACACGCCGAGCTCGAAGCCGCAAAAACAAATCACGAAAAACTGAATGCACTGTGGGCAAAGATCGCGGCGATCACATTACTCGATCCGGCATGTGGTTGCGGCAACTTCCTCGTCATCGCGTATCGCGAACTGCGCCGCATAGAGCTCGAGATAATCAAGCGACTCTACAAACACGGGAGCGCGAAAGTGGATGCTGGCCATAGCCTCCTCCCATTTGAGGTCGACATCAAAAAGCTTTCCAAGCTTTCCGTAGAGCGGATGTACGGCATCGAGATAGAAGCGTTCCCAGCCGAAATAGCCAAGCTATCGCTCTGGCTCATGGATCACATGATGAACATTGAACTCGGCGAGTATTTCGGCAAGCCATTCCGCAAACTTCCGCTCACCGAACAGCCACACATCGTGAGTGGTGTCAGTGCATTGCAAATTGATTGGGAAACCGTGGTACCCAAAGAAAAGCTCACCTACATTTTGGGAAACCCACCATTCATTGGCTCGAAAATAATGTCCGACGAACAACGCGCAGAAATTGCAGAGCTTTTTGGAAAAGGTGGTGGCGTGCTGGACTACGTTTCGGGATGGTACCTCAAAGCCGCGCAGTACATTCAAGGTACGAATATCGATGTCGCATTCGTCTCGACCAATTCCATCACGCAAGGTGAGCAAGTAGGTATTTTATGGAAAGAGCTTACGGTTAAGTTCGGTGTACATATACGCTTCGCACACCGCACATTCAAGTGGAGCAACGAGGCCCCAGGCAAGGCCGCCGTGTATTGTGTCATCGTCGGATTCGGCTTGCATGAAGGAAAACATCTGTTCATTTACGAATACGACGATATTCGTGGCGAGCCTCGGGAGGTAGCGGCCAAACATATCGCGCCGTATCTTGTGGACGCACCGGACATCTTTCTCGAAAGTCGCAGCAAGCCGATTTGCGATGTGCCGGAAATCGGCATAGGCAACAAACCGATCGATGGCGGGATGTACCTTTTCAGCACCGAAGAAAAAGAGGAGTTTTTGAAGAAAGAACCTAACGCGGCAAAATTCTTTCGTCGGTGGATTGGCTCGGACGAATTTCTTAATGGATGGGAACGATGGTGTTTGTGGCTTGGAAAAGCAAATCCAGAAGACCTGAAAGCAATGCCCGAGGTCATGCGACGTATCGAATCAGTACGACAATTCCGTTCAATGAGTAAAAGCGCGCCGACACGCAAACTCGCAGACAAGCCCACTCGATTTCATGTCGAGAATATGCCCGAAGGAAATTATTTGGTCGTCCCAAAGGTATCATCAGAAAAGCGCAAATACATTCCCGTTGGTTTTGAAAATCGGACTACCATTTCGAGCGACCTTTTATTTGTCATTTCCGATGCCACCCTCTACCACTTTGGCATTCTCGAAAGCGAAATGCACATGGCGTGGATGCGGGCAGTTGCCGGCCGACTAGAAAGTCGCTATCGGTACTCAAAAGACATCGTCTACAACAATTTCCCGTGGCCGGAGAAGCCGAGTGATGTGCAGAAAAAGGCGGTGGAAGACGCGGCGCAGGAAGTGCTGGATGTGCGGGCGAAGTACCCAAGCTCGACTCTCGCCGATCTCTATGATCCCAACACCATGCCCGCCGATCTCCTCAAGGCGCACAAAGCGCTCGATAAAGCCGTTGATGCCTGTTACGGCCATCCTCCGCACAAGGCTTCGGACGGGCACAGCAAACGAGTATTCAAATCCGAGCCCGAGCGGCTAGAGTTTTTGTTCGGGTTGTATAAGCAACTGAGTTCTCAGACATAGTTTCAAACCCCGCCGAAAGGCGGGGTTTTGGCAAAAGCTGGAGATTTTCGACAAGCTGGTAACTTTCGCTACTTGTTTCGGTGACGCTGTGAAAGTGCGCTCGCTGCGGTGCTCCTCGCCGCTTTACTCGAGTGTGAATTGCGGAGAACCGCCGATGCCTTGCTCGCCACTGCTTTGCTAGTCACTTTTGAATGGGCCATATGCGTTGAGATTTATTGCTGATAATCCTCGGTCACCCAAGTTGGTAATATTTTAGTGCCTCGTGCGTCTATGTCAATGATAACGGTACTTATTACAAGAATATTACAATTGTGGACATCCTGTTGATAACTCACCCTGCATGGTGTATTGTGTGGCATCATTCTTGTATGGCTCAGAAACTCAACATAAAGGAACAGCGAGTACTGCACGGCATGACTCAGGAATATCTCGCAGGAAAGCTTGGCATGTCTCGGCCGACATTAGTAAAAGTCGAGAAGGGCGAGCGTATACTGACACGGCCGGAGGAAGAACGCGCGCACGAATTATTCGGTATGGTGGAGGCGCACGAAATTTCTGTGAGCGACATACGCGTGAATGTGCCTCAAAAAAAATTAGAGAAATTCAAACAGGTGCTCCTTTATATGTTGGAAAAGACTGCGGGCAAACCAAACATCGGCATGACCGCACTCTACAAACTTCTCTACTTCATCGATTTCGATTATTACGAAAAATACGATGAACAGTTCATGGGTCTTACGTATTTCAAAAATCATTTCGGTCCGTCACCGCGCGAATTCGTGAAAGTAGTGGATGAGATGAAAAAAAATGGCGACTTGGAAGAAGTGAAAAGTGCCTACTTCGCATACGAACAGAGGAAATTCTTACCGCGCAAATCAGCCGATCTTGCATCACTCAGTGGGCGCGAAACAGAAATGATCGATAGTGTGCTTGCACGTTATGGCGATAAGAGCGCGGCCGAACTCACTCGACTTTCGCATGAAGATACTCCATATGTAGCGGCGGAAGACGGAAAAAATCTTGAATATGAACACGTATTTTATCGCACCGATGCCTTTTCTGTTCGTGAATATGACCCTCTCTAGTTGCTACCCAATATGGAATATGCTGAGTTGCCTGAATTTTCTCGTGAGTTGAAGAGACTAAACAAGAAATATTTGACATTAAGGGATGATCTCGAGAGCTTGAAACTGACGCTCTCTCGGGCCGCTCCTCAATCGGGCGGCAAACACTGGAATTGTCTCTACAGAGACGAAGGTGTGTGCATTTACAAAATCCGCCTTGCTTGTCGATATTTGCGGGCTACGACGATGCGCGTTATTTATGCTCACCACATAGAGTCGACACGAATTGTTTTCATAGAACTCTATTACAAGAGCGAAAAGGAACTGGAAGATGGCCAGAGAGTCAAAGATTATCTAAAGAGCGGCGTCTGAAAAATAAAAAAATACCTACAAGATTTTTCTTTACAATCGCTCCGTGTACTCGCCCGTTTCGGTGTTGATACGCACCACGTCTCCTGCTTCGATAAACATCGGCACATTGAGCGAGGCGCCTGTTTCGAGCGTTACTACTTTGTTGCCTCCTTGCGCCGTGTTGCCGCGCGTGTTTGGCGGCGCCTCTTTTACTTTCAAATCCATTTTAATCGGAATTTTTACTTGGATTGGATCGCCTTCAAACCAACGCACATCGACGTCGGTGTTGCTCGTGAGATATTTGCCCGCATCTCCCACCATTTCTTCGGGAATGGTAAATCGATTGGATGGATTGTCGATTTCGTGAAAGAACCACTCACCATTTCGTGCATAAATAAATTTCGCTGGCTTAGTTTCTACTTCTGCTTCTTCTATTTTATCGGGTTGGTGAAATGTAACTTCGGTTTGCGATCCGGTCTTTAGATTGCGTAGTTTGGTCTGATTGACCGGCTTGCGCTGTTGCTTGCGGAATATCCATGCCGAGAGCACCTCGTACGGCTCTCCCTCGACGATAATAAGTTTTTTCGGGAGTACTTCATTGTATGCAAGCATTGCCATCGCGGTATAGTAGAGGAAATAAGCCGTTTTGTCTGCATTGACCTAGAGCAGTAAGTATGATATAATTGCGCTAGAGCAGAATGAAAGGAACAACAAATGGTGCAAGCTCTCACCAAGTGGCTGCTTCGTGTGGTCGTCGTGCTTGTCGGGGCTGGGGTGCTTACCCTTATGACCGACAGGCGGCCATTCGAGGAGATATCGTTTCGTTCCGGCTTTCATACGGCGGCGCGAGGCGAGGGGGCAAAATGCCCTGTGTCTGCCGAGATTGCCCAAACAGGGGATCTTGATGTCTTGGCATTGTGTGCCGAACATGGCTTGTCCGTGGTCGACGCGATGTTGAGATACCCTCAGCTTACGAAGGATCTCCTCACTACTTATGGCGGTGAAGAGGATTCCAGACGAGGCTTGGGGGAGCTACTCTCTCGCTTCAGGCCAGACGCGCTGCCGGTCGTGGAGTATTTCCGGCAAAACGGCGCGCGCGACGTGAAGGCTGCCCATGCTTTGACAGAGGCATGGAGCAGACTCAAGGCTCGGTGGACGGGTCAGCAAAGGCAAGAAGTGCCGGAGCTCACTCCGTATCACTTTGGCCTCATCGCCATCGACGAAATCAATCGGCGCGGATATACCGTCCTTGCCGCATTTGAGATTGTCGACGGCGTTGCCAAATCACGCGCCGCAACAAGGATTGTTTTCGAGACCCTGCACCTCCTCTTTGGGGAAGCGTCGCATCTCGAGAAAATTCTTGTGAGACGAGAGCGCTCTCCGACGCTCAATGAGGTCGGACGTGCGGCACTCGAAGTGGCTATTGCCGGCGGTGTTGGTGCCTTGTTCAAAGGTGCCAAGACTGTTTCGACGGCGTCCAAGCTCAACAAAGTATGGACGCTGACGAAAATCGCCGGCAAAGTTACGATCGGGGGAGGGAAAAAGGCGGCTATCATAGCGTCGTTTGCCTTCCTCTACGTGGCCGTTACTCAGCCCGACCAACTGGCCATCGCGGTCGGATGGGTGGGTGAACAGCTCGGAGTGCCGCGCGAAGTGGGCATATTTGCCACTTTCGTGGTCCTCTTGCTCTTCTGCACGTTGGCTGCATTGTCATTCGTACGGTTCGTACGATTTGTCACGTGGCCTGTACGCGCACCACTTGCGTTTGCCATCCGCCGCTTTACTTGAGAGGGCGGACAACTAATGACGCACCGCCGGACTCCCTCGTGGGTCCGGCGGTTTCTTTTACTCTTCGTTGTTCGCTGAACTCTTTGCCAACACACCTCCTTCGTTAAGATTCTTCTTAATGTCTTTCAAAAGTTGATTCAGTATCGGTTTGTTCTCTTTGAGATAGGTGCGCGCCGCGTCGTAACCACGACCCATCTTGGTTTCTCCAATTGAGTACGCTCCTCCAGAAGATTTCGCTACCAAGCCAAATTTTTCGCCGAGCGCGAGTGCTTCACCCTCTTTTGAAATACCTTCTCCGTAGAGCATGTCGAACTCACTTTGGCGAAACGGAGCGGCGACTTTGTTCTTGACGACCTTCACACGATGCCTACCTCCCATTGTTTCATCGCCTTTTTTGATCTGTGCGATGCGACGAATATCGAGTCGTACGCTTGTATAAAATTTGAGTGCTTTGCCGCCGGGGGTTGTTTCGGGATTACCAAACATCACACCAATTTGCATACGGATCTGATTGATGAAGATGACAACGGTTTTTGTTTTCGAACAAATCGCGGTCAGTTTGCGGAGTGCTTGGCTCATGAGCCGTGCTTGCTTGCCGACGTGCTGTGCGCCCATGTCGCCCTCTATCTCGTCTTTGGGGGTGAGTGCGGCAACGGAGTCTATGACAATGACATCAATCTTGCCGCTTCGCACCAACGATTCAACGATCTCAAGAGCCTGCTCGCCTGTATCTGGCTGAGATACGAGTAGATCATCTATCTTTACGCCGAGTTTTTTTGCGTATTCGGGATCAAGGGCATGTTCGGCATCGATAAAAGCGCACACGCCGCCTTTTTTTTGCGCTTCGGCGATCGCGTGGAGAGAGAGCGTTGTTTTTCCAGACGATTCGGGGCCAAAAATCTCAATAATGCGACCTCGCGGCAATCCGCCGATGCCGAGTGCCCAGTCGACACCGATAGAGCCGGTAGAAATAGCGTCCACATCTACTTTGGGCGCGTCACCGAGTTTCATTATAGATTCATCGCCGAACTTGGTTTTTATTTGTGAGAGCGCTCGCTCTATATCGGCATCAGTACCTTTGCCCGTTTCCTTTGGAGGTGCTTTTTCTTTCTTTTTTCCGAAGCCTGTCATAGGGGGCAGTATAACGGTTCACTGCATCGGCGCCACCCCCGCTGTGGAAGAGGAGGTAGACGAGACAAGGGTCTCTTGTGGGGCAATGATTGCGGAAGATGTTGCGCTTAATCTCGGCGTGTACATGATTTCGATCACACGAGAGCGTTCCCGCCCATATTGATCGGTCGCATCGAGAATGATTTTGTTTGAGCCTGCGGCAAGGAGATATGGTTGGGCGAAGACCCCCGTCTCGGTCACTTGCACAGGGTTTCCATTCATTGAAAGTGATGAGATCCGATCTGCGCGACCCTGAATAACGACGTATGGATCTTGCACAGTGGCTGTTTGGCCGGAGACGTTGATGGTAGGACCGAAGAGTAATCCACGAGCCTCGAATATGCCGTAGCCTGCCACAAGTACAAAGAAAACGATAAGTGCCAAAGTTGTAAATCGTGAGTCGCGATAGGGGAGCATATCAAGAGTCAAACACGGATTTTTCTTCGTCCTCCTTCTCCTTTGGCGCGCGGGCGAGTTCGTCGGCGTTGCCGGCGCCGATCACTTCCCGTGGTTTGGCACCATCAGACGGTCCGATAACACCGCGCTCTTCCAGCAAGTCCATAAGGCGCGCTGCGCGCGCATAGCCCACGCCGAGCTTACGTTGCAAGTACGATGTCGATGCTTTGCCGGCTTCGACGATTGTTTGTTTTGCATCGGCGTACAGTTCGTCGTCTTCTTCATCCCCGCCATTCGACATCGACGAGAAGACAGAATCTGTGCCGCTCCCGATCTTTCCGGCGCTTTCGAAGTCGATCTCGTTTGTGAGCTTGCCTTCGCCGTGTTTTGCCACATGCGCGACGACTTTTTTCACCTCACTTTCCGAAATGTATGCCGCTTGAATGCGTCGCGGTTTGGACATTTCTCCCGAGAGAAAGAGCATATCTCCAGAACCGAGCAGTTTTTCGGCGCCCCCCATATCAAGAATAGTGCGCGAATCTATCTGGGATGCGACTTGAAGCGCGACACGCGCTGGAATGTTTGCTTTGATAAGGCCCGTAATGACTTTCACGCTCGGGCGCTGAGTGGAGAGAATAAGGTGAATACCCACTGCGCGGCTCATTTGAGCCAAACGCACGATACCCGCCTCCAATTCTCGCGGGTAGGCGGTCATGATGTCGGCCAATTCGTCGATAATGAGGACAATGTACGGCATTGCCTCCACGGGACCGCCGTTTTTGCCGAGGGGAGCCGGCTGACCCTCTTTTGCTTTTGCGACTGATGGGGCCACAACATTGTCATGGTACGAGGAAATGTCGCGCACCTGCTCTGCTTCGAGAATATTGTATCGTCGTTCCATTTCTTTTGCGAGCCATTTGAGTGCGAGAATTGCTTTTTTCGCATCAGTAATTACTGGCGTGAGGAGATGGGGAATAGAATTATAGAGTGTGAGCTCGACCCGCTTTGGATCGACCATGATGAAGCGAAGTCGTTCAGGTCCACATCGATAGAGCAAAGATACAACGAAGCCATGAATGGTGACGGACTTACCTGCACCCGTCGTTCCCGCGACAAGCATGTGGGGCATGCGTGAAAGGTCAGCAAAGTGCGCTTGTCCGGTGATCGAACGACCCAATGAGAGCAAAAGTGGACGGTCAGAACCTGCAAAACCCTCGTCGCTCACCAAAGGCGCGAGACCAAGTGTAGTACGCGCGATATTTGGAACCTCGATGCCGACGAGCGACTTGCCCGGTATCGGTGCCTCAATGCGCACGGGGGATGCCGCGAGCGCGAGCTCGAGATTGCTCTGTAGAGCGACAATCTTTGAGAGCCGTACACCCTCGGCAGGTTTCATTGCATAGCGTGTCACTGTCGGGCCAATGGATGCCTCGTCCATCTCGACCTGTATGCCGAAGTTTTGGAGCGTACGTTTTATGATATTCATGTTGGCTTTTACATCGCCAACTTCTGGTTTGCCTTTATTTTTTGCAAGAATGGATACGGGCGGTGGCTCGTAAGCCTCTGCCGAGGCGGCAATGATGGGGAAGCCTCCTTCGCCATTTTCGGACATAAAGGTGCGGACTTGGGGTTCGGGTTTTGGTGCATCCACATCTTCTTCTACATTCTCTGGCGTGTCCTCATTCGCGTCCTCGTCTTCGGATTCCTCTTCAGGCAAACCTACCACGGCAACATCGTCCAGATCGGAAGTACTTTCTCGCGGGGTACGCCATGCTCGTATCTTTCCCGCTATCACGTCGAAGACCGCTCCGAGGTGGATATCAAAAGCGATAACGAGCGCGGCTACAGTAAATGCAATCAAAAAAATCGCTGTAGCTGTTACATCAAGCGCGACTATAAGAGGGTTCGATACGATTGCTCCCAATAGCCCCCCGTGTCCGCGAAATGCCAAGTTAATAAGACCGAGCGCGGCCAGGAGAAAGATAATCACACTTACAACCTGTATCCAACCGAACTTCTTTTCAAAAGAGCGAAACACAATTACTCCCAAAAATATGCACGAGAGCGGGAGGAGGAGATATCCTATACCGAGTAATTGCGACAAAGTATCGTATGCAAACGTTCCAATGGCCCCTCCCCCCCCTCCTAAAGCGAGCAGCAAAAAACCTGCAATAGCGAAAAAGAAAATGGCACCAACTCCCCGTATGGCTTCGTTGGAGATCGAACGTACGCGTGGAAGGTCACTCTCAGTGTCCGATTTTCTTCTCTGTCTGTTTTTTTTCAGATCGCTCGATACCATTGTGCAATCATACCATGTGAGTGCTTGACGTTAGAGCGCATCTGTTTCTACGCACCAGCGCCAGTTTGCTGTTTTAGGACACAGTGACTATAATCCACGTAAAGGACGGCTTGATAAATTTAAAAGACATATTACGGACATATCATGGACGAAATAAAGGACATTCAAGCCAAGTCTTTCTCGAAGTTTCTGGATGTGGACGTAAAGACAAACCCATTTGGGTCCAACCGGTCGGCAGAAAAGGTGTATCGAAAGTCAGAGCGCTTGGTTGCGGCGATTTTTCTCCTTACAAATCACATTGCCCAAGAGGAATCTATTCGAAACGAAACAAGAGGAATTGCAATGTCTCTACTCCCAGCTGTTCTTCGTATGCGTGATCAAATGCGCGCAATAAGTTCAATCGAAGTATCGAATTTTTACAGCATCGTCCGTCGCCTCATATCTCAAGTAAAAATCCTGGTTTTCGGAGGTTTCATATCACAGCAAAATGCCGAAATAATATCAAGCGCTATCGATGAATTGGGGAATTTTATGAACATGGCTCAAAAAAGTAACTTGTCCGAAAGTTTCAATCTCTCTAAGGAAGATATATTGGGAGAGTCTCATAGTTATAAAGGACATATAAAGGACATAAAAGACATATCCAACATAAAGGACAGATTACTCATAAAGGACATGCACGCGACAGGCGGGGCAGATTCTCCTCTCATCGGTGTAACGTCGCGAAGCATGAGTATTCTGGATATTCTAAAGCGTAATGGAAATTTGAATATTCGCGATATAGCGGCACATCTACCGGAATATAGTGAGAAGTCGATCCAAAGAGAGCTTGTTCTACTTATATCACAAGGACTCATTAAGAGGATAGGCGCGAAACGCTGGAGTCGTTATGAAATTGCCAAATCTACTATTTGATTGTATAACATACCTTTTGAAGCAAAGCATTCCTGCGAGACGATGGTTTCTGAACGGTCTGGAACTTAGATTGACTATCGATGTGTAGTAGGCTATTGTGCCGTGTGGACTTGGGAGACAAGTAAAGCTCCGCAAGGAGCCGTTTTTGCTCACAAGTTATCCACAAAACACGGAGCATTAGCATATAGTGCGCACGGAGAGTGCGGTATATAATTGCTTCGTTGATGTATCGTAATTCAGATCCATCACATCGGAGCCGCGTTGCGCGTGCTCTATGCTGTTCGTTGACATAAATAATATTGTAACAACACTGAAGATGTGCGCATCTTCAGATATCATCTCTTCAATCATGAATGTATTGTGAGGAATCTTGCGCGTGCGAATTGCGCACGCGTAAGCGTTTTTAATCCGAATCTCCGATTTTTCTGGAGTTGTTCTGCAAATTACTGGAACCCCAATTACTTCTCTTGCGCTACCCCCACTGATCTACCTTAATTTATTAGGTAAAGAAGATCAGGGGCTAGCAAAATTATCAGTTGTCTTATCAATTAGATTGGACACACAAAACGCACAGATATTCCTGTCGAAAGAATTATGTGTGCGGTCTCTGTGGCAACACGGAGATACAAAGGTCAAAACAAACTATGAGTAAAACTTTAGCAACAAAATATGTTGCGACAGTGCTCGTGACCACCGCTTTGATTCTCGGTTTCTCTTTGGCATTCGCGCAACCCGCGAAGGCTGATCAGCTTTCCGATCTCAATGCACAGGTTACGGCATTGCTCGCACAAATCGCAGCAATGGGCGGTACTACTGGTACTACAGCGGGCACAGGCTCGATGACTACTGGTGGTGCGTGCTTCACCTTCACCACGAACGCGAAAGTCGGCTCAAAGGGAGCTGAGGTGAAGGAAATTCAGAAATTCCTTAACAGCAAGGGCTTCACTGTCGCAGCGACAGGCGCGGGCAGTATGGGTAATGAAACGATGACATTTGGTCCCGCGACTAAAGCGGCTGTCATCAAATTCCAGAACGCCAACGCCGCTACGATTCTTACACCAGTCGGTCTCACAACCGGTACTGGTAACTGGTTCGCAGGTACGCGCGCTGCAGCCAACGCGATGTGTACATCAACTGGCACAGGAACTGGTACGGGAACCGGAACTGGTACAGGAACCGGAACGGGTACAACCCCGACAGGTGCCGGTGTCAGCATTTCTGCTGGCGTCCAGCCCGTCTCGGAGCTTGCTCCGCAGGGTGCCGCTCGAATTCCTTTTACTACGTTTACGCTCACCAATAATTCTGGCGCGGCGGTAACGGTAAACGGAATCTCGGTTCAACGAACTGGCTTCGCAAATGATGCAGCGTTTTCGGGCGTCGTCCTTATAGACTCTAATGGTCTTCAGGTCGGCGTTTCCCGCACATTCGATGCAAATCACCAAGCGACAATCGGTGACACGTTCACTATCGGTGCTGGTCAGTCCATGACATTCACTGTCGCGGGCAACACAGCAGCTTCCCTCTCGAGTTATGCGGGACAAGTTGCTTCGATCAACGTCATCGGTGTCAACACTTCGGTTCCAGTAGCTGGCTCGCTTCCCATCGTGGGCGCAAGTCACACACTGAACTCTACGCTTACTATCGGTACAGCAACGGCGGCTTTGTCGTCCTTTGACCCGAATGCAGCGCAGACGAAGAACATCGGCGACACCGCGGTAAGATTCTCGGGTGTTCGATTGACAGCTGGATCTGCAGAAGACATTAAATTCTTCAGCATCCGTTGGCGCTTGAATGGCTCGGTATCTCCTACGGATATGGCCAATATCGTTACCGTGATTAACGGCACTTCGTATCCGACAGTCTTGTCGACCGATGGCCGTTATCTCACATCGACGGTTCCAGGCGGTCTTACGATTTTGAAAGGATTCTCAGCTGATGTCTATGTACAAGGTGATCTCGTGGGCACCAACTCTGCCTCACGTATCGCTGAGTTCGACATCGACAAAGTTGCGGATCTCTACATTGTCGGTCAGACCTACATGCGTGGTATTACTCCGAGCGTAACGACAACCGGTACTATTAGTACCGCTTCGACGCACGGCACAGCTATGCTCGGTACGAATCAGCCATGGTTCCAAGGTTCGACTGTCTCGATCCAGGGTGGTACGCTCACGACGATTTCAAAAGCGTCGGAAGTAGCGGCTACCAACATCGCGATCAGCGTCCCCAACCAATCTTTGGGTGGTTTCGCGACCAACTTTATCGGTGAGCCGGTATCAGTACAGACACTTGTCTTTGATGTCGCGACGACATCAAGTGCTTGTGCATCAAACTGTCTCTTGACCAACGTCTCGCTCTTCGACACGAAAGGGACGACTGCCGAGTCAGATGACTCTGTTGTCGCCGGTCCTGTCAATGCGACACAAGGCACGAGCAAGCAAGTTCTCACCTTTAGCAACACCGTAACCTTCCCAACAGGAAGAAAAGTGTACGCAATCAAAGGTACGGTAGGTTCGGGAGAAGCGACCGGCCAAACGTATGTCGTTTCGACCAACCCTTCGAGCTCGAGTTACTGGGCGAACGTAACGGGGCAAAACACGGGCAACACGGTCTCCCTCTCTGGCGCGGGTTCATTCAACATGAACACGATGACAGTAAAGGGCGCCGCGCTCACGCTTTCGCTCTTGCCTACGCCACCAGCGCAGACGATAGTTGCAAGTGGTCAGGACATTGTTTTTGCTGAGATTCAACTTGATGCTAACGCATCGGGTGAGAATGTCCGCATCAACTCAATACCGCTCCACATCGACCAAGCGTATGTAGCGGCAGGGGGTACTGTAACGAGCATGTCGGCTTGTCAGCTCTTTGACTCGACAGGCCAAACACTCAACTACGGTTCCAACATCGTCAACTCGTTTACCAGCTTGAACGACGCGACAACTACAGCCGCAACAACGTATACCAAGACCTTCTCACTCAACAATTCGTTGACGATTCCGAAGGCAACGGCAGTAAAGCTCGTGCTTAAATGTACGCTCAGCTCAGCCACTGCTGGCGACTCGTATCGCTTCAAGACCTACTCTGGCGACACCCTTACATTTACGGGTGAGACCTCGGGTGTATCGGCAAGTGCGACGATAGTTTCTTCGCAGGCTGGCCGCCAGACCATCGCGTCTGCAGGTACGATTACTTCAGGAACGGGAACTCACTCGCCATCCTACGCACTCGTTGCGGGTGGTGCAAACGGTGTCATTCTCGGCTCTGTCAAGTTCAGACCGGCAAACGAACCAGTTACTCTTACGCACGTAGGACTCACTTTGGGCAACGGTACCTACACAGGTGCTTCAGGTGCTCAAAACGTCAACTCGGTCGGAATCTATCTAAGCGACCTCACCACTAAGGTCGGTGATGTTAGTTTCGCGAGTGCTACGACTGCAACATCAACGTTGTTTAGCACCGTAACGTTGGCCAAAGATGTAGACACAGAACTCTACATCAAGGGTAACCTTGCAGAGGTCGGCACAAACCCGACGGGTACGCCAGGAGACTTGGTAAAGGTTGACGTCATAGACCTTCAAGGAACAGGTCTTCTTTCTGGTCAGACAGTACGAGGTGGCAACTCATCTGGATTGACCACGGTCGCGGGTGTACGACTCTTCAAATCGTACCCAGCACGTGTTCAGCTCCAGACGCAGAGCTCGCCAACGATCTCGAACGGAAGCTTGCTTCGCTTCTCGATCAAGGCGGCGGCTGATCCTATCAGCATCCAGCAGTTGACGTTCCAATTCGCAACTTCGACGCAGGATCTCAACTACACCGCAATGACTCTGTATGTCTACAGGGATTCAGGGTTCTCAACGTATCCGACCGACGCTCCAAGCGGCTTGTTTAATGCCGCTACGATCAGCGGCACGAGTACTGCGAGCAACCTGAAGTTCGTTGCAAGCAATGCGACGAACGGATCAGTCTTGATCCCAGGAGGTGAGACGTACTACTTCGAATTGAAGGGTACGATGACTGGCATGAGTTCGACTCAAACCGATTCGGTTACGACCAGATTACTTGGTGATACCGCATTTTCCACGCTCGCTGCAACAAGCAGCTTGGACGTTGCGAAGAACTTCGTATGGTCTCCGAACTCGACAACAACTCAGCCGGCCTACGGCTCGAACGACTGGACAAGCGGTTATGGTATCGACGGCCTTCCAGCCTCCGGTATCTCGCAGACTATCTCTGAGTAGTCTCTCGCTTGACCTTGTGCGTTTCGTTTACGGCGACAACGTAAGCAACAAAAACCCCCTCGAAAGAGGGGGTTTTTGTGTTCTCAATTTTTCGGGTATGATTGACCCATGAACGATAAAAAAAACATGTATCGAGTAGTAGGGGTAGTCCTCTGTGCGATCATCGTTATCGGCGCTCTCGTGTCTATGAGGAAAGGTTTGGATACTCCCCAAGATAGTGAGATGTCAGAGATTTCTACGTCGACCACTACCACCGCCACGTCGAGTGCAGGATTAATTTCTGCAGAAGGTACGGGTGATTATACCGTGAGCGTCATCCCCCTAGAGAATCAATCTTCCGCCAAAATCGCCCCCCCAGATCACATGGTATCGTTGACGTTTGCTACATCAGTGAGCGCAGAACAGCGTGCAACTCTCAATAAACGTCTTGCAATCAAGCAAGGGGACATCACGAAGGACACGAACGATTTTTATTCATGGATAGAGCTCGGGAACTTGCATTTACAGGCAGGAGACACGAATCGTGCGCGCATAATCTGGGAATTTGTCTCAAAGAGGTGGCCCGATAATGCTACATCATTCAATAATCTCGGTGATTTATATATGAATTTTACACACGATTATCCTGCGGCGGAGGCAAATTATCTCAAGCAAATTGCAAATAAACCCGACGATGTCAATGCATATCGCATGCTTTTTGCACTGTATTCTGGACTGTATAAGCAAAATACCACAGCCGCAGAAGATATCCTCAAAAAGGCGATTGCGGCCAACCCCAATGCGGTAGAACTCCAGACACTACTCGACGACCGCGCCTCGAGTTATCCCCAGAGTGAACAGAATTAATTCAATTAGTTACATCTGCGGTTGTACAATATCGATGTTGGTCCCGTCTCGGCGGGAGATAATTTTGGATTTATTAATTTAGTAGAATAATAATATTATGAAAGGAGCAATAGAGTTTATAAAAAACAGAGAGTGGCTTGCGATAGTGCTTGCGACAATCGTGGGAGTGCTTGCTGTTACTGGCGCAGTAACGGCGGCGACGACAATCTCCACCAGTATCGTTACTGGCGGTGATGTGACAGTGACAGGTAGTGTATACGCCACAAGTACCGTGCAGGCGGGAGGCGCATTGATTGGGTACAGCACGATGAGTATTACAGGAGACGCGGCTCTTGCGCACGCTTCCACCACCCAGATAACAAACTCTGGTACTGCGTGGTTTGGCGGGAACGTGAACATGAATGGAGCATCTTCGGTATTGACTCTAACAACGGCGAATGACGCAACTTCAACTGCTACGGTAGGTTGTATTCAGACCTATGCCACGTCGACAGCAACACCCGTCAAGCTCATTATGGGTTCTCCAAACGTTACCGCCACGACGACGTTCACCAGTACGACAGGTAGAGGCTTCGTTGTCTGGGCATTTGGTAGCTGTCCATCCATCTAGTAACTTCTTGTCCTAGCTTAACTTGAACTGGGTAGTGTGGCGTGAAAAGTCACACTACCAGCGAGGCAAGTCAGGTACACATTATCAGCTTATAAAAAATGCTATGAAGAAGTTTCTATTTGGTGGTATGCTCGCGGCGTTTCTTTCTCCCGCGCTCGTTTTCGCCGCCGCATACAATGATGTAACCGTCAGCGCCGCCACGCTCAGTGTAAATGGTATTTCTATGGCAGTAAGTGCGGGGACAATCGTGTCTAGTGCGGTGGGTGCGTCATCGTTCGATATTACGCTTGCGCCCGGTTCTACGGCGCATGTCATCGCGACTGGACGGAATCAAATGGCGATTACGAGCGGTACGGGGTTTGTGACAGACACACGATGCAATGATACCGATTCCTACTTCACCCTTGCCGCCGATGCAAACGCCGCAACGACCACAGTTACAGTAACGCCATCTTCGACGCTCTGTAGTTCGAGGACGAGCACCGGAGGCAGTGGAGAAGTAATTGCGGGAGCAACGGGAGGTGGTGGAGGGGGCGGTGGTTATGTAGCGCCAGCGGTAAATACAGTAGCTCAAACAGCGCCAGTCCCAACAACTACAGGCACAAGTCTCTTGGAGTCCCTACAGGCTCAATTAGCTGGCCTGCTTGCGCAAATCGCGACGCTCCAGGGCGGTGTTTCGTTGGGTGGCAGTACGCCTTTTAAACGTGATATGCAAATGGGATCAACGGGAGATGACGTGAAATCTCTCCAAGTGTATCTCAACACACACGGCTTCCTAGTTTCGTCATCGGGTCCCGGCTCTTTGGGCAATGAGACGACAAGATTTGGTGGAGCAACGAGGTCGGCTCTAATCAAACTTCAGAAAGCTGCAGGTATCACGCCAGCAGCGGGGTATCTTGGTGCCAAAACACGTGCCTATATTGCCGCACATCAGTGAGGATAGGATAAGGTTTTTTCACGAGCCGGCATACGCCGGCTCGTGTGCATACATGTCAATACTGTTGTAAAATGATGCCATGCCGCAATCTCCAACCAATTCGTTTTTTAAGTTTCTTACTGGATTTTTGGTTTTTATATCCCTTTCCTTCGGCATTACGTATGCAGTCAATACATACACTGTTGCGCAAGAAAAGGCACAGACCGCAGCTGCGGTACGTGCCCTTTGGCTTGCCCACTAACCAAATGTGCGACACTGAATGTTGCACATTTGCACGAGTATCGATACGAGAGTATAGTGGCACTCATAAGGCTAGAGACAGTGGGTCACCTAAAAAGGTGGTAATGCGTTTTAAGAGCGCGCCTGCCGAGGTCGAAAACTCTTCGGAGCCTTGTTAGTAGTTTACACTTTGTCGATATGGCAAAAACCAGAAAACAAAAAGAGGAGGTCGTGAGCAAAATTGAGAGTGCTCTCAAAGGACAAACGAGTGTCTTTGTGGGCTTCACGGGAATCACCGTGGCGCAGGAATCGAACATGCGTCGGAAACTCCGCAATGAAGGTATCGGCTACACGGTAGCAAAAAAGAGCTTGATCCGGAGGGCGCTCCAGGGTCTGGGACATACGAACGACACTGATCTTCCCGGTGAAGTTGCTGTGTGCTACACAAAGACAAGCACGGATTCGACCGGCTCACCGCAGGCGGACACAACGGCACCTGCGCAACGCATTCACGCGTTTAGTAAAGAATTTGGCCCAGAGAAGATCTCAATTCTCGGTGGTATTTTCGAGGGTAAAATAGTCGACGCAGTCATGATGCGAGAGATCGCAACGATACCAAGCATGCAGGCTTTGCGCGGCATGTTTGCGCAACTTCTCAATTCACCGCGTCAACGTTTTGCGGTAGTTTTGAGCAAGGTCGCGGAGACAAAATAATAGTTAATCAATACGTGTATATGAATCAAGAACAAATTATCGAAGCAGTAGAGAAGATGACGGTGCTCGAACTCAACACGCTCGTCAAGACAATCGAAGAGAAGTGGGGAGTTTCGGCGGCGGCGGTAGCAGTAGCAGGTCCGGTAGCTGGCCCTGCGGCTGAGGAGAAGAGTGAATTTGACGTTGAACTCACCGCGATGGGTGAACAGAAGATCGCTGTTATCAAGGTGGTCAAAGAGGTGCTCGCACTCGGACTTGCGGAAGCTAAGACGCTTGTCGAGAGCGCTCCCGCTATGCTCAAACAGGCAGTCAAGAAAGAGCAGGCAGAAGAGTGGAAGAAAAAGATCGAGACTGCCGGTGGTAAGGTAACGTTGAAATAATCCAACTACCAAATTCTCCGATGATGCCGTAGAAACGCAAAATCGCGCAAGGTGCCGCACACACCAGTGTGCGGCCAAGGTGGAAAAGTTACGCTTAAGTAACTTTTCGGCCGGAGCTCGCGAAGGCGAGCGAGGCGGGGTCGCGCACATTTCCAACAGGAAATGATGTGTGACAAAGTTACGCTTAAGTAAATGTGGCCAGGATAGCAAAAACGGCTCCAATTGGAGCCGTTTTTGCGCGTATCTCTTTTTTGACCTACGCCGTCAAACGGCATCTGTGATAGAATCGCCCCTGTGATTGATTTTTTGGCGCAATTCATGGGAGATTCCGGACGGGCAAGACTTTTGCGCGTGTTTGTTTTTAGTGAGGCTCGGGCGCTTACCATAGCCGACGCCGCCAAGCGAGCTGGCCTTTCTTTGCGTGCCGCCGCGGCACCCTTCAAGTTTCTAGAGCAGAACCAAATAATCAAGCGAGAAAGCCTGTCGATTATGCTGGGGGCCGATCCCGCCCGCAAAATCACTGCAGGAAAGCAGAAAGTTCCGGCGTGGATCTTCAATCCAGATTTTACCTACGCTCGAGCACTTTCCGCTTTTGTTCACGAAGTATCGCCTGTGCAGCACGATATTGTCATGCAGGCCCTCAAACGAGGGGGCAAATTGGCAACGGTAATACTTTCGGGTTCATTTATGGGTGACCCGTCTCGTCCCGCTGATCTCATCCTCGCCGCTGATACCGTTAACGAACGGAAGCTTGATAAAGCAATTCGGGAATTGGAGCCACTCTTTGGGCGAGAAATTCGCTATGCAGCGTTCTCAACACCAGAGTTCCATTACAGGCTCACAATTCAAGATCGCCTTATTCGCGATACGCTCGACTATCCCCACCTCGTACTTCTTGATCGCACGCACCTGCTTTAAGCCTATCCACAGTTTTTGTTGGAAAATGTCTTTTCAGTTGAAATAACGGGTTATGATGCTGGTATACAAGGGTCGGCAACCTTTATTAATTTTTATTCATAGATTTTATTTATGATTGTTACACAAGCAGGCGTTGTGCAGGGCTCGTTCTGGGGCCTTTGGCAAACTGTCGGCACGTTTCTTCCGGCCATGCTCGCGGCCGTTATTTGGTTTGTAATTGGGTGGGTGATTGGTATCGCTCTGTATCATGTGATCGTTGAGGTGGTGAAGGCGCTTCGTGTCAACGAGGCCCTCAAAGTAACCGGCCTCAATGAAATGGCTCAGCGGGCTGGTTTTACCCTCGATGTGGGCAAATTCCTCGGATTGCTCGTTGAATGGTTCGTAATCCTCGTGTTTCTCATTGCCTCTCTCGACATTCTCGGTCTTGGCAATGTTACCGTATTCCTCCAACAGATCATCCTGCTCTACCTCCCTCGTGTGATTGTTGCGGCATTGATGATTATTATCGGAGCAATCTCTGCAGAAGTTGTGCGCGGTGTTGTCGTGCACTCGGCACGTGCAGTGGGAGCCCATGGCGCAAATCTTGCAGGAGCCATTGCAAAGTGGTCGATTATGGTGTTCTCCATACTCGCGGCGCTCTCACAGTTGGGGATTGGCACCGACCTCATCCAGACACTCTTTCAGGGAATCGTCATTGCGGCGGCCATATCTTTCGGTCTCGCGTTTGGTTTGGGTGGTAAAGAAGCGGCCACACGTACCATCGATCGTGTTCGGTCAGAAATCGCTCATCACCAGAACTAGCTGTCTTTAGTATTTTGAAACGACCGCCAGTGTTTGGCGGTCGTTTCGTTTTGGTACAATGCTCGCATGCAAGCAGTAATTCTTTCGGCAGGGCGTGGCATTCGAATGAAAGAGCTGACCGAGCACACACCCAAACCCTTGCTTGAGGTCGCTGGTCGGTCACTTCTGCAATATGCACTTGATGCTCTCCCGGACGATGTCGATGAAGTAATCATTAGCGTGGGGTACCGAGGTAATATGATTAGAGAGCGTTTTGGTTCTCAATACCACGGCAAGCGCTTATTGTACGTTGAGCAGCACCATTTGAATGGAACTGCGGGAGCACTATGGCTCGCGAAGCCTTTTCTTAAAAATTCTTTTTTGGTAATGCACGCAGACAACATCTATGCACGAGAAGACGTGGTAAAGGCGGCGTGTATTCCGTGGTCGGTCGTGGGGCTTGCGGTCGACGATCTTGGGCAAGCGGCAAAACTTGTCCTCGACATGTCAAAGAAGGTTACGAATGTTCTTGAAATGGGAGATTATGACAAGAGCCCCGGCTTTCTCAACACAGGTCTCTACTGCCTCGATACCCGTGTTTTCGACTACCCGATGGTACCAAAAAGTCCCGGCAGTGAAGAATTTGGCCTACCGCAAACTCTAGTCAAAGCGGATATTCCCCTGCACCTCGTTGAGGCGACGTCTTGGTACGAAATAACTACACCAGAAGACATCAAAAAAGTCGAGGAAATTCTTGCTAAAAACACGATTCCAGATGTCCACAGAATATCCCCGTTTGAGGCCAAGAAGTGAAATTTGACAGGGTACAGAGCCTCGCATATACTCCCCGCTACATATGGTGTTCGGAAAAAACCTAAAAAAGCGACCACGGTAGCGAGACTCTGTTCTCGTCCGAGGCCGCTTACAAGCGGCTTTTTTCTTGCCCATGTGCTTATCCGTCCGGAGCTTTATGCGAAGGAGGGTTGCTCGTTGACAATTGAAGAGCGACAATAAAAAGAATCAAACGTCTCAAATGGGTTCTTCTCTGAGCAATCAGAGAGGGTCTTTCCCAAATGAGATGCAGGAATGCTGTACCGAAAGGTGCGGCACACCCACCGTCGCGTAAAGCTATGGTGGGCAAAGAAAGAAAACAAAGTCGCGCTTTCCTCTTGTAGGGAACGTGCGCATAATTCGTGGAAACGCAGCGGTGCGTGGATACGAATTGAAATACGCGGTTCTCAGAATTCCTGACGGGAGTTCTGAGTAAGGGCGTGTGGTGGATGCCTTGACTGAAGAAGGCGATGAA
>CAYGMC010000002.1:11009-56086 GCA_964351105.1 uncultured Candidatus Saccharibacteria bacterium | reverse complement strand
GTGTGCCGCGGCCACTACTTCGGTTTCGACACATTCGACAAGCTCAGTGCAGGCAGGCTCACCGCAAGCCGCGGCGACAGGGGTCTTGCACAATGTTCTCCGGATGCTTCATTTGGTGCGGTAGGGAGGTAATCTAACGCTGTGTTGCGTGCCACGCTAAGATTATTGTGGTCCTGAACGCAATTCGCGAATACGAGCGTTTATATGAAGCGTCAACTTTGCTTTTCTCTCTGTGTCTTGTGCATGAGCACCTGCGCCTCCACCAAAAGAATCTACTTGCTCGAGGTGCGCGAGTGAGTCCCGCAGTTCTTCCTCATTAGGAAATTCATTTTTGAGTCTAGCAATCAAGCCATCCGGTATTTCTCCTTGCTCGGGTAGCAATTCGTTCGGCGTTACCAATTCCGCTCTTCTCCCAAATCCTCTCTCCCAATTTCCTCCCATTATCATAAAAAATATTGCTTTAATTATCTTATAAGGCCAATGTATCCATGGTATCACAAACTTGGACGCAAATATGGTATACTCGCGAGCAATGAAGAAGCGTGAAGACGGAATTCCTGAAGAAGGGCTTCCGGAAGTTGAGGTTGATTTTGAAACCGGAGAACTCGGGGACGTTGCGGGTGCGCAGGCAAAAATCAAAAAGTTGCGAGATGAGTTGAAAGAAGCGCAGGCGAAGCGCGATGAATATCTTGATGGTTGGCAAAGGTGCAAGGCGGATGCGATAAATAGCCGCAAAGACATGCTCGCCGAAGCAGAACGCAAGTCTGAGAGAATAAAAATGGGGTTGATGGAAGATATTATTCCCGTGCTGGATAGTTTTGACATGGCGGCAAGCACAGAGGCATGGGCGCAAGTTTCTAACAATTGGAAAAACGGCATGGAGCAGGTGCGCAATCAGCTTCTCGAAGTGATGGCGCGCAATGGGGTAGAGCGATTTGGAAAGATAGGGGATGCGTTTGACCCGCGATTTCACGAAGTGATCCAAGAAGTGGAGGGAGAAGGCGAGCCACACGCTATTGTAAAAATACTTCGTTTTGGATACAGTATGGGCACGACGGTCTTGCGTCCCGCGCAAGTATTTGTTAAAAAATAAGTATGTCAAAAATTCTCGGCATAGATCTCGGTACTACCAATTCCGCCATCGCAATCGTTACGGGCGGCGAACCAAACATCATCGAAAACGCGGAAGGTGTGCGCACAACGCCGTCTGTCGTTGCCATTTCAAAGACAGGGGAGCGTTTGGTCGGTTTGCTCGCCAAGCGACAAGGTGTCACAAACCCCAAGAACACCGTATACCAAATCAAGCGATTTATCGGACACTCTTTCGACGAATCGGGGGTGGCCAAAGATAAAGCGGCCGTCCCTTTTGAGATACAAAAATCCGGCAATGGCGGCATTGAAGTAAAGATGGCCGAAAAATGGTACCGACCTGAGGAAATTTCGGCGATGATTTTGCAGAAATTGAAGCAAGACGCAGAGGCCCGCATTGGTGAAGTAATCACCGAAGCCGTCATCACCGTACCCGCCTATTTCAACGACAGTCAGCGCCAGGCCACCCGCGATGCGGGGAAAATCGCTGGACTCGATGTAAAACGAATCATCAACGAACCGACGGCCGCGGCACTTGCATATGGTTTTGATAAGAAAAAGAACGAGAAAATCGCCGTATTCGACTTCGGTGGAGGCACGTTTGACGTATCAGTACTCGAGGTTGGCGATGATGTAATAGAAGTGCGCTCCACCGACGGCGACGCGCATCTCGGTGGAAAAGACCTTGATCAGAAGATCATGAGCTGGATAGCAGATGAATTCAAGAAGCAAAGCGGTGTCGACGTGCGAAACGATCCGCTGGCACGACAGCGTCTCGATGAAGCGGCCGAAAAGGCAAAAATCGAGCTCTCAACCGCACTTGAAACCGAAATAAATATACCATTCATCACATCAACAGAGGCAGGACCCCAACACCTCCTTATTAAAATGACACGTGCAAAGCTCGAAGAACTCTCGCGTGAATTCATTGACCGAGCAATGACGATTACCAAGCGCGCCGTCGAAAATTCACCGTTTAAGATTGCTGAAATCAACGAAGTCGTGTTGGTGGGCGGTCAGACACGCATGCCTGCTCTTCAAAAAGCAGTGGAGGACTATTTCGGCAGAAAACCAAACATGAGCGTCAACCCCGACGAAGTTGTCGCGATAGGCGCGGCCATTCAGGGAGGAATCCTCAAAGGTGATGTCAAAGACGTCTTACTCCTCGATGTTATCCCGCTTTCGCTTGGAATTGAGACATTAGGAGGCGTGGCGACCAAGCTCATTGATCGCAATACGACTATTCCCACATCGCGCTCGCAGGTTTTTTCTACCGCGTCCGACAATCAACCATCCGTCGAGATCCATGTAGTACAAGGTGAACGACCCATGGCTGGAGATAATAAATCTCTCGGCAGATTCAATCTCGACGGGATTCCACCAGCGGCACGCGGTACACCGCAAGTGGAGGTAACGTTTGATATTGATGCAAATGGTATTTTGACCGTGAAAGCCAAGGACAAAACGTCGGGTAAAGAGCAGTCCATCAGGATCGAGGGAAGTTCCGGACTCTCGGAAGCGGATATCGAAAAAATGCGCAAAGATGCCGATATAAACGCCGAAGCGGACAAAAAGAAGAAAGAGCTGATTGAGTCACAGAACGCCGCGGACCAAGTGATATATGCCGCCGAAAAATCTTTGAAAGAGCACGGAGAGAAAGTGAGCGAAGATATCAGAAAGAACGTGCAGGAAAAGATTGATGCGCTCAAAACTGCACGAGGGGGGAGCGATGCTGGGGTGATACACTCCGCCTCGGAAGAATTATCGAAGTCTATGTCTGCCATTGGAGAGGCGATGCAAAAAGCCCAATCCGAAAAAGGAAGTGAACAGCCGCCCGAAGAAGGGCAGAAGTAGTGTATAATCGCAGTAATGAAAAATTACTATGACATTCTCGGTGTTTCCAAAACGGCAAGTGCTGATGAAATAAAGAGCGCGTTCAGAAAACTTGCCCAAAAGTATCATCCCGACAAAAAAGACGGTAATGAGGCAAAATTCAAGGAAATATCCGAAGCATATACCACTCTTTCTGACGCAAAGAAACGCGCAGAGTATGATACATACGGCAAAACGTTTGCTGGAGGAGGTGGGCCGCAAGGAGGATTTGGCGGTTTTGATTTCTCTAATTTTTCGCAAGGCGGACATGGTTTTGGTGCACAGGAATTTGATCTCGGTGATATTTTTGGTGATTTTTTCGGTGGCAATTCGCACGGGCGCTCGCGGGGACGGGATGTGTCAATTGATATAGAACTTCCTTTCAAAGAGGCTGTGTTTGGCACCGAAAGGCGGGTGTTGATAGCAAAAGTAGGCACATGTGGGTCCTGTGCTGGCACTGGCGCAAAGACTGGCTCAAAAAAAATCTCGTGCACTTCGTGCAACGGCAAGGGAGAAATTCGCGAGACCCGCAATACATTTTTTGGCGCGTTCAGTTCAAGTCGTTCGTGTCCAAAATGTCGCGGTCGCGGCGACCTACCAGAATCAGCATGTACGGTGTGCCGTGGAGAAGGGGTGATGAAGCGTGAGGAAGAAATTCATATTGTGGTCCCTGCTGGTGTAGAACATGGAGAAATGATACGTATGCCAGGCCTCGGAGAGGCCGCTCAGGGCGCTGCCGCCGGAGATTTATACGTCAAACTACATGTGCGATCGGACGCTCGTTTCGTGCGTGAAGGAAACAATCTTCAGACGTCGCTCTCTATCAAGCTTACTGACGCACTTTTGGGAGGGGAGTACCGTGTTCACACGCTCGAAGGTGACGAAGCACTTACGGTGCCCGCAGGCGTAGCTCATGGCGAGTCAATACGTATTCGTGGAAAAGGAGTGCCACATGGCAGAGGCGCGCGCGGAGATTTACTTGTCCGTATCGACATACAATTCCCTAAAAAACTCTCGAAAAGCGCGCGCGAACTAGTAGAAAAATTGCGCGCTGAAGGAATGTGATCTCTATGGTCCCAGACGTTATTTCATCAAATATTCCAGCACTCCCACTCGATTGGGTTGTTGTGGGTTTATGCGCTTTGTTCATAACCATTTACACGCTCCGTATGGGTGTTCGATTGGCACTCGCTCTTTCTCTCACCATGCCTGTCGTCGTTTTCACTCTTACTTCCATACCTACGACGCTCGGACTCTCGAAATTGGTAACACTGACCGAAAGTGCTCCCACGGAGCTCATGCTTGCTATCGCAGTATTTGTGTTCATTTTTTTCATGGTATTTCGTATGCTCGGCGACAATTTCATCGGAAGCGCGTTCCCTCTTTCAGCTCTTTGCATCGGTATTGCCACGACCGCACTTATGATTGTTTTTGCAAATGAAATGCTCGGCTCAAACCCGCTATGGCACTTCGGGCCATCAGTGCAGCTGATATTCGGCAGTACGTACAAACTTTGGTGGGTTATTGCTTCATACGGAGCGCTTGCATTTTTTCGTAGAGGTTGATTTCTCTTCACAATAACGTACTGGGGCATATGGAAAACTCTAAAGAAGCATACATGCCCCTCATTATCGAGAGGGATTCACTCGCCGACTTTTTAGAAAAACATCCAAACATAGTCCGCGTCGATGCCTATACAAGGCAGCTTCGTGAACTTTTCTTTATCGACAATGAAGAGTGGATAGGGAAGGATAAGCAAGAAGCATGGTCTAGCGATGCATTTAAAAAATACCTTGTTCTCAAACAGGGCAGTGAAGTTTATGTGTACTATCCGTGGAATGGACACCTTGTAACGACTGTGGGCGAGAGTGATTACTTCAAACTCAAGACAAATCGCAACCAAGATCTTATCACCTCTTCAGAGCAACTCCGACTTCGTGATTTTCGCGTAGCGGTATTTGGATTAAGTGTAGGGTCAAACGTAGTGATTATGCTCACGCAAACTGGTATTTCGAACAACATTACGATCGCAGACTTCGATGAACTTGATACAACAAACCTCAACAGAATACTTGCTGGTATACATCAAATAGGTCTTAACAAGACGACGGTAACGGCGCGGCGTATACACGAAGACAACCCTTTTGCTCACGTAACCGCACTGTCCGAAGGTGTCGACGCAAGAAGGCTCACCGAACTCCTTGAGAAAAAAGAGATTGATTGTATCGTCGACGAAGTTGATGATATGCCGTTCAAAATAATGACTCGGAAACTTGCAATGAAATATCAAATTCCTGTTGTCATGGTGACCGATAATGGCGACGGTGTTGTTTTGCATGTCGAACGATACGACCTTGGTGTTAAAACTATCTTCGGTAAAGAGCCAACGTATTTTGACGAAGCGGTGAGCGGAACAATGACTAAAGAGGCGGCCGGTCGTATGATCATGCAGGACATTGTAGGGGGAGTTGAGAAGGTGGATCCTGCCATGCTTCGATCCGTTCAACGAGTGCTTGCAAAAAAGCTCGTTTCGTGGTCACAATTGGGGTCAGCCGCGCTTTTAGGAGGCGTAGTTGCTACGTACATTATTAAACAGATTGCTTTGCGCAAGAACATGGAGCCCGACATACGAGCGTATATAAGTCCTGCGTCAGGAGAATGGCTTCATCACACCGCATAACATATGACCTCTGATGATTTTCGAAAGTTGCCCGAATATGAAAATCATCATCTTGTAAAATTGCTTCGAGACGAGGAGGTGGGAATGGAAGCGTTTGTAGCAATTCATCGAAAAAACCATTCCGTACCTTCCTTTGGGGCGACAAGATTCTGGCATTACACGACCGACGTTGAAGGTCTCCGCGACGCACTGCGTCTTTCGAGGCTCATGTCGTATAAAGCGGCTCTTGCGGGTTTACCGTGCGGGGGTGCAAAAGCTGTTATACTCGATAAGGCAAATCCAGGTGTACAAAGAGAAGAAATTTTGTCGGCCTACGCAAGATCTATCTCAGATCTTCGCTACGACTTTATTACAGGAACAGACGTCGGTGTGCGGCAAGAAGATCTCCTGCTTATGAAACGCGAGACGCCCAACATTGTAGGTTTTAATGATAACTCTACCGAATTTACGTCGCTCGGTATTTACTATGCACTCGCCCCGGCGCTCAATGAAGTATTTTCCAGTCCTTCTATCGAGGGGCGAACTTTTGCAATCCAAGGGCTTGGCAAAATAGGTTCCGGATTCATTGCTTCTCTTGTGGGCAAGGCAGAGAAAATATTTGCGTGCGATATCTCCCCGTCGGCGGTTGTTCGTATACAGACGCTTTACCCCGAGATCGTTATGGTAAGCCCCGAAGAAATTCACAAGATGAAGGTTGACGTGTACGCTCCTTGCGCGATGGGTGGCGCGTTGAATAGCACGACAATCCCAGAACTTTCTTGCTCCATCGTTGTTGGTGGAGCGAACAACCAGTTGGAACACGAGGAAGACGGCGACGCACTTCACGCAAGAGGCATTCTCTATGCACCTGACTTTGTGGTAAACGCTGGCGGTCTCATCGCCGTATTCGATGAGTATGAGAATCCAACTTATGATAGGAATCGTGTCGAGAGAAAGATTCTCGCAATAGGCGACAGATTGGCTTCTATCATCAGCCAGAGCAAGAGAGAGAATCGTCCCACCAACCGTATATCGAACGCATTAGCAGAGGAAATATTCAATTCATATGCGTAAACACCCTGCGCCAGTGTTTCCATCTGCTCCTTTAAGAAAAAAGCTGAGCGATTCTCGAACAAAGTCTCCTGAATTTTGGGAGAAAAAAGGAGAGAAAATGGCGTTGGGGCTTTTGGATTTTGCGCGCACCCACGTGCCCGCGTACAAAAACTTTCTTGATGCTCATGGTGTTAATCTGAATGATCCAATTCACACCATAGAAGAGTTCAAAAAAATTCCAACGATCTCAAAAGACAGTTACTTGCGGGCCTATCCGTATCAAGATCTTTTTGCTCCGCTTGCTCTTCACCGTTCGACAACAGTATCTGCGACATCTGGATCGACAGGAGAACCGTTTTTTTTCCCTCGCAGTAGTGAGCATGACGCTTTTTATGAACGCTCCATGCGCGTCCTCCTTTCCGGACAGTGGGACGTGGGCAAACGCTCTACACTGTGTCTCGTGGGCTTTGGGCTTGGAATATGGATTGGAGGTATTTTTACTTACAAAAACTTTAACAAACTTGCAGAGAATGGTTTCCCTATGACCCTTATTCCGATCGGTCCGCAAAAAGAGTTGTACCTCCGGTCGTTCAAAAAGTTCGCCCCGCTGTTCGATCAAGTTATTTTGATGGGATATCCACCGTTCATCAAAGATATTCTCGACGAAGGAGGTGTGCACGGTATTGATTGGAAAAAGCACCGTCTGCGGATCCTCACAGCCGCTGAAGGTTATTCCGAAGAATTTCGTAATCATCTTTCTGAGCTCAGTGGGGCAGATCCGGTGCGTGACATGGTCAATATATACGGGACGGTAGAACAGGGCACCATTGCTCACGAAACCGCCCTTACCAACATGATTCGTCGAATTGCCTTTGAACGTCCAGATGTTTTCCAAGCTCTTTTCCCACGCGCTCAAAATATTCCGACACTTGCTCAATACTATCCAGACCATGTGTATTTTGAAGAAACAGACGGACAAATTCTTGCCACAGGGTATGGTTCGTCTATACCTCTTGTTCGATACGCTTTTTCTGACCTCGGTGGTGTCATTACCTTCGACACGATGCGCCTTACACTCACAAAACTTGGCGTTGACCTTGATTTTGAGATAAAAAAGTATGACATCGAAACAATGGTGCTCCCGTTGCCGTTCGTTTATATTCATGCGCGAGCTGATTTTGTGATTGTTTTTAGAGGGGCAAACATCTACCCCGAAGAAATCCGTGTCGCGCTGGATAATAAAGTACTTGAGCACTGGCTTACGGGTAAATGCACTGCTGTGCGGAGTGAGAACGACCGTATGCAACAGACACTCGACATCCATGTAGAGTTGCGACAGGAAATCGTTCCTTCTGACGAAATACGAATCAAGACAACAGAAGTTGTGGTCGCAGAATTGCGCCGTCGAAATTCCGAGTTCAATAACAACTATTCCAGCGATGCCGCAAGCTCTACGCCGCATATTGTGTTACATGAGTACGGTGACCCTGAATACTTTAGCTCCACTGGAAAGCAACGTTGGGTAGCGAGATAGTCATCGTATGCCACGAGCGCATATTCTATCTATCATTGATGCTGGTATCCGCGCTCCTTCCGGCGACAATGCGCAACCATGGCGTTTTGAAATTCACGAAGACGTTATTACAGTATATAATGTTCCTGAACGAGATACTTCTCTGTACAATTACCAACAGCAGGCGTCTTACATAGCTCACGGATGTCTTCTCGAAAATATGCGTACCCGCGCGGCGGCGCTTGGATATGCAACAAAAATAAATGTCTTCCCCGACAACCGTGCAGTGGCGTATATCACGTGCACTGCGGATAAAATATCGGAAACGCTACTCAATACGTACATTGAATCAAGACATTCGAATCGCAACACATACTCATCGGAAACATTGCACCGTGAGATCGTGGCGAATCTTCTCAGTACAAACTCGAGCGACACACATGTTGACATCGTGCAAGAAAAAGACGCCTGTACACAAATTGCAGAGATTGCGAGCGTCAACGAGCGAATAGTGCTTGAAAATAAAGAACTACACCGATTTCTTTTTAGTCACATAACATGGACCAAGAAAGAAGATGAGAAGCGCCCGGGTTTTTTTGTCGATACTCTTGGTCTTGCGGGGCCGCAAAAAATTGCTTTTAAATTATTCTCGTATTGGCCTCTCTTGCGTTTTGCGACTCGACTTGGCGTGTCGAAGGCAATTGCAGGTCAAAATGCCCTCCTGTATGCCTCTGGTCCCGCCATTGCGGTTTTTTCTTCTGCAGCCAACGATAAAAATGCCTTTTTGCGTGTTGGAATGGCGGTTGAGCGATTTTGGTTGACCGCAGAATCACTTGGGCTCGCGGTACAGCCAATCGTGGGGCTCCCGCTCCTGTATCAGCGCCTTGTGGCTGGGGATGTGGGTACGCTTTCCACAAAGCACCAACATATGATTCGAGACGCTCATGCACGCCTCGTTGCGACGAGCAAAACGTCGTTGCCTCATATCCTCTTCATGCTCCGTGTCGGCAAAGCGGGGCAAGTTTCAGCACGCACCAAACGTCTTCCTGCGGAAGTGCGCTTTGTGTAGTGGTACAATAAAGGCTCTCTATGGGGGCGATACACAATCTAGATTTACTCGCACTTGCTACCATTGTGGCTGGTACTGTGCTGATCGGTTTTGCCGCGTACGTAAGCAAACCTTCGAGCGTTACGAACCGAATGTTTTTCCTTTTTTCCATTGCGACGGCATTGTGGGGAATTTTTAATTATTTGAGTTATCAGTTTCAGAATCCAATTTTGGCTCTATGGTTGATTCGGGGCATCATGTTTTGTGCAGTGTGGCAAGCTTTTTTTCTGCACGAACTTTTTGAGACATTTCCCAACGATGTCCGGACGTTTTCGCGCCATCATCGGCTTATTTTATTTCCATCGGTGGTCGCGGTGTCTTTGCTTACACTTACACCCGTCGTTTTCTCGAATGTCGTTGGCGGCACGATGGCTGGAGAAGTGGCTCGCGTTGAATCGGGTCCCGGCATTATCCTTTTCGGCCTGCTTGCAGTAAGTCTCGTGGTACGCGCAGTAGCCTTGCTTATCATTAAAACTGCTGAGGCTAAAAAAGATAATCGCAGTGGAATGCTCATTATGCTCGGGGGAATCGCAACAACCTTTACGCTGGTCATTGTATTCAACTTTGTTATCGCCGCGCTGTTTAATAATCCCATATTCGTTCCGTACGGTGCGCTTTTCATGTTTCCTCTTGTCCTCTCGATCGGATACGCGGTTCTCCGCCATAATATATTCAACGTCAAAATTGCTGCCACAGCTCTGCTGATCTTCAGTTTAGCCGTCGTAAGTTTTCTTGAGATCCTGTTTTCTCGGGACATTGTTTCAATAGTCTTCAGAACCAGCACGTTTGTCCTCGTACTTTTTTCTGGCGTCATGCTCGTACGAAGCGTACTCCGTGAAGTCCAGCAGCGTGAACTCATTCAACAACAAGAGCAGGGGCTCGAAGCTGCCAACAAACAGCAAGAATCCATGTTGCATTTCGTGAGCCACGAGATCAAAGGTTATCTGGCCAAAAGCAGTGCGGCTTTTGCGGCAATCGTGGAAGGCGATTATGGGGCAGTGAGTCCTGATCTGCGCAAAATGGCAGAGAACGCTCTGGGCGAAGTGCGTCAGGGTGTGCGTACCACCATGGATATTCTTGATGCTTCAAATTTCAAACGAGGCACGATGCTCTTTAATAAAGTGCCTTTTGATCTGAAAGCCGCCGTGCTATCGGTAACCAACGATCTCAGGTCTGTCATCGAGGCAAAAGGCATCGAGTTTTCGGTCTCAATTGATGAAGGGTCATTCACTTTGGTGGGAGATGAGCCGAAGTTTTCTCAACACATCATACGCAATCTCGTCGACAACTCATTTCGATATACGTTGTCTGGAAAAATCATGGTCTCGTTGGAGAGAAAGGGTGAGAGGGCAATCTTTTCCGTACAAGATACTGGAGTCGGCATAACGCCCGAGGACATGCACAATCTTTTTACCGAAGGTGGGCACGGTAAGGAATCAATCAAGGTCAACGTGCACTCCACTGGCTACGGACTCTTCATCGCCAAACAGATCATCGAAGCGCACAGTGGTACTATCCGCGCTGAATCCGAAGGCGCGGGCAAAGGGTCTCGTTTTGTCGTCGAAGTCCCGCTCTTATCCACATCCACGTAAGTTTCAAGATGGGTATCACGTATTTCACCCGTATACTGCGGGGGCATGAACACTCTTAAACGCTCCCTCGCTGTCGCGCTCGTCTCTCTCCCTCTAATCACATTCCCATTCTTTGCCTCGGCGCTCTCTCTCGCTGATATCAAGTCAGTCTTTGAGAAATTCATCACACCCATTACTCTCCCCAGCGCTTTCTTCTCCCAATTCGCGGCCGTTGGTACCACTCCTGTTACAAATGTCCAACTTCCTCAGGGAAACGAAGCCATCGCCCCCGCAGATCTCCAAGAGCTCCGCAATCTCACCAAAAGTCTCGTTTCTCCTCCCAGAACCCACCAAGCGCCAATGTCTGCAGGGTCTACTGGCGTCGTTTCTCCTCCACCGCCCGCCACCACCCAAGTACAAAACGCAGTGAAAGAGCAAGTACAACTCGCCGTGCGACGCAAAGTCTTGATGGAAATGATCGCCAAGAAGAGTCCCGAGGTATTCCTCCAAAACGTCATGCCTTCTGTCGTCCGCGCCAAGCTCTCTTCCGAAGTCCAAGCGCACATAGAGAGACAAGCCACCCTCACTGGCACCACCGAAGTACTCCACATAGACGACTTCGAGGATCCCGAGAATTCCCGCTTCCAATACCATCTCCGTACAGGCAACCAACGCACAGAACTCTCCTTTGTGGGAGATGCGCCATTACTCTCTTCTGGTGCCACCCTCCGAGTCGAAGGCTTCCAAATAGGCAACACCCTTGCCGCCGAAGGAGGCCCCGCAAGTACTCAAGTGCTCCACCAACCAGTACCCGATGCTGTGGGTGTGCAAAAAACGTTCGTTATTCTCGTAACCTCTCCGGGGATGCCCGCCGTCCCTACTCCCGCAGAGGTAAAAGACGTGATTTTCAACGGAGCCTTTCAAGAGTTCTACAGGGAGCAATCGTATGGAAAAGTTTCGTTTGAGGGTGATGTTACGGATTGGATATCGGTACCACCGTATTCGTCAGGAGAGGTGTGTCCACCATCAGGTCCAATCGTTGACATCGATACACCAAGCATAAGAGATTATTTTTCGACACATTTCGAAAAATCACATGCACTGTACAATTCCGACCGTATAGTTTTTTTGATAAATGGACGTCCAGGGGGGTGTGGTCAGGTCGGGAAATATAATCAAGATGTTCTTCGTTTCAACCGCTTAGTATCTTTTGCCTGGGTAGGCTATCCTGCTTCTGCGTGGAATAAATCAAACATGGCTGGATTTGAATACCTACTCTCACATGAGATGGGTCATTTACTCGGCGTGATGCATGCCAATTCATGGTTTTGCACTAGCCCATCGCTAGATCGCAACTGTGAGCATAGAGAGTATGGCAATCTATTTGATGTTATGGGGAAAGGCACTTTTTCCGCTCACTTCAACGCTTTTTACAAAGACTTGCTCGGATGGTTTGATGCTTCATCAAAAGTGACGATTGACCGTAGCAATAGATACACGTTGGCGCCACTCGAAGTAGCCACTGGTCCGCGTGTCGGTATTATAAATCATGGAGGATTACCACCTCTCTATATTGAATTTAGACAACCAACGGGATTTGATGCCGATCATACACCCCCATACCCAGACTCCGTACCCTCATTTCTCAGGACTCAATACCCCCTAGCTTCCGGACTCTTTCTCAATCAGGTGGTGCGTAAGGACGGGGACAGACCCTATTCTCGACTACTTAATGCAAATTATGCAAGGGAGAATTATGCAGTCCGTCCTCTTACGCCCCCCGCGAAAGTTTCGCTTATCGCAGGAAACACATTTGATTGGCCAGGTAGGGGAATTAAAATATATAATCTTGCCACGTCGTCTAATTTGGCGACCTTTGATGTGCAATTAGGTCTACCTGTTTGTGAATCTAATTACGTAGGCATTCAAGGGCTTGAGAGTAAGAATGTGGTTGGTCCAGGGGAAACCGCATCTATACAATTTAGACTAGTAAACAATGGGACGGCCGCCTGTTTTCCAAAGAACTTCCGGATGAGTGTAGAACTTCTTCGAGGAGGAGTTGCTATACCTTCAACAGAGATGACGATCTCGGCGTATCCATCGTTGCTAGATGGCATCCAACATGTATTAATTTCACCTGGCGAGTCACAATTATTCACGTACTATTTCCAAACATCAGAAAGCAGTCCCTCGGGGGTTTATTATGCCGTTTTAGGTGTTCCAACTGGGCAACAATCATTTTGGATGAACATAACAGGCTCCCCCAACCTCACCGCAGGTTCAACCACCCCCACAGTGGCAATCACAAGTGCCGCACAGACATTCTCATCGGTAATTTCAAACAGAGGTTCTGCAACGAACGCGAATTTCCAGAGTTACTTTGAAGTAACAACGGCACCAAATGGCGGAGGAATAGCCCTTAGTACTGATGCTCTAACCACCGAGCGACTTGGCTCAAGCGCGTCTCGAACTATCACACAATCTTTCACACTCCACACTCCGGGTACCTATTCAATGCGCGCGTGCGCAGATGGCACGCCAAGGGGTGGCGCGGGCACCATACTAGAATCCAACGAGACGGATAATTGCGGGCCGTGGACGAATGTTGTTGTGTCGGGCTCAATCCGCCCCAATCTTATTGCGGGACGAATCACTCCCACGACAGCAACCTCTGGTGTCGCAAAGATATTCTCCTCCGTTATCTACAACACGGGCGCTACCTCAACACCAAACAATTTTTTCACAAGCTTCTTCCAGGTGGCGGCGCAAGCAAGCGGTGGTGGAACGATTACCAACACTCCTCACCTAAATGTTGTAAAGCTTGGTCCGAATGAATCACGATCTGTTGTGATATCCCGTACCTTCAACGCTACTGGTACGTACTCAATGCGCGCATGTGCAGACAGCCAGGGCCTCGTTCAAGAAATCAATGAAACCGACAACTGTGGCGGATGGACGAATATTACGGTAACTCCGCGTCCCGATAGACAACCAATAGGCTACTTCGAAAGAGCCACGTGCTCGACCTTAATTGGATGGGCTTATGACCCTGATTATCTAGTAAAATCCATTGATATACATGTGTACGAAGGGGATGTATTCGTCGCTGGTGGTAAGACAGGTAAAGTACGTCCAGATATAAACAACGCCTCCGCCCCTGGATTCGCCGTCCCCTTCCCCGAGAGTCTCAAAGACGGCCGCCCGCATACACTCAAAGTCTACGCCATAGACGCATCAGGCGGAGCTACCCCACAACTCACGAACAGTCCCCGCACCATCACCTGTGCCGCCCCGACCACCACACCATTGTCAGTAAACACCCTCCCCAGAGGCAACTTCGAAGCCGCAAACTGCACGTTCTTCCAAGGGTGGACATACGATCCCAACGCCTCGTCCACTTCCATTGGCGTTGTCATCAAAGAAGGGGATATCGTACGCGTATCAGGCACAGCAAACGTCCTGCGTACCGATGTAAACATCGCCAAAGGCATCACGGGCAATCACGGCTTCTCCATCCCCACACCTGAAAGCCTCAAAGACAATGTTGAGCACAACATACGAGCCTATGGTGTCGACTCCAGCGGCGGTGCTCTGGGCGAGCTCTTTTCTGGTCCTCGTACCGTTCGTTGTGACCCTTCGCCACCGGAAGTTGATCAGGATAGTGGTGGGGGTGGCAATAACTCAATGCTCCCCGGAGGTAGCAGTGGTCAAACCGCGGCGGCAGGGGTATTGCACAATATTCTCCGCATGCTTCATTTAGTGCAGTAGGGAGTGGGTTGGTTCGGTGTTCTGTTGCCCTTGTGCGACTTCAGCAGACGTGCTATGGTAAAGGTATTATTTAATTAGCTCAAAAATCATGCTTAAAACATCCGCATCAGTAGTCGCTGGCTTTGTTTTGCTCGTTTCTCCTTTCGTCGCCTCGGCCGACACTATCGGGGACCTCCAAGCACAGATAAGTGCTCTTCTTGCGCAGATTGCACAACTACAAGGGCAAACTACCTCGACTTCTTGCGTTGACCTCTCCTCCAATCTCACCCTCGGGTCTTCGGGGAGCGATGTTACCAAATTGCAAAACTATCTCGCCAACAAAGGATACTTCGATCGTGGTGCAACAGGATACTACGGCTTCGTTACCGCCCAAGCAGTCGGCAAGCTCCAGCTTTCTCTCGGTATCGTTTCTTCGGTGAACGACTCCGCCTACGGCATCATGGGGCCACGTACACGTGCGGCAATAAGGTGTGGCGAAAAGACTGAAGGTCCGATTTTCACAGCATCACCAGCAAAAGGTTCGACGCCTCTTACTGTACGCTTTACATCAAATCTCTATTCAACAGGGGATGCAGGCGCGCCACAACATTACATTGATTTTGGTGACGGTACAGGACGCGAAAGAATCACATGCGCAAAGTCAATAGGAGATAATCTGGGATCATTCCAATGTTTAGAATGGGGAATTGAACACACATACGCCAATCCAGGTATCTATACAGCCAGTCTTCTACGATCGACCTGCGATAATCTGTGTAGGCCAGCTTCCGTCGAGTGGCAGACTCTAAAAACTCTGACCATCAATGCCACGACAGACTCAAGCACATGCACAACCGCGCAATCAAATCGCGGTAAAAACGAACAGACTTTCAATTGCACCTGCCCCGCGAATGTCGCAACGAATGTGGAGGTATGGGGCAATGGCATGTACACCGACGATTCCAACATCTGCGCCGCCGCAGTACACGCGGGCGTAATCACTAAAGCGGGAGGTGGGGCAGTTTCCTACACCATCAAGCCAGGGCGTGACGCATATCATGGAAGTACTGAAAACGGCGTGAACACGAGATCGTGGGGTTCATGGGAAGGAAGCTTTGTCTTCGGTGCGGGTATGACTGTGGTGCCTCCACCCACCGTATCTATGGCGGGCAATGTTGCCTTAAACGGCGTTGATCAGTATGTGCCGCTCTCACAAATCGGTGATTCGACCGCGTTTACCGTCAGCGCATGGGCATCGCATAGCGGCGGCTCATGCGGCGTTATTTTCTCCGACTCAACCCATGTATCAGGCAATGACGTCATACTCGGGGTGGATTCCTCCAACGTCTACATCCGTGCAGACAAAAACGGGGCGGGATTGAATAGCGCCGTTCCAATGACTGCTTCAGGCGTTCCAGGGTGTCACGCTTTTTACAGTGTCCCAGCAGGGAAGAATCTCTCCAACGCATGGCACCACATCACGTGGGTCAACACCGGCTCTCAATCGCTCGTCTACGTAGACGGAGTACTTGTGCGCACACTACCAGTCTCGGGAAGCAACGTTGGGTATCACAGCCTTGGGGCTCAGATAGGCCGTATGTGGGATGGTACCACTGGCTCATATCCACGTGGCGTCTCGTATTTCAACGGCAAAATCTCCGATGTGCGCTACTACAACTCCGCACTCTCGGGTAGTCAGGTGTCTCAACTCTATAACTCGGGCATGCAGTATCTCCACAGCACGATCACGCCGACGACACATACTTCCGCTCCTACCACCCCCAATATCTCCGCTAGTGTGATTACAACTCCCGCTACAATAATTGCTGGCACTCCCACCACACTCTCTACAGTCATAACCAACAACGGCACAGCGACCACCGGCGGTTTCCCCGTCATATTCTTCACCATGTATAGCTCGCCGTCTGGCGTGGGGACGCTCAACAGCCTTCCCGGACAAGATTCTCCAGCACTCGGTGCTGGCGCAAGTCGTACCGTTACTCAATCTCATACTTTCGCAACGACGGGCAGGTACTCTGTTCGTGTGTGTGTAAACAAGCTCGGACAGTACACGAGCGTTCCTGAATCTACCAATTGTGGACCTTGGAGAGATGTGACGGTAACCGCGGCACCTTCCACCATTCCCACTATCACCTCCATCACCCCCACATCTGGTCCTATAGGGACTGAAATTGCTATACGCGGTACTGGTTTTACTGGTGCTGACACCGTCCGTTTTGGCAGTGGCGGCAAACGCACTGTCACGACTACTGAAAATGGCACCCTCATCAAGTACATCGTTCCTTCGGCCGTATCAGCATGCGACGATGTTCCTGGCTCTAGTGTAGTTTGCCCACCGGGAGCCGTACCAGTGTATCCGTCCTCTTGGTCAGTTGTTGTCTCCAACGCAAACGGTACGAGCGCTATGCAAACCTTCACTGTAACTGCGACATCTTCAACTACTCCTGACACTGTAGTTGTCGAAGTCAACGCAGATGAGGCAACTGCGGCACAGGACAACCTCTCATACTCAGGATCACTTACTAAGATCGCAATATAGAGTAGTACGTGTAGGAACGAGTACTCTCGTGATACAGAAGCGCGAAAGAACCCCGTCCAAAATACGGGATTCTTTCTGGTCCAAAATCTGCTATATTGTGTCTATGCAAAGACTTTTTACGGGGCTTCAACCGAGTGGGCAACTTCACATTGGGAATTACTTTGGTGCCTTGAAACAGACGGTGGAAATGTTTTACGACGCCGAAGGTTTGGTGATGATTGCCGACTACCACGCACTCACGTCTCTTAAAGAACCTTCGCAATTACGCAGTAATATTTCTGATGTCGTGAGGGATTATATTGGAGTTGGGCTCAATCCAAAACGCGCAATTCTTTTCCAGCAATCATCAGTGCCCGAACATACCGAACTTGCATGGATATTCGATTGCCTTGTTACCGTACCGTTTCTCATGCAAGCGCACGCATACAAAGACAAAGTGGCTAAAGGTTTGGAGGCTAATGCAGGGCTTTTCACGTACCCAATGCTCATGGCCGCCGATATTTTGCTCTACGACACCGACATTGTGCCCGTGGGAGCAGATCAACGTCAGCATGTGGAATACGCGCGCGAAGCGGCCGCCAAATTCAACACGCTCTACGGACAAACATTCAAAGAACCGCAGGAAAAAATATTGGAGTCTGTAGCTATCGTCCCCGGTCTCGACGGCCAAAAGATGAGCAAGAGCTATGGTAATACCATCCCACTTTTTGCTTCAAAAGACGAGATAGCAAAAGCGGTTATGAGCATCAAAACGGATTCAAAAGGGGAGTCGCCAGAACACGTGTATAACATTCACCGATTATTCAGAAGCGGCGATTCGCTCGCAACTCTTTACAAAGAGAACAAAGGCAAATACAAAGTGCTCAAGGACGCGCTCGTGGAAGATATCGAGTCATTGGTGGGGCCGATGCGTGAGCGACGGGAGAGTATTTCTGACGCCGATGTCAAAGACATTTTGAAAGACGGCGGCGAGCGCGCAAGCGCGCTCGCAAGCGCAAAAATGCGTGCCGTGCGCCAAGTAATCGGTGTTATGCTCTAAAGAATTATGGAACGGACATTCATCAAAGATCTCCGCGGAGTTATCGGAAAAACAGTGGATATTTCAGGGTGGGTAGAGGTGCGCCGCGACCAAGGCAAAATGGTCTTTTTTGATTTCCGCGACATGTCGGGGATTGTTCAGGGAGTTGTGCTACCAAAGTCGGCGGCCATCGACATCGCAAAAGAGGTGCGCCAGCAATATGCCGTCGCAGTAACAGGTCTCGTAAATGCGCGTCCGGAGAAAAATATTCAACAAGGTAAACCGAACGGCCATATTGAGCTCCAAATCCAATCCATGCAAATATTAGGCGCCGCTCATTCGCTTCCATTTGACCTCGAGGCGGAACTGCATCTCGAGACTCACCTCGATAATCTTCCGCTCACACTGCGTACGGAGCGAAGTCGTGATATTTTTTCTGTGCAGGCCACTATTTTAGATGCCTATCGCAATTCACTACGGTCGCAAAACTTCAAAGAATTCATCGCGCCAGCGCTCGTGGGCGGAGATGCTGAGGGTGGTGCCGCGGCCTTTAAAGTAGAGTATTTTCGAGAAGTCAGCGCTTTTTTGGCCACGTCGCCGCAATTCTACAAACAAATAATGGTGGGGCCGTTTGAGCGCGCATTTACTGTTGCAAAAATATTTCGCGCCGAAAAAAGCGCTACCACGCGACATTTGTCGGAGGCGACCTGCATGGATTTTGAAATGGGTTTTATCGCAAACGAGCGCGATCCGATGCGTGTGCTTGAGCGCGCAATTTTCGATACGGTGAAGGCGGTAGGGGAGGCACATGCTGATGTCTTTGAGCGCTTCCACACAAACGTCCCCCTCGTGCCGCAAGAAATACCCGTGCTCACTCTGCGCGAAGCACAAGGTATTCTCGCTGTAGCCGAAGATCCTGATTTGGAGCCAGAGCACGAGCGCGCCATTTGTGAGTGGGCAAAAAAAGAACGCTCGTCAGATTTTGTATTCATTACTCGATATCCCACAGCAAAGCGAGCATTTTACACCTACGAAGATCCTTCGGAGGCTCCTTTTTCGCGTGGTTTTGACCTTCTTTTCCGCGGACTCGAGATCAACAGCGGGGCACAGCGGGTACACGATTACGATACGCTCATTGCACGCATGGAGGAGCGCAGTCTTGATCCTAAGAAATTTTCTTTTTATCTTCAGGCATTCAAATACGGTCTTCCGCCACATGGCGGATCTTCGACTGGCCTCGAGCGCTTCACTGCACGTATGCTTGAGATCGTAAACGTGAAAGAGGCGACGATGTTTCCGCGCGACATGACCCGCATCGACTCTCGCTTGAGCGAAGCGCCCGAGTTTGAAAGTAAACTCTGATGAACACCGCGCTCTTCACACTTTCGACACCGACATTCGAGGGACCTCTCGAAACACTCCTTGACCTTATCGAATCAAGAAAACTTTCGATTACCACTGTGTCGCTCGCAGAGGTGTGCGATGCCTACCTCGCCCACATCGAAAGTTTGCCGCAATTACCGCTCGGCGAAACGTCGCAATTTATCTTGGTCGCTTCCACTCTTTTGCTGATTAAATCACGGTCTCTCCTCCCATCGCTTCAACTTACTTCGGATGAGAAGGAAGGCGTGGATGAGCTAGAACGACGACTCGCCCACTATGCGCTCGTGCGCAAAGCCGCAAAAGTACTGCGAAGCGCGTGGGGCATTTCCCCACTCCTCTTTAGCGAAAGCGCGCCCCAGCGGCCGGTGATATTTAACGCTGGCGAGGCACATATCGAATCTTTGTCCGAGGCAGCCTGCCGCATCATGAGGAGTCTTCCTAAATCGACAAAACTCACGGAGGCGCTTGTTGCTCCCGTTGTTGCTCTTGAGGACGTGATTAGATCCGTTCACGAAAAATTGTCGCTGGCAATTCGCGCGCAATTTTCTGACCTCACCAAGTCATCGGATCGCCACGAAGTTATCGTGCATTTTCTTGCAATACTTGAGCTCGTCAGAGCCGGATCGGCCTCGGTCATGCAAGACAAACTTTTTTCTGATATTACGATAGAATTAGAACATCTTGGGGCTCCGCGCTTCGGATGAGATATATGCCAGATATAAAACGATTGTTGAGCGACAACGCGGCGAATGCACAAGCATTTCTCTTTGCCGAAGGTGGTTCACTTTCTATCAGCAAACTTTCAACACTTCTTGGGGTCGACGAATCCGCCACTGTTCGAGCGGTCGAAGAGTTGGCGAACTTTCTTGAAGGAACTGGCATGTGCGTCATTAGAACAGATTCCGACGTTGCGCTTGCCACATCTCCTCGATCAGCCGAGACCGTACGAAAGGTCTTTGAGGAGGCACTCAATCGCGATATTGGCAACGCTGGCCTTGAAGTATTGGCGATTATTCTCTATCGCGGCTCCTCCACGCGTGCGCACATAGATCATATTCGAGGTGTCAATACAGGATCGACCATCAGACTACTTCTTTCGCGAGGACTCATTGAGCGCGAACAAAACCCCGCAGACGCCCGCGAGTATCTCTATCGTCCCACGACAGACCTGCTTGCGCACTTGGGGGTACGCGCCGTCAGTGAATTGCCCGACTATGCTACAATTCGAAGCGAATTAGAAAATTTTGAGAAGTCACTAACGCCATTTGACCACCATGACCGAGACACCGCAGATACCTGAGGAGACGCTGAGTTCATCGGTGTTTACAGGACAAAATATCATCGGGACGCTCGTTCTTGCTCTGATTTTCTGCGCCACTACTGCATTTACGTGGAGCTATTTATCTGAAACAACGACGCCTGCTTTATATGCGCAGACAGCCAGTGCTGTTGTGCCGGTACCATCTCCAAGCACTGATGTTTTTGCAGATATACAGTTGCAGGCACAGAGTGCGATCGTAGTGGACACAACAACTGGTCAAACGCTCTTTGAACACCGTGCGGATATTCAATTACCGCTTGCTTCACTCACCAAAGTGGCACTTGCTCTCGCCGCGTCGCAAGTACTCGAGCCGGACCTTGTGCTTACCATTCCGTACGACACTGCCCCTGAAGGAAGTTTTCAGCGTCTTGGAGAAGGACAGAGATGGAAAGTGCGCGATGTGATTGATTTTACCTTGGCTGTTTCATCAAATGCGGGAGCAGATATTCTCGCGCGCGCGGCAGACTCGTTCATACAAGCTCGATATCCGACTGCTCCTGATACAGATGCAACGCTCTGGAGAATGAACAAACTTGTCCGCGAACTCAATTTGTCTCGCACCTATTTCCTTAATACGACGGGACTCGACGAAAGTCCGACGCAAGCAGGCGCATTTGGGTCAGCGCGCGATGTGGCGACGCTTTTTGCGTACGCTGCCTCATCCTCTCCCCATATATTTTCCGCCACCACCAAGGAAAGTTTCAAAATGAAGTCGATTGACGGAGCGCAAACATCTGCCATCAACACGGATGAAGCACTTCCCGCCATAACCGGCATTGTCATGGGAAAGACAGGGTATACGGACCTCGCCGGAGGAAACCTTGCAGTTACGTTTGACGAAGCAGGACATCGTATCGTTGCCGTAGTGCTCGGGTCGACCATGGCTGGTCGATTTGAAGATATGAAAACGCTCGTCGCTCTCACCAAAGAGGCTCTGGTGCAATAAAAACGGCATTTGGTCTCGCTCGCAAGAGAACGTACAATAGGGCATGCTCTCACCGACCATACAAGTACTCACTCCAGCAATCGCGTCGTTTGTCATTGGTATATGTATTACGCCGATTGTGACCCACTATCTCTATTCGTACCGTGCATGGAAGAAAACTCCGGGCAAAAAAAGTCTTGATGGGACTCCGGCTCATACATTTAATCAATTGCACGAAAAGAACGAAACGCGCGCGCCACGCATGGGAGGTATCGTTATCTGGGCGAGTGTGGGTCTCACTACGCTTGGCATTGCCCTTCTTGCCAATCTTACGTCATCAACACTATTTGAAAATTTAAATTTCTTAACACGAAGTCAAACGTGGTTGCCGTTTACTGCACTCATCGTCGGAGCAATTGTAGGACTTGCCGACGATCTTTTGGTCATTCGGCCAAGTGGCAGGGGACTTCCTTTGCGCTTGCGCGTAGTAATCGTGCTTGCGCTCTCGCTTTTTGCAGGGTGGTGGTTTTGGGCAAAGTTGGGGGTCTCAGCGATTGAAATTCCGTTCCACGGACCGTTTGAGATTGGGTGGCTTATCGTCCCGCTTTTTGTGATGGTCGCACTTGCACTGTATGCTTCTGGAGTTATTGATGGGATTGATGGACTTTCCGGCGCCGTATTTGCTTCAATATTCGCTTCGTACACTATTATCGCTTTCAGCGAACAGCAGTTCGATTTAGCCGCTTTTTGCGCCGCCGTTCTGGGCGGCTTGCTTGCCTTTCTGTGGTTCAACATTCCTCCTGCGCGCTTCTACATGAGCGATACCGGCACTATGGCACTCACGCTCGCTCTTTCAGTCGTTGTATTTATGACAGATACTCTCGGTGGTGGTATTGGCGTTGCAGTCTTACCGATTGTGGGAGCAATACTCGTGCTTACAGTACTCTCCGATATACTCCAGATAATTTCCAAACGATTTTTCGGCAGAAAACTCTTTCGCATCGCCCCCCTTCACCATCATTTTGAGGCGCTCGGATGGCCCGCGTATAAAGTCGTCATGCGGTATTGGGTTTTGTCCATCATTCTAGCCTTTGCCGGCGTCATAGTCGCACTCGCGGCACATTGATATTTGTGATTGCCAAGCGTTCACATATCGACAAGCCACTCGCCCTCCTCATCGGGGCATTGGTCTTGGCTGGGGCGTTGATATTTGCCTCGGCCGCGTTTGGATTGCTTGCGCGGGGGGCAGAAAGTATGTCTTCGGTCGCTTTCAATCATCTCGTACTCGGTGTGGGTGTCGGTACCATATTGCTTGTTATCGGCGCACATATTGATTATCGGCGGTGGCGCCCCTTTGCTCCATACCTTTTTCTTCTCGCACTCCTGGTAACGGCCCTCGTTTTCGTGCCACAGATCGGCGTGATGCACGGAGGTGGTCGCCGGTGGATCTACATTCTCAATTTTTCGCTCCAACCATCCGAGGGTCTGAAGATCACGGGCATTATGCTTGCCGCGGCGTATTTTGCGATGATAAAGACAAAGATTAGCGACATTCGTTTTGGACTTGGTGGACTTTTTGCTATTCTCGCGGGCCCCGCGATACTGCTCATTCTTCAGCCCGACATGGGAACCCTAGGTGTGGTCATCGCCGGCATTGGAGCGGTGTTCGTGGCCGCCGGAGGTCGGGTCCGCGACATTGCCATCGCTTTGTGTATCGCTATTCTCACGATTGCGCTCGTAGCATCGGTGCGACCATATGTCCGCGACCGCGTGATGACATTCCTCAATCCATCACAGGGACAACAGGCAGAAAGTTATCAAATAAAGCAGGCGCTGGTGGCAATCGGCTCCGGTGGTTTTTTGGGACGCGGCTTGGGGCAGGGGATACAAAAATTTACCTATTTGCCCGAACCGATGGGTGATTCCATATTTGCAGTCGCTGGTGAAGAACTTGGTTTTGTTGGTGCCGTGGTATTAATACTCCTCTTTCTCGGGGTCGCGCTTCGTGGATTTACCATTTCCGCGCGCGCTCCCGATCTCTTTGGCACATATCTTGGCGTCGGTATCTCATGCTACCTCATTGGCGAAGCGTTTATCAACATCGCGGCCATGCTCGGTATCGCGCCTCTCACCGGTATTCCACTTACCTTTGTATCCCAAGGTGGCTCTGCCATGCTCGTCGCACTCGCCTCCGCTGGCATCCTCCTCAACATCTCCCGCACCCGTACATAAAAAGCACTTGTGTGCCGAGGGGAATTTGAGACTAGTTTTGAAAATATAAAACGGAACGGCCCAGGGCGAGTAGTCTGCCCCAGGCCGATTTTGGTCGCCCTTGAATGTCAGAGGCGGCGACAGGCGATTCGGTGAAAGTCCGCCTCGCGGAACATGTCGCAGGCCTGACGTTGCACGTCTTGATACCACTTGCGTAAAGCCACGATATCGCCGTCATACAGCTGACCGTGTATACGCTCCAGTTGGTCTCGAAGGAGCCAGTAGCCCTCCCTGCAAGCACTTTGCTCGCGTGAGGTTCCAGAATCGCAGAACGACCTAGCGCCGTATCTAAGGTCGTCCTTTAGGGCTACAACATCGACCCTGAACCACCGCCATTCGTCAGGCCCAGACGTCTCGGCGGGGGAGCCTGGAATTCCCGCGCATCCCGCGAGAAGGAAAGCGGCAAGAACCAACGATAAAACTGTGCGCATGAGTATATCCCCAGTTGGAGCTATGGAGGGACGGGTGTCCACCCATATTTAAGGATGGCATGAACGAGGGAGAATGTCAATGGCACGTGCCTTGCAATAATCTTATAAGCATGGTATCATGGAGACATGCAAGGATGCCCTCAAAAAGGGACGATTCTAAGGGTAGGGAATACCGTGCTCCTCTTTTTGGCGTTTTTAATACCGGGTCCGCTTTTGGCCAGTGAAATGCAATCCACCTCCGCTTCTTCTCTACAAGAACTGCAAACGCTTACGAATGCTTTGTACGCGACAATCAAAAATACAAACGCCATTAGTAGTACGAGTGGCGCGACGACTTTGATGCTACATGCACCACCGTCAGATTCAGCACTGCAATTAGAAATCGCGACCAAAAGAGGTGTGCTCATGAAAACCATCGCAAAAGAAGATACTGCAACTTTCCTACAGAACGTGATGCCGTCATCTATCTTTGCCCAACTATCGCCTGCCTCACAGGCGGTAAGTGAGAAAGGAGTAACGCTCGATGGCAAAACAACCGTTACGTATGCTGACGACTTTAAAAACCCTAAGAATTCACAGCTCCGATATTTTGTTCGCGCGAATTCTACTACGTATCCGCTCTATCTTGCTCCAGCACCCGCGCTTTCTTCCGGTACAGAAGTAAGGATTACTGGCTACCAGATCGGAGAGGCTCTCGTCGCGGATGGGGGACCTGCCGGAGTGCAAGTGCTCTACCAGCCAATACTTGAAGCCACTGGCGTCCAAAAGACGCTGGTCATGCTCGTTACTGCTCCGGGGATGCCCGCAGGACTCTCTCCAGCAGAAATCAAGAACATTATTTTCTCAGGCAAATTCCAAGCGTTTTACAAAGAGCAATCGTATGGAAAAATCTCGTTCGAAGGTGATGTGACTGACTGGATTACTACTGCGTACGACCCAAACATGTGCTTCAGTGGTAGTGGTATCAGTATTACCCCAGAACATCCGAGTATCAAAAATTATATTCAGACACACGGAATAGATTTGTCGCAATACGGCAGAATTGTGATGCTGATCAACGGTCTCAACTACGGTTGTTCATTCGTAGGAAAATCAGACGTAATCATCGACGGCAAAAATTATAGGTTTTCCCTTACTCGAACAGCACCTCCACCTCTGAATGAAGTTCCATACAAAAACATGTCAATTTTTGACTACACTCTCTCCCATGAGATGGGGCACGCTCTGGGAGTATGGGAAGCAAACGCGTGGGATTGCTCCGGCCCCTCGCTGGATATAAATTGTCAGCATTTCGAATTTGGCAACACGTACGATGTCATGGGCTTTGCTTCGAATGGCCGACATTTCAACGCATTTTATAAAGATTTACTCGGATGGATTGATCCATCGTCCAAAGTCAACATAACGGCTGACGGCACGTACTCACTTGCGCCATACGAGGGGAACAGCGGTGTACGCACAGCCGTTATTACCAACCCCGCAACCCCTTCTGCGCTACCATTCTATGTCGAGTTTAGACAGCCGCTCGGGTTTGATTCGATACTCCCCACGTCGTCTGCGGGACTCTTTTTCAATCAAGTCGTCCATGCAAACGACGAACCACTTCCGCACCCTCGACTCATCGACGCACACTACGCCACAAACCCCTCTGCCGAAGCAGAATCGCTTATGCCCGGACAAACATTTTTGTGGGATTCACGTGGAATTGCAATAGATTTTTTGAGCGCATCATCGTCTTTGGCAACCTTTAAGGTAACGCTCAAGACGCCCTCTTGTACACGGGTCGGGATTGATTTTAGATATGTGTATGCCACTATCGCACTCGCTCCGGGAGACCAAGGACAATTACAATTTACCGTAACTAACAACGATAGCATCGCATGCTCATCGAGTACGTTTTCTACTAACACAGTCATTTCTTCCCCTGAAGGAATAAAACTTCAACAATCTCCTTTGCCGTCAAGCACGAGAACGCTCGCGCCCGGTGAGTCCGTACGGTACTACGTTCAGTACGAAGCATCGAACACCAGTGTGAAAGGGGAGCACACGCTCACCGCGACAGTGAGCGACATTACCAACAACCGAAAGTTTGTGTTGACACGCAACGTGGTCATCACCAGACCATCTGTCGGACAGCTCGATTCTGCAAATTGCACCGCAATCAAAGGGTGGGCGTATGATCCCGACATTCTCTCGCACTCCACCGACATCCACATCTACGAAGGAAGCACCTTCCGCGCTGGCGGCAGAGCAGACATACTACGCACAGATATCAACACGGCAAAGGGCATCACGGGCAATCACGGTTTCTCCATACTCATACCCGCAAGCTTGCGAGACGGTAAGCCGCATTCTCTCACCGCGTATGCCATTGATCTCACCGGAAACGGTGTTACTCCGCTCACGGGAAGTCCCCAGACCATCACCTGCGCTCCTGTCGTACAAAGCAACACTCCAGTCGGCTACTTCGACGGTGCCTCCTGCTCCGCTCTCTGGGGTTGGACATACGACCCTGATTCCGCTTCTACCTCAATCGCTGTTCATGTGTACGAAGGTGACAAATTCCTCCTATCAGCCGCGGCCAACGCCTCACGCTCCGATGTAAACACCATCATGAAGGTGAGTGGGAATCACGGCTTCTCCATACCCACCCCATTGAGCTTGAAAGACGGAAAACCACACACGCTCAAAGTGTATGGAGTAGACACAACAGGCACGACTACGTTAGGAGAGCTCCAACAAGGTCCTCGCACCATCACCTGCTCTCCACCACCACCAGTCAACAACCCACCTCTCGGTTATCTCGACGGCAACTGCTCAAGCTTCTGGGGCTGGGCATACGATCCAGACGCTCCCGCCACCTCAATCATCGTCAGAATCGAAGACGAGAAGGGGACCGTATATAGTTCAGTCGCCAATGCAAAACATGCCGGTGTAAATAGCACTTATGGTCTCACCGGCAACCACGGCATCTACTCACCATTCCCCGCAAGTCTCAAAGACGGTAAACCTCATACCTTTAAAGCATTCGGCGTAGACACCACTACCAATACTAGAGTCGCTTTTGTACAGCCGCAAAAGACGATGACATGCGGTCTGTAGTAGTCGCGTCTCGTAAGTAGGTCGGTTTACTTATCAACAGATCAGGCTAGCGTCTGTTGGTGTGGGTGGGTACCATGGTGATGATTGCATGAAGAAACTGCACGAAAACTTATCCAATAGATTTACTTGGTACGCTCGTTGGCACGCCAATGCTGCACAAACTCCGCTTCACCTCGCCGTCTTATTTTTGGCAATTTTGTGGGCTAGCTCTTTTTTGTATAACACTAATATTGAGTTCAATGAACAAGCCGCGCTCTATGCGGCTATAATGGCTCAGGAAGAGTCTATGACGTTACCTCATCTTTTTGTTGGTAAGCCAGTTAATATGGAGGTTGGCCCTTTTGGTCTTGCCGCTAACTTGCTTAGTACTGATTCTGAAAAAGTCGAACGAGGCGCTCCAAGAATGCAAGTAAAGTTGCCCGATGGAAAAACAATCGTAATAAATCAAAAATCCTTCGAGAGACGTCAATTGGGTAACGTGCATTGGAGGGGAACTGTGGAGGGTCGAGCTGATTCTGAAGTAAGCTTGACTCTTAAGAATGGTTTCTTGGCCGGAGTTATTAGGACTGGTGGCGAATTATATGAAGTCAGACCGCACGAGGGAACAGACCATATAATCGAAAAGATAGATCCGAAACTCTTTCCAGCAGAAAAGGATCCAATTGCGCCCCATGATATAAAAAGCGACGTGCAGAGCGGAGGTAGCCAAACAGTCGATAGTATCAGCGTCACTGCTGGTGATGTAGTGCAAATCGATGTGCTCTCGGTCTATACTCCCCAGGCTATGACTGCAGCAGGAGGCGCTGGGCAGATTGATACTCTGATTCAAGCGGCTGTTGATCACGCCAACGTCGCTTTCGCAAACAGCCAGGTGAGCACTCGTTTTAACTTGGTAGCGACAGCCGAAGCAGCGTACAACGATTCTGGTAACAGCGTTGCCGACTTGAATTGGGTGCAAACAAACTCCGCGGTAGCAGCACTGCGCCAGCAGTACTCTGCCGATATGGTGTCTCTCATTGTCGAAAATGGCGGGGGCTATTGTGGTGTTGGTTATATGATGAGCACACCGGCCTCATCTTTTGCTCCTTACGCGTTCCAAGTAACAGCGAGGTCATGCGCTGTCGGAAACCTGACCTACGCGCATGAGAATGGTCACAATATGGGTATGGCGCATGATCCCGCAAATGCCAGTGGATCTTCTTACCCCTGGTCGTATGGACACTATCTAGATGGCGTATTTAAAACAGTGATGTCTTACAATTGTCCATCGGGTTGTCCCCGAGTCGCTCACTTCTCAAACCCGTCTGTATCTTACGCCAGTTACCCTACTGGGATAGCTGACCAAAGAGATAATGCGCGGACAGCTAACCTGACTTCGTCGATTGTCGCTGGGTTTAGTAGTAGCACGCCCGTAACACCTCCCCCTACTCCCGTTATACTGCCAACCGCTCCGACTGCTCTTACTGCCACACTGCTCTCGAATTTACGTGCAGAGCTCTCTTGGACAGATAATTCAAATGACGAAACTGGGTTTTATATACATAGGTCTCTAGATGGAATCAACTATACGAGCTATACTTCCGTCGGAGCCAACATTACGAGCTGGTACGATATTAGTTTGGTACCAAATACGACGTATTACTATCGAGTTACTGCTTACAACAGCTCCGGCAACTCCACGTTCAGCAATACTGCAAGTATTTCTACCGGAGTGCTGGAGTCAACTCCACCAACAATCGCCATCACTACCAATCAGCAAACTAGTAGGACGCAGTATACGATTACTGCTCTGGCGACTGACAACGTAGCCGTTAGGCAAATCCAGATACTGGTCGGTGGAGTCTTGAAGAAGACGTGCACCCCTAAAACACCGACCCCCACGCCACCGGCTTGCTCTATCGTCTTTAAACTAGGCGCTGTAAATAACGGAAGTGCAGTCAACGTAAAGGCTGTTGATGTTTCCGACAACTTCGCCTGGACTTCTGGAGTAATCGCTAAATAACCTTGGCTACCCCTGCGGCCATACGTATTGCGTTATCTGCACGTTTGTCAGTGTGTAAAGTGTATAATGTGAGTGTGCCTCATTATTCTCACGACTCCAAAGCATTCTTTCTCGTTGTTTTCTCTGCACTTTCAGGCTTTTTGTTTTTGCCCGTTTTAGTTTCGGCTGATAGTACGGTGTCTGCACTTGATTCTAATGACCCTTACAACTGGTTAGTAAAAAGCGTCTGTGTCGACGCTCAAAACAATCTTTTGCGCGCAGATCCGTATGATGGTTGCCCCAATGGATCTTCCATACGAAAAATCCGCGTCGGTGAGCCTCTTCCATACCACAATAGAGACCAGAGAGGAGTGCAGCAAAGAGATTCATTTCCGATACAAGACCTGACTGGGAACATCCTGATTGTTGCAAATTTTGATCATTATCCCTACAATTCTTTCACTTTTTCTGGAGGCACCGACGGCTATGATGTATATGCAATAAAAGACGGGTGGGTGAGTGCACACAACACGAGTGACGGTGGCGGATATGGGACTACGTTCTTTGGTAAAAATTGCTCGATCGGTGGTGGATGGGGATTGTTTCCATCCACCGGCTTTCTGGCAGGAGGGCAAGCGTATCTTCCTATTGCAGGCGTGTATTGGGAACAGAGTGGGCAAGACTTTCCAGGAGCATGTCCATCTGGATACACAAACGACAGTCTGACAGAATGGGAATTAAAGACAGCATTTCCTTTTGGCGATTTGAATTATGGCAGAAAAATCATGGATACTATGATTTCTTACCATGGCTTCCAGACAGGGAACTACTTTTTAAACGACGGTCATATCGAGGTTTTCTACTTTACAAAAGAATATGGCATTACACGCTGGGAAGTGTGGACTCCAGTTGCCCAAAACAAAACTGGCGATGCGACTGCTTGTTCCGGATCACCCACAAGAAACTACAAAGGCATCTCTTTTGTCGTCACGGATTGTCGTGATTGGACAGACGTGATTCTTGCATCATCGAGTGAGATTCCCGTTTGGCCCATACCAAACGTTAATTTACTACAGAATCCGCACTTTACGGCACTTGAACCGGCATGGAAACGAGCAGGGACAAGCCCCGCGGGCAATCTCATCAATTGGACACTCAATAATTCTTCTGTTACCCACGACAAAGCATATTCTCCCGTAGGTGTGCGATACCTGAAGACCAATTGTGGTGCTGGCTCTGATGGAAGGTGTGGGGGTGCCGGTGTGCAATTTATATATCAAGATATACCGATACATCGTTTTTCGCTCGGACAAAGCTATGCTTTCGGCATACAAGCATATTCCACGCCTACATACGATAACAAAAAAATACAAGTTACTATTCAGATATTGGATACAAGCGGCAATGTCTTGTGGGGAGATAGTGTGCAAGATGACGCCGGAATATATCACAACATATCAGGTTCTGTGTACGCCTCGAGTGTATTTGTTCACAAGCTAACGGCCATTCCTCAAAAACCAGGTGCGGCTACCGTGCGTTTTTCTTTCGCGCCTCTCACTCCGCAAAATTTTGATGTATTGAACGCATGGCTCGCCCCGTGGCCCAGTCCAACACAATCACTCGTCACGCCAAATAGCGTATCGCCGCTTACTGCATCCCAAACTGCTCCATGCCCTACTTCTGGTGATGTTTTATCCTGCCCCGTTACCTTTACATGGAATTGGCCGCAAAAGAGTGGCAGCACACTAATCCTTGATACAACATTCACTGGTCTTTTTGGCGATGATTTAAAAATGGAAACGCAAACACTGGGCGGATTTTCTGGCAGTATTACAAAAAATCTATCACGTGGGGGATATTATCTCACCCTCTGGGAATCATTTGGGGATGCCGGTAAAAGGCAAGTCAATAATCCGTACCAAAAGATCTCGGTTGTCTCTCAGAATGTACCTGTCGGTGGCCCCACAGGAAACATTACCGCTACCACTTGTACTGTTCCAACAGGAGCCACAACTTGCGCGTTTAGATTCAGTTGGGCAAGCGCAAACACGCCACAAGGAGTGCGTGTTACGTCCACGCAACAGGGTGGAAGCGAATCCAACATGTACGACGACGGCAGTCCCACAAGCTACACAAGCGGAGTTCGTATGTGGGGAGCTGGCACTCACAACATCAAGCTCTACGACACACGCACCAATGCACTGCTTGATACAAAGACTGTTACTATCGAAGCGCCAATCAGCTTAAACAAACTCCCACTCGGCTACTTCGACGGCGCAACCTGTTCAGCTCTTTGGGGTTGGTCATACGACCCCGATAGTTCGAGAACATCGGTTGATGTGCTTGTGTACGAAGGAAACAGAGCGATTACAGTGGCAAAAGCAGATAAGTCGCGTTCAGATGTCAACACAATCATGAAGGTGAGTGGGAATCACGGCTTCTCCATACCTACTCCCTTGAGCTTGAAGGACGGCAAACCGCACACGCTCAAAATCCATGCCATCGACAGCGCCGCGAGAGGGGCTAGCACGGTGTTGACATCAAGCCCCCGCACCATCACCTGCTCTCCACCACCACCAGTCAACAACCCACCTCTCGGTTATCTCGACGGCAACTGCTCAAGCTTCTGGGGCTGGGCATACGATCCAGACGCTCCCGCCACCTCAATCATCGTCAGAATCGAAGACGAGAAAGGCATACTCTACAGCTCTGTGGCCAATGCCGCACATGCAGGAATAAACACCGCAAAAGGTATCACCGGTAATCACGGCATCTACATGCCATTCCCCGCAAGTCTCAAAGATGGCATCGCACACACCTTCCGTGGATATGGAGTGGACACCACCACCAATACCAAAGTCGCTTTTGTACAGCCGCAAAAGACGATGACGTGTCCTTCGCCCACCACTGCAGACTCGCAAACTGCCAATCTCGCCAACGCCGCCACCGCCCTGTCCTCTGACACCACAGAATCATCAGACACATTCCACTTCACCCGCAACCTCTGGAGAGGTTCACGAGGAGCAGAAGTCTTCCAGCTCCAACTCCGTCTCACTACTCTCGGCTTCTTCAAAGGTGAACCATCAGATAATTACGGCCCTCTCACCGAAGAAGCGGTGAAAGCACTCCAGGCAGCGCACAATCTTGAACCCGTGGGCAGTGTAGGGGAGCAGACGAGAGGGGTGTTGAATAGTTTGGTAAGTAGATAAGGGTGGTAAAATGGGGGGATGAGAATCGTATTGGTAGGTGGGGGAACAGGTGGGCATTTTTATCCGCTCATTGCGGTCGCCGAGGCTATAGAGGACCTCTGCGAAGAGAGAACGCTTGTTGAGCCAGAATTGTACTATATTGGTCCTCCGGCTTTTGATCCACCAACGTTGCTCGAGCACGATATAGCATACAAAGCAGGTACGGCGGGAAAAATGCGACGATGGGGGAGTGCAGTCAATATTTTCGATGCGCTAAAGACTGTTGTCGGTATTATCCGCGCAATTCCACAAATGTTTACCCTCTATCCTGATGTGATATTTTCCACGGGAGGATATGCGGCATTTCCGGCTCTTGTTGCTGCACGAATATTGCGGATTCCAGTCATTATCTACGATGCGGATTCCAAACCTGGCCGTGTATCAACATGGTCGTCAACATTTGCCCGTGCGATAGCAGTCGCCCATCCCGATGCGGCGGCGCAATTTCCTGCTCGCGTCCGCGACAAAATAGCGCGCGTCGGACATCCGATTCGCAAAGAAATAGCGGGTGTGGCGCACGAGGGAGGATTTGAATTTCTCCAACTCGACCAATCAGCACCGGTAGTTCTCATCGTAGGTGGCTCACAGGGTGCTCGCGTCATCAACGAGACAGTCCTTGACGCACTTTCGGACCTCGTCACTCGATACAATGTCGTCCACCAAACCGGCACGGCACACATTGAAGAAGTAAAAGGCATCGCTTCAGTAGCACTCAAGGACTCTCCTTATGCAAGCCGCTATCGTCCATTTGGACTACTCAATACGCTCGCTTTGCGTATGGCGGCAGGTTCAGCGAACATTGTGGTCGCTCGCGCGGGTAGTGGTACGATATTTGAAATAGCATCGTGGGGCCTGCCTGCAATACTCATTCCGATACCACAGCACGTTGCACACGACCAGACAGAAAACGCTTTCTCCTACGCACGCTCTGGCGCGGCTTCTGTTATCGAACAACGCAATCTTACTCCCCATCTTTTGTCCGCAGAGATCGATCGCATCATGTCCGATTCCGCCCTGCGAGAAAAAATGTCCGCCGCTGGCAAAAGCTTTGCACAACCAGACGCCGCAAAAAAAATCGCTCGTATGCTCGTAGATATCGGTGTTCAGCACCAACCCATATGAGTAGCGAATCCACAAAGGAAGTGCGCGTACGATTCCCGCCTTCTCCCACAGGGTTTTGCCATGTGGGTACCGCACGCATGGCGATTTTGAATTATCTCTTTGCGCGCAGACATGGCGGTCGTATTACCTTTCGGAGCGAAGACACCGATCAGGAACGGAGTTCGCGACAATTCGAAACTGACATTACCGAAAGTCTCACATGGCTTGGGCTGTCGTGGGATGAATTCTACCGGCAATCAGAGCGTACCGATATATACCGCGCATCCATCGAACAACTCATCAAAGAAGAGAAGGCCTACATATCCGAAGAGGAGAGCAAGAAAGAGCCCGGTGTACAGGTACATCCCGTGCGACTCAAGAATCCTGGTAGGAGTATAACGTTTACCGACATAATCAGGGGTGAGATTACTTTCGACACCACGGAGCTCCACGATTTCGTCATAGCGCGCTCGATAGACGACCCTCTCTACCACTTGGCGGTCGTGGTAGACGACGCTGATATGGGAATCACGCACGTTATTCGAGGCGAAGATCATATCTCAAATACTCCACGCCAAATCCTCATACAAGAAGCGCTTGGGCTTGAGCGACCTTCCTACGCACACTATCCATTGCATCTTGGTTCTGATCGCTCCAAACTTTCCAAACGCACGGGAGATGTTTCGCTAAAAAGTTATCGTGAAAAGGGATATCTCTCCGAAGCACTGCTCAATTATATCGCTCTGTTGGGCTGGACGCCGCCATCAAGAAGGGAAGTAATGTCGTTGAATGAGATGGTTGGGGAATTCCATCTTGGCGATTTACACAGAAGCGGTGCTGTTTTTGATGTGGACAAACTTCGTTGGTACAATCGTCACTACCTGCTCCAACAAAATGAAGATGCCCTACTACATTCGATCGTGTCTACCTTGAAACCATGCATCGAAGAGCGCCCACTTCCGTGGGACGAAACAATTGGCCGTCAGCTTGTCCCGCTCATTCGAGAACGAATTAGTGTTATCTCGGATATCGACGAAATGGTCCAAACGGGGGAGTTGGATTTCTTTTTTCGTGACCCAGCGCCTGAAGCAGTACGCATCCCTGAGAAGAAGTCTGAGCCACATACTGCTCTTGTTCACCTGCGTTACATATACGCGACACTCGAGGGACATCCTGATGCACAATGGAGTGGGGACGCGCTTAAGACCGCGCTCTGGGAATATGCCACTTTACACGGACGTGGAAATGTGTTATGGCCTTTTCGGTACGCACTTTCAGGAATAGAAAAAAGTGCCGATCCATTCTTTATTGCTTCCACGATAGGTAAATCGATTACGATGCACCGTGTTGGTACTGCGATCAAGGCCCTCGAAAATCTATGACCACCAAGGTTTGGCACATGAGTGTCGTGCTTTGGGCACTGACATGCGCACCCATCGTTGCATTCGCTGATACCTCCAGTCATCTTCAAGAACAGATCAGACAACACAGTGCACAGATCGCGGAGCTCGACAAAGAGATTGCTCAATATCAGAGACAACTTTCCGTTACGTCGGCCAAAAAACAAACACTTCAAAATCAACTCGCGCAATTGAGTCTGTCTATCAAGACGACAACTGCATCGATTGAGCGTACCAAAAAGCAGATCAGCTCTACCGAGCTTCAAATAGAACAGCTGGGGAAAAATATTTCAAAGACACAGGGCTCTATCGATAGCGAAGCCGCGGGTCTTGGGCAATCGATCCGCACTCTGGCAGAACAAGAATCTCGCTCGTTTGCCGTGCATGTTTTGTCAGACGGCAATATGGCCGCCTTGTGGAATGACATCGCGGCATCTCAGTCAATCCAGAACGCGATTCGGGCGCACATGACGAGTCTAAAATCTGAAAAACAAGTACTTACCGACACAAAGGTCGAGACGGAGGAGAAAAGAGCGCAATTGGTAAAGCAAAAGGACACACTGCTAACACAACAGGGTTCTTTGAACGCGACCAAGCAAGCGCAGAGCGAATTGCTCGCGCAAACCAAATCACAAGAATCGACCTACCAGGCAATTATTGCCCAAAAGAAGGCGCAGGAGGCAGCTTTTGAGATGGCGCTCAACGACCTCCAAGAAAAACTGCGCTACACGGTCGATCCTTCAAAAATCACGTCGCCCGGTAGAGGCATTTTGCGCTGGCCGCTTGATGACGTGCGTATCACACAGTACTTTGGCAACACCGCTTTTGCGGCAAGTGGTGCCTACAATGGCAAAGGTCACAACGGTATGGATTTTGCGGCTCCTATTGGTACACCCATCCGTGCCGCGCTCTCAGGCACGGTCGTCGGTACCGGAAATACCGATACTGTCAAAGGATGCTATTCATTCGGCAAATGGGTGTTTGTGCGTCACAACAACGGGCTCGGCACGATGTATGCACACTTCTCGCAAATCAGTGTCAAACAAGGGGATTCGGTGTCGACTGGTCAGGTCATCGGCTACAGCGGCGAGACAGGCTACGCCACAGGCCCACACCTTCATTTTGGCGTATATGTAGCCTTGGCCACTCAAATCATGTCGCTCGGTAGCGCCACCCAGACTAAAACACCGTGTGCAAACGCGACCATGCCAGTGGTGCCACTTTCTGGTTATTTGAATCCTCAAAACTATCTGCCGTCGCTATAAACGAGACTTTTCCGATTTCGTAAAAAAACGAATTCGATGGGCTGGGGGAATCAATTGCGGAGGAAAGCAAAACAGGTGCTTCAACCCTCAATCGGTCCGATAGAAACAAACACCGAGGAGGTATTTGATTTGAGCCGGCCAGAATTTTTTTAGCCAACTGGCCGGCCTTATTTAGTTGTGATATGCGTCGCAAAAGATATATTGTGCGACGCGGTTATATCTCGTCTCTCCTGTACTACAACCGCACCTATTCACATTAGACCACGGTCATGTCAATACCCTTCAGAGAAGTCCCCCATGAAAAAATTTGCTCGAGGTTCTGAAATTTAGGAATTACTGTTAGAACAGTCGTGAAAAATTTGCTGGCCCTCCCCTATCGGGGATAGGTCTGTGCAACTTACTTTTTCCACGGAATCTCAAATTCCATAAATTCGGGCAATAATTTTCTTCCGTACAGCAATCGAGAAATGACTTCTGCATGCGAGAGCGCACCCGTAAGTGCATTGTGTGGCATCGGCTCATCTGGTATGCCGCAATAATTGAGGACTGCGTCGAGATCTAGTGCCGAGCGACGGTGTCTCACGGGGGGCTGTTCTCCGCGTTGGATTATGTGCATATAGCACAGTGTGTGCGTATCGATCGTGCGATATGCAAACGGCCAATCAGTGTGTCCCGCGCGCTCCGCGCCCGCCTTAAGAAAATCCCGATCGAAAGAAACATTCTGCCCCGCAAGAGTCCTTTCTTCAACACCTTCACTCCATGTGAGAAAAGCATGGACAAGATCCGCTTCCGATTGCTTTTTGGTATCTGTTATTTCCGCGCGAGAAAAACCACACACCGCGAGTGCCTCATCCATAATGTGTGCTCCATCCCATATGCGACACTCTTCATAAAACCGATTAGTCGGGTTCGCCAAGTCAATCGCTCCCACACTCACCATAGAGTGTTTTTTGGCTTCCGTACCGGATGCCTCTACATCAACAACTATCATGTCTGCATTCTACCTTAAATCACTCATTGCCCAAACCTTTGCAACTTTTTGAAGGACCAAAGCCCGCTCGACGGGCCGCCGCCTCATCCGCAAACCAAATTCTATTTTGTACTGCGATTTTAGTGGCACCACTACACCAGGGATAGAAATACGTGCTCCCGCTTTTTGACGCCACATAAAGCCCTCCGACAAAAAGAGCTCGCGGAGCGGTCTCACGAGGTGCGTGCGAGAGCGCTACGGGCGGCCGAACATCTTCAAGAACAGATATTCGACCAAGCCCAAAGGAGATGGCTCCGACAAGAAATACGACGCCGAAAAGCCCCCAGTCTTGCAGTCCCGCATCAAGGATACCCTTGATATGTATCTTGAGTTCTGCTATACTCATGCATACAGTATGGCACATACAAAAGCAGGCGGAACAGCCCATAATCTCAATGACTCCAACCCGAAATATCTCGGTGTGAAGCGCTCTGACGGCCAAAACGTGGCCCCGGGGGAAATTATTGTGCGCCAACGCGGGACAGCCATCATGGCTGGCAAAAACGTCGGTGTCGGCAAAGACCACACTCTTTTCGCGCTCGCCAACGGATCGGTACATTTCCGCAGTACTCGCAAAGTCAATTTTGACGGTCGGCGCACGGTGCGCCGACTCGTTGAAGTCGTTTAATTTTTCGTTTGGAGACTCTGGACGGCGATAACAACTCGCGCAGAAACGTCTCCTGCCACGATACGTATCGGATAATCGCCGATTTTTTTGATCGTCGATACGTCGTGAAGCATTCCCGCTGTTATATGCGCGCCATGCTCGACTATCTTTGCAACCACTTCATCTACGTGAATCCCGCGAAAGAGTAGCCCATGCTCATTACAACGGGCATGGAGCGTAATTGTTGCACCATCAAGTTTTTTGAGATCTTCTGCCAATACTTTTTTCTTTGCTTCGCTTTGTGTGCGCTCATCTTCTACTCGTTTTTGCACGGCGCCCACCTTTTCAGTAGTCGCTTGTACGGCAAAACCTTGAGGGATCAGAAAATTGAGCGCATATCCGTCGGCAGATTCGACGATGGTATCCTTTTTCCCAACACCCTTGAGATCTTTCAGTAGTACAACTTTCATACGCTACCTACTGGTCGATGTTGCGACTACTCCCCCAAGCAATCGCACCGCCGCATCGAGCTGTGGATCTCTATGTGCGGTGTGATCGGCTTCGGTGAGGTCCACCCGCGTATCGGGCGCAATTCCCTCGCGCGGTATCTGCGCGCCATCTGGCCCAAGCCAACGCGCGACAGTGATCTTCAGTGATGTTTCAGGTGTTATCTGCACCAATTCCTGCACAGAACCTTTTCCAAACGTATTGGTGCCGATGATGGTCGCCACTCCGTAATGTTTGAGGGCGAGGGCGAGGATTTCAGATGCCGAAGCGGATCCTCGGTCAACAAGAACGACCATCTTTAGATTCTCATTAAAGATATTGTACCCAGCAGAACGGCGCACGATATTTTGTCCTTTACCTGCATAATCTTCTGTCACAATAATGGCTCCGCCGGGCAAAAACCAGCTCCCAATATCCACCGCCGCGTCGAGATATCCACCGGGGTTGCCGCGCATATCCACAATAAGTCTGCTACCGCCCGATTCAACAAACTGGCGGAGCGCCTTACGGAATAAGTCGGGTGAATTTGCGGTAAACGTGGTGAGTTGAATGTTGAAAATACCATCATCACGTTCGGTGGATATAACGATGGGCACGCTAATCACATCTCGCGTAACTTTAATACTGCGCGGGACACTCCACGAGGCACGCATGATAAAAAGATCGACCTTTGTCCCTCGTGGACCGCGGATTTTTCCTACCGCATCACTCGCATCCATTCCTTCGGTCGACACACCATCAATCTTGAGAATTTGATCGCCACTGCGTATACCAGCTCTCTCCGAAGGTGTCCCCTTGAGTGGCGAAACGACGGTGAGAATCTCGTTTTTAACTTCTATCTCCATCCCGACTCCTTCAAAACTACCGCTCATCTCGGATTCAAATCGTTTGTTCTCGACGGGTGGCAAAAAGAATGTGTACGGATCGTTGAGTGAAGCGGCAAGCCCATCAATCATGCCGTATACTTTTCTTTGATTCTGTACGACCGTCGTTGTCGCAAGGGGCGACGAAGTGGCCACGCTCGCTGGCACAAATTTTTCGTTGATAATATCCCACGCTTTCCACAAGGGCTCGAGATCAACATGGGAAGACGCGCGTGCCGAAAGAACATCACCTCCCCCGCTTCGTTGCGCTGAAACAAAAAAGCCGCCGCCAAAGCCCACGGCAATGAGAAAGAGAGAGCCCACGATCGTTGTGGCAATGGAAAGAATAATATTCCGTTCTTCTCTACGCATCACAGGATTGTAGCAGAGGTATAGAGCAGGGGGAAACAATGCGGCATATCTGTTTTGAATGCGTTATAATGCCCCCTATGCGTACACGACAGGAATATGGTGGTTTGGTGTGGATTGATCTCGAATCGCCCAACAGACTCGAAGTGCGAGCAATGGCAGAAGAGTTTGGTATTGCAGAAACTATCGCCGAAGAACTGCTCCTCCCCGCTTCCAAGCCACGTGCCGAGTTCTACGGAGAATATGCGTATATCGTGATGCATTTTCCCGCACTCAAACACTCTCATGCTACACGTGAGCAAGAGGTTGATTTTATTGTCGGCAAAAATTTTCTTATCACCACCCACTACGACACCATTGATCCGATCCACAAATTTTCCAAAATTTTCGAAGTCAACGCAACGCTCGAAACGACCAGTCTTGGCGAACATGCAGGCTTCCTTTTCTTTTTTACCGTAAAAAAATTATACAAAGCCATTGAATACGAACTTGATTTTATTCGTCGAGAACTCATAACCATCGAAGAGCACATCTATTCAGGACACGAGGTAGAAATGGTTTCCGCCATATCTCGCGCCGCGCGCGGGCTCTTGAATCTTCGTCAGACGATAGAGCCGCACCGCGACATTCTAAAGATCATTGAAGACAACGGGTCGGATTTTTTTGGCGCAGAATTCTTGCCATATCTGCGCGGACTTTCCAACGAATATTATCGCGTCCACAATCACATTACACGCGCGACCGACTTTTTGCATGAACTTCGCGAGACAAACAATTCTCTCCTTACGACCAAGCAAAACGAAACCATGCGCATACTCACCATTATGGCTTTACTCACCTTCCCTCTTGCGCTTCTTGTTACCATTTTTGATATCAATTCCAAATCAAATCCACTCACCGACTTACCGTATGGATTTTGGATAATAGTGGGCATTGTTGTCGCCGCAGGAAGTGGGATGGTGTGGTACTTCAAGCATAATAAATGGCTTTAAATATGGGGTTATTTGATTTTCTCGACAACATTTTAGGGCGCACACAACCTATTTTTTATAATACGCTTTCGCTAAAAAAAGAAGTCTTTCGCGCAAAGCATGGGAGCAAAAAAGTCCGCATGTACAACTGTGGACCCACCGTGTACGCGACACAGCACATCGGCAATCTATCGATGTTTGTTTTTGCCGATATTCTACGCCGCACACTCGAATACACTGGACTTGAAGTCAAACAAACCGTCAATATCACCGATGTGGGACATTTGAGCTCCGATGCGGATCTCGGTGAGGACAGAATGACACTGGGTTTGCAGCGAGAAGGCCTTGCACTCACCATTGAAAACATGCGACTTCTTGCGGAGAAATACACCACTGTTTTTCTTGCCGACTTAGCTAAACTCAACATCAATACAAAGCGCGTAGAATTCCCGCGCGCCAGTGATTATATTCCAGAACAAATCGCAATGATTAAGACGCTGGAGAAAAAAGGATACGCCTACAAAATTTCTGATGGTGTCTATTTCGATACCTCTCGATTCCCCGATTATGGCAGACTCGGTGGAATCAACCTCACCGGATTGCGTGAAGGTGCTCGAGTGACTGCCTCTCACGAAAAGCGAAACCCTACTGATTTTATATTGTGGAAACTTGACGCACATCTGGGGTGGGATAGCCCCTGGGGCAAAGGCTTCCCTGGATGGCATATCGAGTGCTCGGCGATGATTCGTGCCACACTGGGGACGCAGATCGATATTCACACGGGCGGTATTGAGCATATTCCTATCCATCACAACAACGAAATTGCACAGTCCGAAAGTGCCACAGGAAAAGCACCTCTGTCGCGATTTTGGATGCATCGAGCACACATACAGATCGAGGGTGGAAAGATCGCCAAATCGCAAGGCAACGTGATCTATCTATCCGAAATTTTGGAGCGCGGCTTTCATCCACTTGCACTACGATATCTTTTTCTTGGTGCCCATTACCGCACCAATTCAAATTTTAGTTGGGAAGCCCTTGCCGCCGCACAAACGGCGTTCGCAAAACTTGTGGCACTCCGACTCTCTATCAGTGACTCATCAGGCAAGGTGAGCCGCGTATGGAGAAAGAGATTTATTTCGCATATCAACGACGACCTCGATACTCCCGGAGCAATTGCTACTCTATGGGATATGACCAAAGACACACACCTCGAACCATGCAATCTCTTGGCAACTTTGCTCGATTTTGATCAAATCATGGGGCTCAATCTCAAGGAACCCGATATACAAGCCCGCACGCTTTCAAGAGTTGAACTGCGAAAAGAGGAGATACCCGCCGATGTGCGTGAATTGCTCACACAGAGAGCGCATGCGCGTGAAAAGAAAGATTGGCAGTCCGCAGATATATTACGGCAGAAGATCAGTAAACGCGGATATACGCTCGATGACACCGAGACAGATACGCGTGTGAGCGTTACTCCCCCACAACAAAATTGACGAGGCGGCCGGGCACCAAAATTGTTCTGATTACTGATTTTCCTTGTAATTTCATTGCTACCGCTTCCCGAGCCGCTTGCTCAATTTCTGCTTTGTCTGCTCCAGCCGCGACCCGTATCTCTCCTCGTGTCTTTCCGTTGATCTGAATAGCAATAGATATTTCATCTTCAACGAGAAGTGCGGGGTCGTAGTCTGGCCACGCTTGGATATGTACCGAACTTTTATTACCCCCCTCGTGCCACAATTCTTCCGCGATGTGCGGCGCAAAGGGTGCGAGCAGTATTAAGAACGCTTGCCACTGTGATTGTCCTATTTTTTTAACTTTCTCGAGTTTGTTCAAAAATATCATCATCTGTGCAATTGCTGTGTTGAATTTCAATTGCGTGATGTCTTCGCCTACTTTTTTTATGCTCTGATGCAGTATAGTACCGAGCTCGTCCACGTCGGTGTCGAGCATGTAGTCTTGCGCCCGCCATACGCGCTCAAGAAATCTGCGTACGCCCACTACCCCATCAGGATTCCACGGATAACTGGACACTTCACTGTAGGGCCCGATAAACGCAAGATACATACGCACCGTGTCTGCCCCCAACCGCTCTACCACTTCATCGGGATCGATCACGTTACCTTTCGACTTCGACATCTTTTGTCCATCTGGCCCCATGATGAGAGAGCGATTCATGCGTCGTTGGTACGGCTCTGTGTCTTTTACAAGCCCGAGATCATACATCGCCTTCTGCCAAAAACGACTATAGAGCACATGCATCGTCGTGTGTTCTGCCCCTCCCGAGTAGAGATCGACAGGCATCCACGAAGCGAGCTTTTGCGCGTCTGCAAATTGCGTGTCGTTTTTGGGATCCGTGTAGCGCAAGAAATACCAAGAAGAGTCTACAAATGTATCAAGCGTATCTGTCTCACGTTCGGCGTCCCCCTTGCACTGCGGACACTTCACCCTCACCCACTTCTCTGCTTTGGCAAGCGGTGATTTACCACTTCCTTCGGGGAGATAATCTTCGACATCGGGGAGCTTTACGGGCAAATCCGAATCTTCGACAGCAACAGCTCCGCATTTCTCGCAGTGAATAATGGGAATCGGTACTCCCCAATAGCGTTGGCGCGAGACTATCCAATCACGAAGTTTGTAGGTCGTTTTGACGCGGCCAAATTTTTCGGTGAGTGCAATTTTCGCTTCATCGGTTGTAAGTCCATTGAAATCGTTCGAGTTCACAAGAATTCCTTTCTCGGAATACGGTTTATCGCCGTTTATTCTCGACCATAAAATTTTCATGTCGTCGCGGCTGATAAAGTTTTCTACATCGTCTACAGCGACCCATTCAGCCTTGTGTATTAGTTGTTCGTCCTTGCTTGGTTCTTCGTACTCTTCATCCTCCAGCTCAAAAAGAAACCCCTGAAAATGCCCGAACAAATTGCCACCCTTATCGACACGATAAAATTTTGTATGTACTTGTCCGAGTGCTCGAACAAGGCGCGGATTTTTATAACCCGTCTCTTCGGTTATCTCGCGTCTCGCAGCCTCTTCAGCGGTCTCGCCCGATTCAATGCCGCCAGAAACAAATCCGCGCAAATCATTCTTTTGCCATCGAAGGCATAGATACTTGTCTTCGGTTGGGTGTTTAACAATAGCCATCGCTGCGTATCTATCTTGAAAAGATTCTCCCGCTTTCACCGCGTCGAATCCGGACGCTCGCTCCGTGAGCGGCTCGAGTACCCCCCTGATCTCAACATTATATTTTTTGGCGAATTCAAAATCACGTTCATCGTGCGCGGGCACGCCCATCACAGCTCCCGTGCCGTAATGACCGAGTACATAATCCGCCACATACAAAGGTATTTTTTCTCCGGTTGCTGGATTAATCGCCTGTACGCCCTTCACCTCAATTCCTGTCTTTGCCTGCCCCGAGCCCGTGGAAGGGTCTTTTTGTTCCGTCAGCCGCTCAATTTCTGTTTTCTTTTTTGCTTGCTCGATATACTCCTCGACTTCATTTTTATTCTGGAGAATGGCACTAAACGCTTGCCCTCCGAAGCTTTGGCGAAGGAGGGGATGCTCGGGTGCCAATACAAGATACGTGGCGCCGTAGAGCGTGTCGATGCGCGTAGTAAACACGGTGAGATGAGCTTTTTTGCCCGCACTATCTACACGAGCGTTTGTCTCTGCACTGCCGAAATCCAAAAAGAAATCTACCTCCGCGCCTTCGCTCCGGCCGATCCAATTGCGCTGGGATTCCTTAATTTGCTCTGGCCAATCGAGTGCATCGAGGTCGTCAACGAGTCTGTCCGCGTAATCGGTGATTTTGATATTCCACTGGAGCATTTGCCTTTGCATTACTTCGGTACTGCATCGTTCACACTTACCATCCACCACCTGCTCATTTGCCAAGACCGTCTTGCATGAAGGACACCAATTGACCGCCGTCTCTCTACGATATACGAGGCCTTTTTTGAAAAATTGCAGAAAAAGCCACTGCGTCCATTTGTAGTATGCGGGATCGCAGGTAACGACCTCGCGCGACCAGTCAAAGGAAGTCCCCATAGATTTGATCTGCTTTTTCATGTACGCGATGTTACTCAGAGTCCAGTCGCGCGGGTTGAGTT
>CAYGMC010000002.1:0-10999 GCA_964351105.1 uncultured Candidatus Saccharibacteria bacterium | reverse complement strand
CCGCAAACGCGTACCAATGGCCTACGTGGAGATTGCCCGAAGGGTACGGAAACTCCACGAGCAGGTAGAAATTATCTTTTCCGTCCTTCGAGTCAGATACCGTATAAATACCGTGCTTTTCCCACTGTTTCTGCCACTTTTTTTCTATTTTTTTGTGATCGTAGGTAGCCATTCAGATAAGCCTACCACATCGCCTACAGCGGCGAAAATCATCCGTTAGAGATTTTTTTGCTTCGAGAAAGGAGGGTATCGTTCGGGATCTATCGTGCGCTCAAAGCAGGCCTCTCCGATGCCATGTTGCCATGTCTGCCCAATGTCCACGCCCTTCACAGGATACGTCGGGCTTGCTGGTACAGGCATCATCTCACGAGTCATGCTCGGCGAATTTGGCATAGCCCGCATTTCTGCATTGAACGTGGCGCAAAGTTTGAACGAAAGCCTCCCCATTACCTCGTAGCGATACGCCATACCAGTCTGTGCGTCAACGGGAATTATGGTGCCGCTAATCGGGTCGTTGAGGTCGTTCAAGGTCGCTGGCAATTTTTCTTTCTGTTGCCAATACTGCACGACCTGATACTGGATGGTGGTGAGATCGTTGACTTTTTGATCGTCAAACCTGTATATCCGCGCCTGCTGTGGTGTGCCCACGATAAAGAAACCAGCCACGATGGTACAGAAAACCAAGAGAATAGTCGCCACTCCCACGTGCCGATTGCGCGCGGGAAATTTCTCCCAATAATTCCACAAATCTGCCATGAAATGCATGAAGCCGATAGCGGCTACCAAGAGCACGATGAGCGCCTTGAGCACGAAACGTATCGTGAGGTCAGTGCCGTTGAGAAAAGCGTACAACACATATATCAAATCACCCACGATGACAACGCCCGTGACAAATACCGTAAGGAAAAGTGCCCAGCGTCGCACCCATATATTTCTGCGCGTGGTATCCGCATCGATGTCTCGTCGAATCAGCCACATCAAGATAAGAAATGCGGGCACGAGCACGATGAGTGTCGCCATCTGCCAGCTAATGCCGTTTTGGTACGGGTCGCCTCCGTAGTACTGGAGCGGATCCGGAATCGCGTAGTCAATATAGCTCCAGACAAGCCCGATGTAGTTGAACACCCCCACATACAAAGCCGCCATCGCCCCGACCCAGAGAAAGAAGTCTTTTGGAGTTACTTTTGTGTTCATAGTTCGTTTTTCATTGTAAGCCTCCCCACGGAAAGGGCAAGCGCCAAAACATAAAGGACGGTCCTTTATGGAGGTTAGACCTTAAACTCCATCACTTCCCCATCTTCCACAACGTATTCTTTACCTTCTGTCCTCACGAGGCCTTTTTCGCGTGCTTTGGCCCACGAACCGCACTCGAGGAGTACATCCCATCGAATGACATCCGCACGGATGAATTTGTCTCGAAAATCGCTGTGAATTGCCGCGCCTGCTTCTGGCGCTGTACTGCCGCGTCGTATCGTCCATGCGCGGCTCTCCTTTTCGCCGGTCGTAAGAAATGAAATGAGATCGAGAAGTTTGTACCCTGCTTTGATGAGATCGTCGAGTCCGTCGCTCACGACACCGAGCTCGCGACGAAAATCTGCTCGCTCGTCATCGTGCACATCGGAAAGATCGTTCTCCACCCCCGCATCGACAAAGACGTAGCCCGCACCGGACGAATCGAGGAAATCTTTCAATGCTCTCCACCGATCACCCGCTTCGGCATCCACATTTACCGTGCCGCTCTTTCTATTGAGGATATACAAGACTGGCTTCATGGTCAGCATTTGCATCGTTTTTGCAATCTCCATTTCCTTCTCGTCGAGGTCTACCGTCCGCGCGGCCTTTCCTGCTTGGAGCGCTGGCACGATTTTGCGAAGCACGTCGCGCTCGGCAATAAGTTCTTTCTCTCCGCTTTTTGAATCACGCTCAAGTCGCTCGAGGCGCTTTTCGGCGGTCTGCATATCCGCAAGCACAAGCTCCAGATTGATGGTTTCGATGTCGCTCAAAGGATCCACCTGCCCCGCGACATGGTGCACGTCTTCGTCATCAAACATGCGCACTACTTCGGCTATCGCATCCACTTCGCGAATGTGCGTGAGGAATTGATTGCCCAGCCCCTCCCCTTGCGACGCGCCTTTCACTAAGCCCGCAATGTCTACAAACTCCACCGCGGCAGGCACTTTCTTTTCCGAGTGAGACATCAGGGCGAGTTTGTCGAGGCGAAAATCCGGCACCGCAACCACACCGACCGACGGGTCGATGGTGCAGAATGGGTAATTTTCTGCCGGTACCCCCTTCTTGGTCAACGCATTAAAAAGCGTCGATTTCCCGACGTTGGGCAGCCCCACGATTCCAATTGAGAGTCCCATTCAGCTATCCTATAGTGGCTTGAGCTATACGTAAAGAGAAAAACGCGAGAGTGTCTAACTTTGGCATGCCATTGCAGCGCGCGTCTTCGGGCCAACGCGACCATATCCTCCCGCGTCTTCTGACGATACAACCTCACGAGCTATTTGCCACTCTCCCACCAAGCCCTCTGTCGTAGGGCCAAAATAGCCTGTCGGTTCAATTCCCAAAAACCGCTGAAGTCGGCTAACTTCGCCATTAGTGTCATCGTCGTTGTCATCCTGCGACAAATTCATGAGCAGATCAATACAAGAAGTGGAGCCGGTGCTCGTGGGTCTCGAGCCGGTAGTATCAACGTCGAACCCTGATTGAAGGGAACGTATCAGAGATTGAATGGCATCGAGTTGTGCTAGAAGATCATTCACCGAGAAACCGGAAGTGAGGGAAGATGTCCCGATATCAAGAAGATCAAGCCAACGACTATTGAGCGGACGGGTATCTTGCATCTCCCCTGTTATGCGATCTATTGTGGCGGCACCACTTGTACTGGCACTGTTCGTAGGAAGAACAACCGGACAGTTCATCCCAATAAACGTTGCAGAATCGTATGTGTATGCCCAGCGGCGATTGGTGCCGTTGTCGTCATGACCTTGGATTTCCACGGTGTACTTCGCACCAGCAGTACCATTGAAAACGATATCATCTTGGCCTCCAGCACAGCTCACCGCACGCGCTTCCGCGACTGCATTGCCCCTACCATATGAGCCATCACCAGGGCCGTTGCCTGAAAACACAAGAACGCGAAGTGTGCCGTGATTGGCAAGGGAGCAATTTGTCACGCCTCGTACCACACGGACCACGTTTTGCCCCGCCGCATTACAACTCACCGAGGGCGCACTACTTTGCCCTCGGAGAGTGCCCGTAGCCCCTCCACCACTGTAAGTATCGGTTCCGTCACCGCCATCAGAACTTCCGCCATGATCAGAAGGGCCGTCACTAGCGGCATGTGCAAACCATGGCATGATTCCAACGCTCAATACAATTAATACCGCACATAATCCTGATTTAAGAAAGTCCATATGTAGAATAATACCATGTGACGATGTTAATACATTCTGCGCACAGATGAAAAATGACCAGCTCTCATTTGAGATACGGAAACTATAGTAAACTGTGAATTATTGTATGCATACACATGGACTTCGAATGCGTAAAAAGTATATGGCTTCAATCCTTGTTGCCGTTGTTGCGATTTCACTACGGCCATCTCTGGCGGGAGCTCATCCGGAACAGGTAATATTTATTACTAATCGTGGTTTTGTACCCGAGGAGATTACTATCGAGCGTGGGGAAACGGTAACTTTTATAAATGAAGATTCTACCGAGCACTGGGTGGCTTCAGACAGTCACCCTACGCACACCAATTACCCCGGATCAGATATAAGGAATTGTGGTGAGAAACCTGATACCCAAATCTTGGATTCCTGCCGTGGTATGGCAGAAAACGAGAAATTCACGTTCACTTTTGAAAAATCTGGTGTGTGGGGAATCCATGACCATCTCAATTCCGATTTGACCGCAAAAATTCATGTTGAGGTGGGTGTAGGAGAGGAGGAAAACGCAAAAAATGGCAGGGCTAAATCCGAAGGCCTTTCAATATGGAAAAGGTTGTCCGCTTGGACGTTGAAGCAATGGTATTCAATCTTTGAAAATATGGGGGAACAACAACTAAATGACTTGGACATTAATATGGTGCTTAGAGATAATAGCTCGATTGAATATTGGATGCGCGTATTTGGGTACGAGAGATTTTTTAGTGAAGTGGAAAAAGGTTCGCTTGATCCGACCTTGCAGAAGCGAGATGCAACCGATAGTATATTTTTCGGACAATGCCACCTCGGTGCTCATTTTGCAGGACGTGTTGCACAAAAATTATTTAATCTCTCTGCAATGGACGAGGTAGATTTGGATACGCGCTGTCAACTCGGTTTCTATCATGGTATTCTCGAATCCTCAATCGGTGACATTGGTAATGATGAAAACGCCAGAAAATTTGCGAATTCCTGCGCAAAATACAAGGGCGACGGGTCCGTACGTGGCAGTTTTTGCCGACACGGGTTAGGTCACGGCTTGGTGATATATCACAATTATAATTTGCCTGCGGCAGTAGAAAGATGCTACGAACTTTTTAGCACTGGCCGCGAACGAAGACATTGTTATCATGGAACATTCATGGAAAATGTTCTCGTTTCGCTTGGTATGGGAGTTTCAAATCACGCGACGTTGTGGATAGACAAAGATGACCCCGACTTTCCTTGTAATAGTGACCTGTTTCGAAATGATTTGTCTGTGAAAGAAGCGTGTTACTTTAATCAGCCGTTCATCTGGGGACAAAAAAGCTCTGGTGGTCAGTCGTTTCCTTCACTGAATAATTTTGATTTCGACCAAGCAATTCAGGGATGTTTGAGGGCGCCCTCACCAGTACGGAGTTTCTGTTTCAATGGACTTGGATTTGCTATGGCTACCCCACAAGTATCGCTGACTGATGAACAGCTCTCGAAAAATTGCATGAGCTCTCCGACGTCAAACGATCAGAGAGACTGTCTGGCTGGCGCAAACTTCATGAGGAGTGCGGTCTGGGGCAAATCATTTGATGGCCTTAAAAACGAAACTCTTTGCAAAGCTGTTGGTCTTATTGATCTCGATGAATGCGATTCATCCATGAGGCGAGCATACCGACTTTAATAAGAGATTATGAGGCCGCAATGTTTCCACAGATACCTGAAGCATGTTTAAGAGAATCGTGCATCCTTGCCGCATTGGCAATGAATTACCTCCAAACACTCTGGTCTCTCCTCTTCGTATTCCTAATACCTATCTTATATTTTCTGGATACGCACAGCGCAGATTCTCCAAAGGAAGAAGGCTCAATTTGGGCATTGTTTTATATGTTCCTCTTCGGGTTCGTATTCTCTCTTTGCTCAACATATTGGTTCTTTTCCACCTATCCACTCGACTGGTTGCAAATCTACGACCCGAGACTAAGTCTGTTTATTATTGGAGGTATTTGGGTTTCTTTTGGTATTGTTATGGGATTATCGATTGCACTCTGGGCACCATTGGTGCGTTTCATCAAGACTGAGAATATACTCCTAAGTGCACTTGTAGGAGCGGCTTGCTGGGTGACTTTGGAATACGCACGATCATGGATGGTAGTGATTGCCATGTATGGCCCCGAGACGCTTTTTGGTCCCCATCATACATATTATTCTTTAGCATACGCTATCCCGAGCATCCCACTACTGAAAGAAATGTTGCCTGTAGGCGGGTTGTATTTAGGGTCTTTTGTACTCATTTTGATTAATTATTTTTTATACCACTGTATCCTCACACTTTTTCTAAAAAAAAATGCACGGACACATCGGCCCGTATTCCTCGGTACTTTAATTTGTAGCATGGTTTTTATAAGCACAGTTAGTATGAACGTGTTGCGCCGAGGGAACATAGAATCGTCTTTCGATGCCTCAGTTATCACGACCAATTTGCCGACGGGGACAAAAAATTCGGTAAAAGAGCAAGTGGCGTTTGAGGCTGTAAATGAGATAGAGAACGAAAACGCACTGATTATTCTCCCCGAAAATGTGAATCTACTCCCTCTCTATGTGCAGAACAAAAACGACGCAAGTGCCCCACTCTACAAAAATCGCTTAGTAGTCGGATCGTTCATTGATAAATTTGCTGTAATGTTTGTCCTTGACCCGCAAAATGGCTACATACAATATTCTGGAAAAAAGCTTCTGATGCCAGTGGGAGAAGCTAGTGTCAGTTGGGTTACGTTCTTGTTGGGAAAAACTCAAAGTCCAGCTTGGCTGGAAGATTATAAAAAAATGCTACGTGTTTCAGACAGGAACGCTCCACCCTTCGTCTATAAAGACTCTTCCGTACCCAATCTCGTGCTAGCCACTTCTCTTTGTTCAGAAAATATTTCACCATATATCTACCGCGACGCGACACGTCTTGGGGCCACGGTGTTTGTCAACCCTTCATCACACTCTCCTTATCGTGGGTCTCCGCTATTGGCGCGGCAGACAATGGCTATCAACAGTACGCGAGCATTGGAGAATGGACGATATTTTATTACCGCCGCAAATAGTACGCAAAGCTTTGTAATTACTGATGCGGGAATCGTGCAGGACATATCAGCTCCTTCAAAAGAACTATACTCTCACTTCAATACGAAAATACGACTCAAGACCTATATGACACCGTACGTGCTGTATGGAGATTATGTAGTCTACGCATCCATGGTAGTGCTCGCTCTTGCCCTGACACAGCGACTATTTTATACTCGAAGAAGGCTGATTTCATATCGAGATATTTTCTAGGCGTTCGTATTTGATACGGCGTTCGGGTCGGCGCAGTGTCCCCGCTTTCATACCAAACGCGCCAAAGGCAAAAGCAAGATCGGCAATAAAATCATCGGTAGTATCGCCACTGCGGTGACTTATGATGCAATCAATATCGCGCGTGCGCGCTTCCTTCATTGCCGAAAGCGTCTCGGTGAGCGTGCCGACTTGATTTGGTTTGATGATAACGGCGCGTATGGCGTGTGCCGCGCCAGCGCGAGCAATCTCGTGCGCGTTGGTTACGGTGAGATCATCGCCGACGACGCGAACATCGGGCAGAGCTTTTTGCAATCGGGCAAAATCTTCCAGCGCCGTCTCTTCGTACGGATCTTCGATGGAAAGAATCGGATATTTCGTGGCAAGTTCTGCATATATTTTCCCCAACTCATCGGCTGAAAGTCTCTGCTCATTGACCACATACGCGCCCTGCTCAAAGAAAGACGAGGCGGCCACGTCTATCGCAATACGCACGCGCCCCGCATTGCCCGAGAGATCGATTGCTTCCGAAAGTATGGCAAACGGAGTTTCCACATCTCCTTTCTGCAATACATATCCCCCTTCATCACCCATGGTATTGAGCATTTCGGGGCCGTATTTTTTTTCAAGTATGAGCCACAGATGCTTTTCGACGCTCGCAACGATGGCGAGCGAATCGCTCACTGATTCTGCATCCGGCACCACCATGTGTTCTTGAAACGCAAGCGGCGTGGTGGCGTGTTTTCCGCCATTGATAAAATTCATATATAGATAGGGCACGCGACGAGACGGCTTCATGTCTGCAAGCGTGCGCAGGTGCGCAAATACCTCGATTGATTGCGCGGCCGCGGCGGCCTTGGCGCACGCAATGGAGACACCGATGAGCGCATTGCCGCCGAGGTGTGTTTTTTGAGCAGTGCCATCAAGCTCTATCATGGTCTTATCAACGGCATTTTGATCGAGCACGTTCATACCGATGAGCACGGATGCGATATCTTGTATATTGGCGATGGCACGGCTCATACCACCGTCTTTGTCGCGCAATTCATGCGCCTCGTTTGCCCCGGTAGAAGCACCCGAGGGGACGGCAAATGAGCCTTGTGCCTTTTCTGTATGCACCGTTGCGAGGAGCGTCGGCTTACCTCGCGAATCCACTATCTGTTCTGCTCGTATCGCTGTGATGGCGGTCATGGGTGTCGGATTTTCTACTTTGCTTCTTGCCCAAGTGCTTCCACGCGCGCGAGCCAACGATTTTTCACTGTCTCTGGCGTGTCTTCGGCAGGGCCGAGCCACGTCGTCTTGGTCTTGAAACCTGCAAACCACAATATGCCCCACTTCAATTGCGCATTCACGTTCCCCGGCAAAAAACGCACGAGCCACGGCGATGTGCCCGATGTAACGATGATTCGAGCTGACTTGCCGCTAAAAAGTCGGTGCCAAAAAATGGTACGCTCACCTGCTTTTGTTTTGATATAACGAAAAGCCGAACCGGGCAACCATGCGCGATCAAAAAGTCCTTTCAACACTGCGGGCATACCGACCCACCAAATGGGATGTACCACAACGAAATGGTCGCACGCGGTGATGAGTGTTTGGAATTTTTGCAAGTCTGGCTCCAATTCTTGTCGCGCACGATATCCTTTGTGCAATATTGGATCAAATTGCATGTCGCCGATATTGAGCCGGTCTACCTGATGCCCACTTGTGCGCGCGCCGCGTTCATAGGCGTCGGCAAGCGCGTTGCATATTCCGCTTTTATCCGGGTGCCCTAAAAGAAGAAAGATTTTTTTCATTGTAGATTTTCTACACTCAATCCCCCTTATCTTTTCGCATCATTTGTTCCACTTTATGTTTTTCGCGCCTCAATGGATCGTGTGCAAGATGCGCGTCATCTGCGATTACGCCTCCAAAACTTTGCGCAGGAGATGTACGCCGAAACTCGGCCGGTGTGTCTGGTTTGCCGACCTGATGAAGAATCATGGCGCGCAGTGTTTTTAGACTAAAGTAGAACGCCGCGAGGAAAATCAGAGCAATCGCATCACGCAGTATAAACGCAACGGTGGGAATAGTGTCGTACCCAAAGAGCGCCCATATCGCAAAGATACTTGCGGCCAAAACAGAAAGAATGGTATCGGCGGCGATTACCACTTTTTTGAACGGATTGGTAAGCGCGGCGCTTGCCACTATGGCGAGTGCGGCAATGATCTCGAGCGGAATTTCGGCGCGGAGATTGTCTGAATAAAAAGGCGCGCCTGTGACCATGAGTAAGGCACCAGCGAGCATAAGCCTTCGCGCGGTGTCGCCATAATAATGATTTATAGTCGGAAACATGTGTCGCTCAATGTGTGAAGATGCCACATCTCTAGTGTCTTCCATACCACTATGGTGGCACGTGGCAAGAAGATTGCAAGAGTGTTATTCGTGCAATTCTCCGGCCAGAAGGGCGACCGAGCGCGGATCATCCTCTTTTTGTATATCATTGCGTCGCTCAAATCCACATATGGTGCAGTGGTGCAAAATTCGATAATGAGGAGTAGAGCCCACAAGCGTTGGTTGCATCATGCCGCCGCAGGCATGCGCGCGATCACCTGGGTGTATATCTACATGCTTGCTCCAAAGGCACTTGGTACAATGATTGGTATACCCATTCCCTTTGACATCTGCTCCGCAGTGCTCGCAGGTGAAATCTTCGACACGTCTCTGAAAAAGCCGGCCCATGCTACTGCACCACCACTGTCGTATTCTTCTCAAATACTTGATTATTTCCTGCGGCCTGGCATACCAAGCGGAAGAGCACCGAACCGGGGGTGGAGCTCGCGGTAGTGGACACCGTGACCGAGCCGGTATTACCGCGCCCGATTGTCGTACCACTTTGAGTGACGGTGCAGGGCGAAGCGGTCGACATGCTCACCGAAGTCCACGATACAGATATTGGATTCCCCCGCTTGACCAACGTAGGCTGTACGTTGAGCGTAAGCGAAGCGGCAAGAGCAGGAGGTGTTTGCTGTTCCTGCTGTGCTCGCTGTTGCGCCTGCTGTTGCAATTGCTGTGTACTCGCGCGCATCATGTTGCCCATCATCATTTGCGTCATCATACTATTCATATTCTGCCCGCCAAATCCTCCACCCAATCCGTTATTTCCCCAAGGGTTGTTGGGCCCCCAAGGATTATTATTTGGATTGTTCATCCCGGGGCCTGGCCTTGGCTGAGGCTGTGGCGCCCGTTGAGTCGGCGGCCCTGGGTCTGGGTTTGTGTCAGCACCTCCTTGTCTCGTCGGAGGGGGTGCGGTTTGTTGTCCTGGACTTTCGGATGGTGAAAAACTTCCCAGATCTGGAGCTTTAAACTCTGTATATTCTGGAGGTGCCGATGCAATTACCACTTCACTTGGAGGAGGGCTCGGTCTGAAAACGTCCCACTCAAATCCAAGCGCATTCTGGTTCGTTGGTTCAATTTTTCCATACGTTCCGTGTTGTTCAAAAAGCGGTAGGGGTTCACTGCCTCTTAAAAGTTGCAAGGGCGCAGGAGTGGGGGTGAAAGAGGGGTCGAAAGAACGGCTCCACGAAGACGCCCCTCGCGGCAAATTCTGCCAATCAGTACGGAACTGATCCGGAAGTTCCCGCCAACCATTTGTCCCTACAACTCTTGTGTCACCGTCTTCATAAAACGCTAGATTACGCTCAGCGGCTGCTCTCACTTCCATTTCAGCAGCGGCTATTTTCCTCTGAGCAAGTTCCGCCGCGTCAACTCTGGCTTGATCCATTTCTTTATTCTTATCTTCACATCTGGAGCCAAGGTGCAACTGATCCATCAAATCATAGTAAATATACCTACCTGCATACTCTCTAAAAACAGCAGTTCGACAAATTTGTGCATTTTTTGCTTCCGCTGGATTAGTATTCCATTGTTTCAGCATTTTCTGACAAGCCGAAAAATCAGCACCATGTTCACTATAAGGTTGGTATCTTTCAACAATTGAAGCATCTCCTTTTAATGCAATCCTCACTGAGCAACATATATCGTTTTTTCCATTTTTTTCGCAGGTTTGCGGCGCGGCGGGTGAAGCAGGTTGCACTGGTAGAATTTGACGTGTGTCCAAGTCTTGTATCGAGATCCCCTCCAGCATTACTGCAAACACAAAATGAGGAATAAACGAAAGCAAGACTACAATGACGAGTAGCGGGTAATTTCGCATACCCATCATTGTATCAGAGCAAAACGACCGCACGGTTGTTATTCACTTCCACCACCCCGCCCTCAATCTCAAATTGCCCCCC
>CAYGMC010000001.1:64051-92174 GCA_964351105.1 uncultured Candidatus Saccharibacteria bacterium | reverse complement strand
GATTTTTTCACTTAAAAACAAAGGTTTTTCGGTCGTTCATGACAAAGGACTTTCGCTGTACCCTACAGCTTCGCCATTGCGCCTTTTGTACGGCGTAAGTGCGCTTCTTTTGCCGCCGATGCGAGAAAAGATTGATGTGGTCACGGTGCAAGACCCATTTGAAGCGGGATTGGTAGGGCTCCTTATTTCGATACTCAAACAAATTCCACTTCATGTTCAAATACACACCGATCTTTTTTCACCAGCGTTCAGAACGCACTCATTTCTTAATCGCGCGCGCCTCATCATTGCGCGGGTTGTGCTCATGCGGGCGGCGCGCGTGCGTGTGGTATCACATCGCGTCAAGCGCGACGTGGAGGTGCGCGTGAAAGAAAAGACGCGCAAGCATATTTCCGTTCTGCCCATTTTTGTTGACATTGCCAAATACCGCGAGGCAAAAGCGCCATACGACCTCACTGCGCGATTTGCGAATTTCAAGAAAAAAGTGCTCGTGGTATCGCGGCTTGAGGGCGAAAAGAACGTTGCACAAGCAATCCGCGCTTTTGCCGATGCTGATTTGCCAGATGCGTGCCTCATTATAGTGGGAGAAGGGCGCGAACGCGAAATGTTGAAGCGTCTTGCGCACGAACGGGGGATTGGCGAGCGCGTCTTTTTTGAAGGTCGTGCCGAGCAAATGCCGTACCTCGCGCTTGCTGACCTCATGCTCACGCCATCTCTCTATGAGGGGTACGGAATGGCGATCATCGAAGCGCTCGCGGCCGGCGTCCCAGTGCTTTCGGGTGATGTGGGTATAGCACCCGAAGCGGGGGCGCTCGTTGCAGAATATACTCGATGGCCAGAAGAAATTCGTCGTATCCTTGCGAATAATCAGCGTGTCGTTTTACTCTCATATCCATATACCGATTGGGATTCGTACGTATCTGCATGGCGCAATGATATTGCGGCGTGTCTTCCCATAGCGAGTCGTTATAGTTCTTTCAAACACACAAAGCCGCTCGTTGGATTTGTCGGACAAGGATTCATCGGAAAGAATTATGCCGACGATTTCGAACGTCGTGGATATCAAACAGTTCGTTACTCGCTCGAAGAACCGTACCAACAGAACAAAGACAAGATACGTGATTGCGATATTGTATTTATTGCGGTTCCTACTCCTTCCACACCCGAAGGCTTCGACGTGACGATTCTCAAAAGCGCGCTTCATGTAGCGGGGGAAAGCGCGATTGCCGTTATCAAATCGACCATCGTACCGGGAACCACCGTACAGCTCCAAAAAGAATTCCCAAAAATGACAATCGTGTATTCGCCGGAATTTTTGAGCGAAGCAACCGCGTCGTACGACGCGGCACATCCGTTTTCTAATATCGTGGGAATGCCTGAAAATTCCTCAAAGCATATTCTAGCGGCCGAAGCAGTCTTGAGTATTTTGCCCGAGGCCGCGTTCGCGCAGATTTGCAGTAGCACGGAAGCAGAGATCGTGAAATATTCACACAATGCAAGCGCCTATGCGCAAATCATCCTTTTTAATATCATGTACGATCTTGCGAAAGCTCATGGGTACGATTGGGACAACGTGCGCGATGCGGTTGAGGCGGATCCGTTTATCAGCAGTCGATACGCGCGCCCGCTTCACAAAACGGGTCGTGGTGCGGGTGGACACTGCTTTATCAAAGACATCGCGGCGCTTCGCGGAGAGTACGAGCGGATTTTGCCCGCCGACAAAAAGGGAAGTGCGTTTCTGCGTGCTCTCGAAGCAAAAAACATCCAACTACTCGCCGAGAGTAAAAAAGACTTAGAATTATTGCGAGGAGTATACGGAGAAGTGGCGGGTGTATGAAAGTACTTGTCCTGACCCAAGCAGTAGATCTCAATGACCCCGGCCTGGGTTTTTTTCACGGATGGATGCAAGAATTTGCAAAAAAATTCGACATGGTCAGTGTTGTGTGTCTTCAGGAGGGTAGGCATGATTTGCCACACAATGTTCGTGTGTATTCATTGGGCAAAGAGAGTGGCCGATCTCGGATAAAATACATTTTGCGTTTTTATAAATATATTTTTGCGCTTCACGAGGAGTACGATGCCGTCTTTGTGCACATGAATTCAGAATATGTCGTACTCGGCGGACTTTTTTGGCGGCTATGGGGTAAACGCGTCGTTTTATGGCGCAATCACAAAATAAAAGGTTTTTCGACGTGGGTAGGGGCACGTCTTGCGTACGTAGTATGCTACACCTCCCCTTCGGCGTATGTGAAGCGGTTCTCCAATTCCGTGCGTATGCCCATCGGTATCGATACTACGACATTCGCCTCCCTCGGTAGTGCTCCAACACGCGACTCGATTCTTTTTCTTGGGCGGCTTGATGCGGTCAAACACGTCGATGTTTTCCTCGAGGCGATTGGAATTCTCGCAAAAAAAGGAATCGTACCGCGGGTCAATGTTGTGGGCGACCCGACACCCGGACGAGAAGGATATGCAACGAGTGTTAAACAACGTTTTCAGCATCTAACGAACGTTTCTTTTCAAAGTTCTGTTTCCAATCTCGTGGCACGCGGTGCATTTCAATCTCATGCCGTGTATGTCAATCTCACACCTTCTGGATCTTTCGACAAAACAATCGGAGAAGCCGCCGCATGTGGCTGTGTCATCGTTGCCGCGAATGAGGTATTACGCGGCGTGATACCAGATACGTTTCTCGTCGACCCACTCTCGTCAGAACGTACCGCCGCGTGCATAGAGGCGGCTTTAAAGTTGTCTTCAGACGAACGTGCGGCAGTCTCAAAAAAGCTCCGTGATTATATTGTGCGTGAGCACTCACTTACGTTGCTTGTCGACAAGCTTGTGCCACTATTACAGGCATGAATCTCCTCAAGGAAGCTTTTTTCCGCCTTGCTACAAAACCGGCATTGCCACCGGATCGCGCATCTATTTTGATGTATCACTCAGTCTCGGCAGGAGCCGACTATTTCATGAACGTCGAGCCGAAAGATTTCGAGCGGCAAATGGCATATTTAGCAGAGAAAAAGACGCCGGTGATTGCGTTCGGAGAACTTGTTCGGAGATTGCATTCAAACCAACCGCTCGGTGGGGCGGTGGTGCTCACCTTTGATGATGGCTATCGTGACAATTACACGGTGGCGTTCCCGATCTTAAAAAAGTACGGATTTCCTGCTACGATTTTTGTCACGACTGACATGATCGGAAAAGTTGATAAACGTAATCTTGCGCGACTTTCTATTGAGGAAATAAAAGAAATGGAGGCAAGTGGTCTTATTGATATTGAGCCACATACCAAAACACATCCAAAGCTTGCGACACTTTTCGCAACAGTAGCTGAACAAGAGATACAGGGATCCAAACACGCTATCGAAGAGGTGCTCGGGAAATCTGCGCTCATTTTTGCATATCCGTACGGTAATTTTAATGATGAGACGGAGCGACTCGTGCGAGACGCAGGATTTGTGGCAGCGGTGAGTGTGGGTGAGGGAACAGTGCACGCAAAGAGCGACTCATACCGCCTCCCGCGCAACTCAATTGACCGATCAACCACGTTTGCACAGTTTAAGGGCAAGATTTCAACCACGATTGATTTGTATGTGAGACTCAAAACATTCTTATGAAGATATACTTTGTGGCAGATGCGCGTTTGCCCACAGAAAAAGCGCACGGGCTTGCCATCATGAAGACCTGTGAAGCGCTCGCAAAAAACGGCGCGGATGTCGAGCTTGTAGTGCCTAGTCGTCACAATGTTCTGCACGAAGATCCCTTTACCTATTACAAAATCAAAAGAACATTTCCGCTCCGTAGACTGTGGACACTCGATCTCATTCGGTTCGGTTATTTCGGGTTTATTGTGCAGGAAATAACGTTTGCACTTTCTGCTGCGTTCTTTCTCCGAGGAAAAGGAGGAATTGTGTATAGTCGCGATGATGTTGTTTTGCGGGTACTCTCGTTTTTTATGAGAATACCAATGATTTGGGAGTCACACACCGGTGGATGGAATATTGCCGCGCGTACGGTTGCACAGCGTACACACGCACTCGTGGTTATTTCGCAAGGATTAAAGGACTTCTATATCGAAAAAGGAATTCCATCCAGCAAGATCACGGTGATTCAAAGTGCTATTGATCCAGATGACTTCGCTCACCCAGAGTCCAAGGAGTCTGCGCGCACCCGACTCGGTTTGCCACAAGACACCAAGATTGCCATGTACATCGGTCGGCTTGATGGATGGAAGGGAAGTGGCACGCTGCTTGATGCGTCTCATTTATTGCCACGAGATAACAAGATCGTTGTCATCGGCGGAGAAAACGATCAGATCGCAGTGTTGAAGCAAAAATATCCGAACGTAGTTTTCCTCGGATTCCACCCCTATAGTGAACTCGCTGACAATCAATCTGCCGCTGATGTGCTCGTCGTTCCCAATACGGGTAAAGAAGAGATTTCAATGCGTTTTACGTCGCCTCTCAAGCTTATTGCGCACATGGCGAGTACTCGTCCGATCGTTGCATCTGATTTGCCGAGCATCCGCGAGCTCACGGGCAATGATGCCGCATATCTTGTGCCTGCGGATAACTCTGAAGCGCTCGCTCAAGGGATTGAAAACGTTCTTAAAGACAGTGCGCTCGGCGATCGGCTTGCGAGCAATGCGAAGGGAAAATCAACTTTGTATACATGGGATATGAGGGCGCAAAAGATCATCGCACTCTGTAAGCCAGCAACAGTGTAGATGGTGTCTACTGCGATTTTTCTTTGTAAAAGAGTATCGTCTTTTCAATACCGTTTTTGAATTTCACGCGAGGTCGCCATCGCAGTTCTCGCTCGATTTTTTTGCTTGACAGCGCATATCTAAAATCGTGTCCGGGGCGATCCGCGATGTACAGGATCTCTTTTTCGGTTTTTTTCATGATGCGGAGAAGTGTTCTCGTCACTTCAAAATTCGTATATTCTTGACCACCACCGATGTTGTATATTTGACCACTCTTTCCTTTCCGAAATACAAGATCAATCGCCCGCACATCATCCTCCACATACAGCCAATCCCGTATGTTTTCACCGGCGGCGTACAGAGGCACCTTCTTGCCCGCGAGCAGATTGCTGATGAATTTTGGTATGAGCTTGGAAGCATCTTGCCGCGGTCCGTAGTTGTTGGAGCTCCGCGTGATGATCCAAGGGAGGTCATAGGTTTCTCCGTATGATTTAACGAGCAATTCCGCGCTTGCTTTTGAAGCACTGTATGGATTTCGTGGTGCATATGGGGATTCTTCTGTGAATGGATCATCTCGCTTGTCGAGTGAACCGTACACTTCATCGGTGGAGATGAGATGAAAACGTGTAAGCGTATAATCGCGCGCGAGCTGTAGAAGCGTATTGGTGCCCTCGACATTTGTCTTGATACATACGCTCGGATCGATAATGCTGTGATCGACGTGGCTTTCTGCGGCAAAGTGGATGAGATGAGTTGGTTTGTATTTCTCAAAAATACTGGTCATCGTGGGCACGTCGCAGATGTCCGCCTTCTCGAATGTGTAATTATTCTTCTCGTGCACGAGTACATTGCGCAAATCGGCCGCATAGGTGAGCGCATCGACGTTGATAAACATTTCGCGCGGATACTTCTTGACCGAGTAGTTGAGGTAATTACTGCCGATGAATCCAGCACCTCCTGTTACAATAATTCGCCTCCGGAATTCATTTTTCATGGTGTCTGCGCTTTTCCATAAAATTAGATGCTTTGTGTAAACTCTCAATGGTACCAATATCAAACCACTCATCTTTTAGCATGTGGGCATTGAGCAAGCCTTCTTCTAAGTACATTGCATTGACCGATGTGATTTCGTACTCGCCACGATCACTCGGGGCAATTCGATGTATTTTATCGAATACCGTGTTGTCGTAAATATATAATCCTGTTACCGCCAGATCGCTTCTCGGTTTTTCAGGTTTTTCTTCGATCGAGGTTACGGTGCCGCGTTTATCAAGTGTCGCTATGCCGAAGCGCTTTGGATCTGATACTTTTTTTAAGAATATGCTTGCGCCCTTTTTGAATGCCTTGATCGCGGGAGCGATGTTATCGAGCACTATGTTGTCGCCCAAAAAGAGGACGCAATTGTCTTTGCCAATGTAATCCTCGGCAATAAAGAGTCCGTACGCGATGCCGTTGGGTTCGTTTTGGATACCATATACGATCTGAATTTGTTTAGCAGTTTTTGTCTTTGGTACGAAACGTTGACCCGAACCGAGTAACTTTACGAAGGCGTCGATATGGTGCGGGGAAGTCACGACCATTATTTTGGTGATTCCAGCATCGACCAATTTCTCGATCGCGTAATAGATGACTGGTTTGTCAAAGACGGGCAAAAGGTGCTTGTTGGTGACGAGCGTGAGGGGGTGCAATCGGGTACCCGACCCTCCGGCTAGAATAACGGCTTTCATGGTGCGATTATATACAAAAATTGACTTTTGTAAAATGGAATGCTACGGTGCATGTTGGCTCGAACATAAGGGAGGGGTAGTGCCGTGGCACATGTTGTGGTTCTTATCGACTTAGGTGCCAATAGGGAGTGTTCCAACATCTCTCCAGGAACAAAACAAATCATTGTCGACGGTGCGAATTATGCCAAGCAATATCCAAATTGTGTGGTTGTGTACTGTAATCCGACAAATGTCCGCGGCACGGAAATGACTCCCGAGCGGTCGGAAGTAATAAAGTCGCAACTCTTGAGAAGGTTGCTTCCGATAACGATGAGGACTATTTCTGCCCCTGCACTCAACACGATTCAGGAAGCGGAAAATATAAAAGCCGCTATCGCTGATAAAAACATACCGGTGGAGAAGATCACCATCGTGTGTGACAGTGATCATGTGCGGCGGCTTCGGGTCGTCTGGAGGTACTATTTTCCTGAAGTGGAAATCGTTTTTCTCCCAAAGTTGTACGTGTCCGGAAGGGATTATGCGCAGTTCCTGCTCTGGTCCCGGTACACGTGGCGATTCATGAATATCATGGGCGTCGTGCTCATGAAGGTGCTTGGAATCAAATTTATGGGCAGATTCGGGCAGTTGTCCGTTAAGTAAGGCGGTCTCAAACGACTGCTCCGTAAAGGCTGGCATTACTGCCAGCCTCGTTTTTGTTAGACACTCCTACTCAACTTTTCCTTGATACGTTGCACTACGACGTGTGTACCCATCGCCGCGAGGATGAGCAAGTATGGCTCCGCCGGGATACGATACCGTGAGGCTGACATGGGACCGGTAAGTGCGGCAAAATACAAGATCAGTGTGGCACACAGTAGTATCACGAAGTTTTTGCGGAAGAGTATCGTAGCGATGAGAGCGGCAAGTGAGACGAGTACCCACCACAATATCTCAAGAGCAATGGGAGCAATAGAATAGATTGCTTTTATAAAAGCGCCCAGGCTCTCGGGATGCAATATGTGTTGCACAGTATTCAACAAAGAGAGAGATGTTGGGGCAAAGAATCCCTCGCTAGTTCGCAGTTGTCGAATAGTTTGCCCATAGGTCGCAACGCTACTCGATATAAAAAACGGTATCGTATTTACCGTATGAAAATATGCGTACCGTATAGGGTCGTGCAAGATGTAGCGCATAGCGAGGCGCCCTTCATAGTTGTCAGGATTCCCGCCTGGCGGAGTCATCTGTGCAAGATCAGTCTTTATCTGCTTGTCTAACACTTGAAATATAGGGTCGTTGATGTGTCGCATGACGAGAATTGCGGGCAGGGGATGATCTGTCTGTGAAAGCGCACGCCACGCAAGAAAACCTCGTGCATCGTTCTTGAGGAGGTTATCCGAGCCGAGGTACGAAATCTCAAAAGATCCAAAGTAGGTATGGTTACGTGCTATCCACGGGGACACCACCAGCACAAAACCGATGACACATGCACACATCGCCCATATGCGTGACCTATCTTCACGCATGCCGCTCATCCATTCGCGCAGAAGATACATCGCGGGAAATACGAGTATCAGAAATTGTGCGATCGGGCGTATCATCGTCGCGATGCCGAGAAAAACTCCCACTAGTCCCCAGCGTACATATTCGCGCTTGGAGACCCAAAAAAATGCGAAGTACACGATACATATAAGAAACGAACTGAAGAAACCATCGGTGATAAGTGTCGTGTCGGCGAATATCGTCATGGGGTCGAGTGCGTACACGAGTGTCACGGCCACCGCATATGGCACGGAGAGGAGAGTGCGCGACATTTTATACAAAAGTATGGTCGCACATATGGCAAAGAGTATCTGTATGCCTACTAGAGGTGTCATGCTTCCGGTTATGGCAAGAGTGCCGGCAAGTAATGCTGGGTATCCGGGAGGTGCGCCACGATATGGCATCCCAGCATCCCATTGATATGCATGGAAGGAGAGCAGATTGGAGCCGAGTTGTGCGTAATGGATAGAATCTCCCGCTACTACGGGGTATGGATGTGCCGTGGGGTTGGACGCGGCGAGTGAAGAGAGGTAGCCAAAAGAGACTAGGCGTACACATATCACAATCATGACGATTGCAATAATTATGTAGTCGACCGATATACGTCGAAACAGTCGCATATCAAGAAACAGATTTTTCTACCATCACAAGATGTTGAAATGCGAACAGTCCAGGGAACATACGCGCAACCGCATGCCTAGTACGAGATATTGCTCTAAAAAAAGAGTTGTCCCATATCACTTCGGGCAAGAAAAATTCGATAGGTTCAATACTGGAGTCGAATACATGGTTTGCTAAACGTGGCTCATTGCGGATCATGTGCCGTACGCGCTTGCGTGTAAAGAATTGGTAGTGTGTCCGATCCATAATACCGCGATCATGATAGTCGAATATGCCGAAAAGGAGCAAGATACGCACACTCCAATGTGCGACATTTGGCAACGAGATGAGCATTTTTCCTCCGGGTTCGAGCATCGATACCATTTTAGCAAGATACTCGAACGGCTCTGTCATGTGCTCGAGCACGTCGAGCAGGAGAATGAGATCAAATGTTTGACCTGAAAATGCTGAAATATCAGACGCGGTTTCTTTGTAGATGCTCTGGACGTGTTTTCGTGCTTCTGGGTCGATTTCCACTGCATAGAGTTCTGTAACCCCGTGCGCTTTGAGCGTTTCTCCGATTGCACCAGATCCCGAACCCACGTCCAATACGCGCACAGAAACGGGCAGATCTGCACATTGCCTGAGTGCCCACCAATGACTTGAACCGTAGAAATTCTTGTATTGGTACCTTTCGTGCGGGGCACTCATACACGTGCATGCGGTTTTTCGTAGATCTTGAATCTTGCCACGTTCATTCTTTGTAGGAAATGATACACCGATGTCTGCAGGACGCCGAGACCATAGACGCTACTTGCGCGGAAATTGGTAGACGATGCTTCTTCAAAGTATTTGGTGGGGCAGGTGATTTCCGCAACGTTAAAGCCCAGCATAAAGACCTGCGACAAGAATTGATTATCGAATAGAAAATTGTCGGAATTCGCATGGTAGTTGACACTCTCCAGTACGTGGCGCGAGTAGGCACGATAGCCCGTGTGATATTCAGAAAGTTTCTGCCCGATCAATATATTTTGAAAGTGAGTTAAGAGTCTGTTGAACACGTATTTGTACAATGGCATGCCACCTCGCAATGCGCCCCCTCCCAGTATTCTGGAACCGAGCACGGCCGGATATACTCCGCTCGCAATAATACTCGCCATTGCAGGGATAAGCTTGGGCGTGTATTGATAATCGGGGTGTAACATGATGATGATGTCGGCCCCCAGTGCCAAGGCCTTGTCGTAGCAGGTCTTTTGGTTGGCTCCATACCCACGATTTTTTGCATGCCGAATAATATGCTGTATCCCAAGCTCATGAGCCACCTCACTCGTGCGGTCGTCGCTCGCATCGTCTACGAGAATTACATCGTCAACGATATCAAAAGGGATCTCGGCGTACGTCCGACGAAGTGTTGCCTCTGCATTATATGCGGGCAGTACGACGACTAGTTTCTTTCTTTGGAGCATGGTGATTGGTTGTAGAGTCGGTATCGAGTGAAGTGTCAGTAGAGATTAGGGGAGATCTAGATGGGTACTCGAGTACCACATGATACATCGCTTTCTTGCTCGTGCAATCTAAAACGAGTCTAACCCCTTGGGTGATACTTGAGAAGCTCGTCGGTGCCACACATCGTTCCTATTTGCTACAATGCGGTCCATGTATGAATTGTTAGTTCGTCAGGCACACAAACATCAACAGATCGGGCGATTTTTGATTACAGGTGGAATTGCTTTTGTGGTGAATATTAGCGTCCTTTATGTGGTGACGAGCGTATTGCATGTATACTACCTCGCCTCCATTTTTGTAGCTTTTTCAGCGTCGTTTTCAGTCAGCTTTCTCATGCAGAAATTTTGGACGTTCAAAGAGCACTCACGTGATTTTTTGCGTGCTCAATTTTACCAATATCTTACGTTACAGCTCGTGAATTTGGCTCTGAATGCGTGCCTCATGTATCTCTTCGTGGAATACGTGCACCTTTGGTATATATTTTCGCAAACGATTATCTTGCTCGGTCTTTCAATCATCTCTTTCCTAGTTAATAGGAATTATATTTTCAAGCCGCAAGGCGTTACATCTTAGTACATTTTTCGCACGACGTAAGAATAGCCAAGCTGGGTGCTGGAGAGAAACACGGGAAGGGTGTTTACTTCTTGCGGTGCAATACCGCAGGCATTTGTGTTGATCTGGAAACATGTCCCCTGCTGTATCTCTTTTACGCTACACATGGTGTCGCATTTTCTGGTAATAACCCAGACGGAATTTGTACCCTTCGCAAAACGTTCTAGAGCGGCCGTCATCTGCTCATCTCGATACGCAGTAATAGCAATCGGCTTGAATTCACCGCGTGCTTTTACCATGTCTTGATGTTGTAGCAAAAAGGCAAAACGACTCATCGCGCTTCTTTCTTCGTCCAAAAGAAGTAATGATTCCGCGTTGACGGGGAGTGTCATTCGGCGCGCGGAGTGTTCGGTGATAAAAACGTTGTTTGACGTGTTGTATTTGTCTCGAATCGTGTTGAGGAGCACTGTTTCGGACGAAGGTTGCCAGTACAGTTGTAGCGTATGCACACTGACGATCATGAAGAGCAAGCCGCTGAGAGTGAGCGTAGCGATGGTGGCACGGCGTCCGAATTCGGTCATAAGCAGTGCCACGGAAAAAGAACAGGCCATAGTGAGCACCACGGCGTAGCGGGGGAGAAGATCAAGTCCGATACAAACGTAGAAGATAAAATATACCAGCACGGGGTGCACACATGCGATACTGATATACATACGCCTGCGAGAATCGGCAAAAAAAGATTTATTGTAAAGCGCGAAGAATAAAAGCGTAAGGATACTGATCAAAAATACTATCGAGAGCGGTTGACCCTGTACGGTGTACACTAAGGGTTTTGTGAGTCGGGCAAACCAATCGATGGCGCCTTCGGATGTCCTCGTCGTGCTCGCGAAGGTGTGGGCAACCCGGTATGCTTGGTATACAAACGATATTTGGGTGAGGGAAAAAAGTATCAAGAGAAGCCAATATCGTCGCGCATGTTCCCATATATCTCGCACGCTGATGTGACGGAGCAATAGTGCGTACAGCATGAGCAACGCGACAGAGAGTACACCTACCCAACTTTGGAAAAACATGAGTACCGAACTCCATACGAGGAGTGCGACGTACCATTCTTTCCGAATAAATGGCTTATCGAGGTGTGAAAAATAGTATTCCTGGGCAATAAAGAACACACTGGGAATGATGAGAAAGAGAATATAAAATGCCCACATTTTTGCTGTGTGGAGGAATTCAATGACCAACACATCGCTCACGAGCAACAAAAGGAAAAGCGACAATGAAAGCGCGAGAGAGTGAGGGATTTGTTTTTTCTTGAAAAAGAAAAAAAAGAATACCAGTATAAGCAATGCCGCCATACCGCTTACGAGCCGTAGTATGTGTAAGAGTTCCCCGGTGTATTGTGCGACCCATAGTTTCGCCTCAGTAATGGAAAAATCCGAGGTGACGAGCACAATTCCCAAAATAGGTACGAGCGCCGCTGTGTCGATGTATGTTTGCGGGCCACCATAATAAGCGCCCGATGCCGGAAAATCCCATCCAGGAAGTGTTGCATTTTCAATCGCAGAAAGAGAGCTGGTCAGAAAATAACTTTCATCCCAAATAATATCAGGATTGTTGCTGAATGGATTAGGATTGAGGAGAACAAAGCACATGAATACAAACAATCCAGAGAGAAAGAATCGTTTGAATATCGTCATAGTTCTGCGTACTTTTTTGCGATCTCCGGCATTCTTGAGCGTATGGACGGAAGGGGGGGGATGCGCGTAGAGCGTACGAGCGTGGACACTCGCTTGGCACGTCCGGCTTTTTGAAGCACCGCGTCCATATCTTTTTTAGCTACTCCAGTATATGTCCCTTTTATCTGGAGACTCGTCCGCATTTCGAGAGGCGATATGGTGTCTTCGTTTACCAGATGGAATACTCCCGACTCATTGTTCTCGATCAGCTTTTTAAGTACAGGTAGCATATCCTCCACTACCGTTACGGTTTCCTGATTCGTATGGAGTGTCGCGTATTCGAGTATCTTGGTGAGTGTATTGCGCGGATGCGGCAATTCTGAAATAGGCAAACGAATGCGGATAATGAGTGCATTCGGGCACGCTTCTAACACCAGATGTTCTGCGATGACTTTCGTGAGTGCATAAAAGCATGCAGGATTCGGCGTAGAATATTCATCCTTCCAGTCGTTTGCATCGATGCTCTCAAAGATACAAGCAGAGGAAATATAGACATATTTTTTCCCAAGTTTTTCGCACGCACGTGCTAGATCCCCTGCGGCGATTGCATTGATCGCCAATGCTTCTCGTTTGTTTTTCTCGCACCAGTCAATGTTTGTTTTACCTGCAGAATTTATCACCACGTCATATTTTGAGATAGTATCCTCCTTTATATCGTGTAGACGATATATCGACATATCGGCATGAAGAAAGTCTTTCAACATATTGCCCACCCACCCATTTCCGCATACAAGAATCCTCATGATGGTCGCAAGTTTAGCATTACTGGACTATAAGGTACAATGATACTTCAATTTCCACGAACGAGATTTCTTATGAATGTACCTATACGGCATGTAATTTCTGGGGCGCTTTCTGGGAAAACCATTGGAAGAATCATATTCAATGAAGCAGTTCGGATAAATTGTGGAGCACTTTCGGGCCGTGTACTCGATCTTGCGGGAGGTAGGTCCCCGAGCTATCTACCGTTATTGCCTAAAGGTGTCGATTTGATACGCACTAATTTCACGGCTTCGGAAGACGTAGTTGCCGTAGACTTCAATGTGCGACTCCCATTTCCAGATGCTTCATATGACGCAGTGTTGTTATTCAGCGCGCTCTACATTGCAGAAGATCCGGAAGCACTTGCGCGCGAGATATTTCGCGTTCTGAAACCGAACGGCGTATGGTACGTGTCGTCCCCTTTTATCGCCAACGAAATGCCTGAGCCACACGATTATGTCCGCTTCACCGCTGAAGGGTTGGAGCGATTATGTCGCCGTACTGGGTTTGTAGAGACCTCAATCGAACGCTTGGGAGAGCGGGCGAGCGCCGCTGTTCAGCTCACGCATCCTTTCTATCTTTTCAATATAGTACGTGCGCTTGTATACCCATGTGCACTTTTTTGTGACAGTCTCATTCCGAGACGTGCGCGGGAAGCACACCCTGCGCCCCTCTCGTATTTTGTCCGTGCGACAAAGTAAACAAACATGGCGCGCATGTACCGCATATGAAAAAAATAAAAATCGTTATCGGTACCAATGATTTTCTGATTGGTGGAGTACAGCGTCTCATAATCGACACCATGACACATCTCGATAGGGATCGCTTTGAAATTTACTTGATAACACTTATTCAATTTCCCGACACAAAGGCAACGTTTTATGATCGTGTGCCACCCGACGTGACAGTAATCAAACATCACTTTAGAAAATTTTCCGATGTTCGAGAATGGGTTCGATTATGGCGTACATTGCGCACGATCAGGCCGGATGTTGTCGATGCGAGCCTTTTTTTTAGCAATACCATTTTTACGCTTCTCAAGCCTTTTTTGGGATACGCGGTTATCACAGGAGAACACAACTCCGGTGATGCAAAACCGTTCCTCATGCGCGTGGTCAATCGTGTACTTACGCCGCTACGGTATTCGATCGTGGCTGATTCCCAAATGGTCGCACAATTCGTCTCTGAAACAGAACACATACCGCGGCACCGTTTTACCGTTATCTACAATGGTGTGGATATTCAAACAATAGAGAAAGAAAAAAAAGAATATGCCGTGACGCGAGAATCAATGCGCGCGAAGCTCGGCATTCTTCCCCGTGAGTTTGTGTTCTTAAACGTTTCGCGCATGGTCAAGCAGAAGCGGCAAGAGCTCGCGATCGATGGATTCAATCTTTTTAATGCAAAGAATCCAGGGTGTCGTCTCATCTTGGTGGGGGATGGTCCCAGAAAAAGCGCGGTCGAAGAACGAGTACGCATGCACGGTCTCGAGCATCAGGTCGTACTTGTAGGAGAAAGTACTGAAGTGCATCGCTATTACGGTATTGCCGACGCCTTCTTGCTGACATCACAACGCGAAGGATTTTGCATTGCCGCGATGGAGGGGCTTGCGTTTGGACTGCCGCTTGTTGCGACCAAGGTCGGGGGTGTTGTGGAATATTTGAAGGATGGAGAGAATGGATACATGATTGCCGCGCATACGCCGGAAGCGGTCGCGGAATCCATGGAGAAACTAATCATGTCTGACATACATCAGTTGAGACGCACTGCTATAGAGTCGGCACGACCGTACACGAGTGAACGTGCCGCCGCAGCTTATGAGAAGCTTTTTCTTGCAAGTACTGGACAGTGATACACTTTCTGCCATGCCGTTTGAACAAGATGAATCCATAAGAGCACGTGCGCGGGCGGAGCGTTACCTTGCGACGTGTACGGAATACACAGATCCTTATGAGCGAGATAAACTGATTCGTGACTGGGCAAAGAAAGGTAAGGCGGCGCGGGAATCGGTAGACGACTTCAAGCTTCGCGCCGGGACAGTAATCGGCTCACGGATCATAGACATCGGTTTCGGAGGCGGTGAATATGTATATGCTTTTGCTAAGGCAGGTGCCGATGTATATGGACTCGAAGTAAATCCAACGCTAAAGGAAATAGCTGAAGAATATCTGAAATCAGAAGATGTTCATGCTACGCTCAGTCTCTATGAGGGAAATAAATTTCCGTTCGAAAACAATTTTTTTGACCATGCGTTTTCTGTCAGCGTACTTGAACACGTATCAGATGCGCCGCTCATGCTCCGTGAAGTAGACCGCACACTGAAGCATGGTGGGAAATTTTATTTGGCGTTCCCGAATCGTTGGCGCGTACGCGAAGCACATACAGGGATCTTCTTTTTGAGCTATCTGCCGCGACGACTCGCTGAGATGATTATGCGCCGCCTTTGGAAGCGTAATGCCGTCGAAGAATTAAACTTACATTTTTTGAGCTATTGGTCTCTAAAGAGGCTTCTTCGGGGCACATCGCTCCGCGTCGTGTTTGAATACGGTGGTAGAAAATGGTCGCGCCGCGTGCTCAAGCGAATGTTGGGATGCTTGGGTATTCATCACAGTGCGATACTCGGGACGGTTATGGTAATACTCAAGAAAGAGTAATGCATCATGGACAATCTACCTACTCGGAAACCCAAAGTTGCTCTCATGACATACGCGATCGATAATCGACGCGGAAAGGGTACCGCGCTCGCCGCGCGGAAACTGATGGAACATATACTCAACGATACACGGTTTGAATTTTATCTTGTGCACTATGAACAGGTCGATGATCCACTATACAAGATGAGGGCGCACGAGATAATCATGCCAACCCTCCCATCTTTTTTGAATCGGCGAATGTTCCGAATGTGGTTGTTTTTTTGGAAGTATCGCAATAATCGGTTCGATATCATGCATTGGTTCCAGCCACGTTTGTACCCGTTCTTCTGGCTCGCACCTGCTGATCACTATGTGGCGATGCTTTTCGGTGCTGGCGATGTTACAGCACCGGGCTCATTCCCATTTTCCCGAAGAATGTTCAATTTTGTTTTGCGACATTTCAATTCACGAGTTGATGTCATGATTGCAGCTTCCGAATTTGGCAAAGAAGAAATTGTCGAGTCGTATCATGCACATCCAGACAAAGTCTACGTAATTTATTTGGGCGGTGGCGAAAATTTTTGTGTGCTCGAAAAACAAGCTTCACGTCGTATCGCGAAAGATCGCTACGGGATTGAGGGAAATTTTATTCTCGATATATCATTGCACACACGGCACAAAAACGTACCTTCACTCATACGAGCGTACAGTATTGCTCGTGAGAAGGGTATATCGCACAAGCTCGTGATCGTGGGCGCCAACAACGAGTATCGGCAAGAGGCAGACAGAGTTGCCAGCGAGTCCGCCTATGCCGCAGACATTATCTTTGTTCCATATGTAGAGTCTGCCGACCTCAATGCAATCTACTGTGCCGCCGACCTTTTTGCCTTCCCGTCGCTCAATGAATCATTTGGGCTCCCGGTGCTTGAAGCAATGGCTTCTGGGACACCCGTCATTACCTCGAACATCACCTCACTTCCTGAAATTACAGGAGATGCCGCAATAACCGTTGACCCACTCGACATATCCGCGCTCGCCGAGGGAATGCATCGTATTCTGACGGATGAGAAATTATCGGCATCTCTTCGAGAAAGGGGACTTGCGCGTGCAAAGTATTTTACGTGGAAACTGTATGCAGAGAAGACGGTTCAACTGTACAAAAAGCTCATGCATTCAGATTAATCATCGGTGAATATGGAACAGAAAATAGTACTCGTTCTCACTGCCGGTGACTATAGGACGGCCAGCTCGAAATATCGAGCGTTACTTCTTGGGAAATATCTTTCAGAGATTCGGTCGGATATACAGTGGGACGTTGCAAGACCTTCGACCAAAGAAATATCCGCATTGCCGTACCTTGGACAAATATGGACGGCGGCGCAACAAGTGTGGCAATTAGTATGGTTCCCGCGTCATGATGTCGTTTTTATTCAACGTGCTCTGTACAACAAATTCGTTTTCATTGGATTATTGTTCCAAAACATCTTGCGTATTCGCCCATCAATATTCGATTTCGATGATGCCATATTCATGCATTCGGGACTCAAGACACGTCTCCTCTGCAAAACATCGAACGCGGTTGTTGTGGGGAGTCATTATCTCTATGAATACGCACGACGTTACAACAAAAATGTCACGCTCGTTCCCACATGCATCAAGTTCTCTGATTATGCGCGTATTGATCGCACCGTGATGTCCGAAGAGTACCCGACGATTGGTTGGCTCGGTGACGCCCCCGCCTATCTTCCGGAGGTGCGATTTGTCGCAGAAGTTTTACGTATGCTTGATACGCGTGATTCGCATTTCAAATTACTTCTCATAGGTGCACGCGGCTCAAAGGAGGTGTACGATTTGTTTGATTTTCTTCCGAAGGAGCGGCGGGTCATTATTGACTACGTAGACGCACAGACAGATGCTGATCTCGTCCCGTATTTTTCGAACATGGATATTGGTCTTATGCCACTTTTGAATAATGAATGGAATAGAGGTAAGTGTGCTTTCAAATTGATCCAGTATATGGCATCAGGCGCAGTCGTCGTCGCGTCCCCCGTTGGTGAAAATTCTTTCCTCATTGATCACAAGAAGACGGGAATACTTGTCTCGACACCCCATGAGTGGGTAGCTTATTTGCACGAACTTATCAAAGATCCGACTCTCCGAGGGGAGCTCGGTGGTGCCGCACGCAAGCACATTCAAGAGCACTATTCATTTGAATCCAGGCGCGCGGACATCGCTGTCATAGTGGATTCACTTACATATCGCTAAACAGCATGTTTTGATATATTGGTACCGATCGGCACTGATATGATCTTCACATCCATAAGTTTTGGCATCTTTTTTGTCCTCGTATTTCTTTCATTCTGGACACTCCCGAGCCGGTTTCGGCCAGCATTCCTACTCGCAACGAGCTGCTATTTTTACGTGGCTTTTGTGCCGTATTTCATTTTTATTCTCATGTATCTTATTGGGACAGGATATTGTCTCGCCCGCGCGATCGAAACATCTACGGGGAAGAGACGATATCTCTACTTCCTTTCGAGTATCTTCTTGCTGGTCGGCACCCTCGTACTGTTCAAATATTTCAATTTTCTCAATGCCAACATTGCCGAACTTGCTTCATTTTTGCATTGGAATTACTCCGCGAAAGTTCTCTCACTCGTTTTGCCGCTCGGACTCTCGTTCCATATTTTCCAGAGCCTTGCGTACGTTATTGAAGTGTACAGAGGCACGTATAAAGCCGAAAAGAACCTTTTGACGTACGCCCTCTACGTGATGTTTTTTCCACAGCTGGTGGCTGGTCCCATTGAGCGTCCCGCCCACCTTATCCCGCAGTTGAAGATGCATCACGTATTTAATTATGATTCGGCAGTTTCTGGATTGCAGCAAATGTTATGGGGATTTTTCAAAAAACTGGTCGTTGGCAATCAGCTCGCCGTATTAGTCGATTTTGTCTACTCACATTCACACACCGCTGACGCCTCAGCACTTTTGTTTGCGGCGATTGTGTTTTCTTTTGTTCTGTACGCTGATTTTTCTGGATACACTGATATCGCCATAGGCTCAGCTCGCATGCTCGGTATAGAACTCGTTCAGAATTTTAAGCAACCCTACTTTGCCACATCCATTGCAGAATTCTGGCGACGTTGGCACATGTCACTTTCAAGTTGGTTTCGAGATTACGTATATTATCCGTTGGCGTATCGACAATTTTTTACAGGACGATTGTGGCTGTATGCCAGTCTTGTCATTACGTTTCTCATCGTAGGTTTGTGGCATGGTGCAGGTTGGAATTTCATCATGATGGGTGGATTGTTTGGCATGTACATTGTGCTCGGTCTCGCGACAAAGAAACCGCGCGAAGCTTTTGTACGATTGATCAAATTAGATCAATTTCCCCGATTGCGCCAAGCGGCGCAAGTGTTCTGTACATTCATGATCGTGAGTCTCACATGGGTTTTTTTTCGTGCAGAAAGCAGTCGCCATGCTTTTGAAATACTCTTACGTATAGGGACGGCGTGGAAGGGTCAGGCTCTTTCTTTCCTGACCTGTTCGGATTGTGCTGTGTATTCCATTGGAATGGGCAGAACCGAACTAGCTTTTGGCGGGGTGTCGGTATTGGTGATGCTCTGTTTTGACTGGTTCCAGCAGGCGGGTATACAGATGCCTTCTGTATGGAAATATCGGGCTGTACGATGGGGCGTATACTACGTGCTCCTGTCGTGGATACTCTTTGCTGGGTACTTTGAATCACGCACATTTATATACTTTCAGTTTTGATTATGTCAAAATTTTTCCGCAATCTCGTCTTCTTCCTTGTGATACCGGTATGTTTTTTTACGCCGACCGTAATCCTTTTCCTTATTTCAGGGGAAATGTATTCGCTCCCCGCGGTAGAGAGATTGTCGCGTGGAGACCGCACCATACTTTTCAGTACTGCGTATAGCAACTTTCACCCACGACTGCAAAAGGACGAGGTGATAGCACGAAAGCCCGTGATACTCGCTCTCGGCAGTTCCCGAGTCGGAGAATTTCGCGGTGCGTTCTTTAAGGATCCTCGGGTGTTTTATAACGCAACGGGTGTCGTCATGACCATGAGCGATTTCGGTACATTTTTCAAGACAGTAACACCGTATACGCCACAGATTCTCATCGTTGGTATGGATCATTACTTTTTCAACCCCGAGTACACCGTGAAAGATCTCGCGCATCGAGAAGATCCATTCCGTTCCGATCCTGTGATGAATCACGAGATTTTTCTCGATGCTTTTTTCCGTAATGGAGGGTGGTGGAAAGTCTATCGAGATTACGCAAAAGGTAAGTTTACACTCGCGTCGGTATTCAATAGTCCTGAGAATGCAACAGTAATCGGACTTCGGGCGCGAGCGGTCGGGTCGGGCTCGATTAATGATGGAAGTGATTATTACGGCGAGGTGATACACAGTCGTGCCATGCAACAGACAGTGTTGACGAACATCAGCAATCTTGCCGGAGAAATTTCACCAACCAACGGTGGTGAATACGGGAGCAGTATTTCAGTAGATGCACTGAATGAGTTACGAGATTTTCTGGCGTTTTGCGAAACAAACGGTATTTTTGTAGTTGGTTTTTTACCACCTATTTCACATGCAGTATACGAGCAACTGGGAAATTATCCGGATGCATCGTATGAGTCGTCGTTTCGTCGTCTAGCCCCCATTCTTGCATCTCTGTACGAGGAGCACAGTTTTGATTTCTATGATTTTAGCGATATCACGTCATTCGGAAGTTCAGATAGTGAAATGGTCGAAGCAAAACACGGATCGGAGAAAATGTATGCGCGACTCTTCATACATATGGCGGAACACAGTAAACACATCTCCCCGTTTGTTGACCTTGTGTCCCTTCGCACAAATCTTGAGGCCGCAAGCAGTACGTACGTGGTATTCCCACCACATGGTTTATAAAGAAGATCCGAAACAGATCACCTTGCACTATGGAAACCCTCGGAATCGGCACAGACATTGTAGATATGAGCCGATTTATGCGCGCACGTTTTCCCGATCGTATTGCAGAGTACATCCTTATTGACGAAGAAATCGAGGCGATGCACAAAAGTCGGAATACCATTCAATTTCTGGCTTCTCGTTTCGCGGCGAAAGAAGCAATAATAAAAGCGTCTCCGATCTCGCTCACATATCACAATATCTTGATCCAAAGAGATGGACAGAAATTATCTGCACATATAATTACATTGCCACAGGCTGTCCCGTACAAATTGTTCCTGAGTGTTGCGCACGAATTTCGATACACAATAGCATATGCTATTGTGTGCAGGTAACGTTTCTCTGGATCTATGCAACTTCTCGACTATCTCCGATTAGCGCAAGATTTCGAGACCAGTCCAACGGATCAGTCGCGGGCGATACGTATTTCCATTGTAAGTAACTTTACGGATGACCTGCTAAAAAAGGCCATAACCGGACTTTGTATATCCGAAGGTATCCGACCAGAAATACATCAGGTACCGTTCAAGCAATATCTCTTTGAGTTAAAACATTCAACCTCGAAACTCGCACAATACGAGGCGGACATCACATTTGTTTTTTTTGATGTGAATCCGTATCTCGTATCAGAGTTTTCGGACGAGAAACATGTGCGAGACGTTGCTGATGACCTCATGAGATTTTGTGGTGAACAAAAAGGCATATGCGTGTTGCATACACTCGTTTCTCCGACCTCGATCCAACATGGAAGACTTTTTCGGAACTCGGTGCTCGACGTTGTGGTGAAAGTTTACAACAAATGCATTGGGGATATTGCCGAGAACAACAACAATGTATGTATACTGGAAACGGAACTTCTTGTACGTACCATGGGCATGAGTCATGCGCGCAATTTGCTCGGTCTCTACGCATTCAGTCAACCGTTCAGTAATGAATTCCTTTTCACGGTTTCAAAAGAGTGGATGGCGTACATACGGACACTCACGGGAACGATTCGAAAATGTATCGTGCTTGATCTCGATAACGTGCTTTGGGGTGGTATTGTGGGAGAAACGGGACCTCTCGGAGTGAAACTCGGGCTCGAGTATCCTGGCAATGCGTACCGAGAATTTCAACGAACATTATTGGAATATTATAACCGTGGCGTAATTCTTGCGATCAATAGTCGGAATAACCCCGCCGACGTACAAGAGGTGTTCGACCAAAACCCGAACATGCTTTTGAGCTTCTCGCATTTTGCCGCGATGTGCATCAATTGGAAGTCAAAGGCCGAAAACATGCGCACGATCAGAGATGAGCTTTCGATAGGTCTCGACGCGATGGTTTTTCTTGACGATGATCCGGTGAACAGAGAGTTGGTGCGAACTCAGCTACCAGACGTATTGGTCCCCGAATTCACCCTCCCTCCCGAAGAGTACACGAAAGTGCTTTTAGATCTCGACGCTTTTCATTCACTTAATCTTACAGACGAAGATCTGTCACGTGGAGCAATGTATGCGGCAGAACGAGAGCGAAAAAATGCAGGGGAGTCAGCACCGTCGCTCGAAGAGTACCTGCGCTCACTCAATATTAGAGTGGATATTTCCCTCAATGATCATTCAAAAGTTCCACGTCTTGCACAACTCACCCAAAAAACAAACCAATTTAACTTAACGACGCTTCGAGCGACGGAGCAGGAAATGCTCGACCGGATGGAAAATGGATTTGTTTTTAGCGGATCAGTGCAAGATACGTTTGGCCCTTACGGACTTACTGTTCTTGCCGCTTTTCGGCCGGAAGGAGATGACTTGTCACTCGACATATTTCTGATGAGCTGTCGTGTATTAGGTCGGCATGTTGAGCGCGCTTTTTTCAGATCCATTGCTGAGGAAATGTATTCCCGTGGATTCAAAAAAATTCACGCAAGGTTTATTCCCACCAAAAAAAATATGCCAGCCGTCGATTTCCTCCCTTCTCTTGGTGCACAGGAGAAAAATAAGAAAGACGATGTGACCACGTATGAACTTCTCCTTGATAGATATGTATCTGATGGAGAGCAGAAAAATTTTCCGGTTTCATGTATTATTATCTGAAAATATCATGAGTACTCTTACAAAGATTTTTTCCGCAGTTCTCGGTGTTGACGAGAACGCAGTAACCGTAGAACTTTCACCTCAGAACACCGCTTCGTGGGATTCGCTTAATGCGATCATCTTATTGACCGAGATCGAGAAGGCGTTTGAGACACGTTTTTCTTATGAAGAGGCCATGGCCGTAAAAACATTTGACGATGTGGTCAATCTCGTTTCCTCAAAAGGAAAAGATCCATATGCCTAAGGCCCACATAATTCGGTTTGAAGATATCAAAATTGGTCAAGAAGCGAGTTTCGATACTCGTATCACAGATGACATGGTCAGTTCATTCGCGCAACTTTCGGGTGATTTCAACCCACTTCATATGGACGATACGTATGCCGCTCAGACTGAATTTAAGCACCGCATTCCGCATGGATTTCTCGGTGCCAGTTTCTTTTCCCGACTCGTTGGGATGCATTTGCCGGGACAGTATTCTCTCTATCTTGCCCAGCATATTTTTTTCCGCAAGCCGCTTGGTATCGGAATGACGCTTCTCATCAAAGGCACGGTCGTACAAAAAATCGATTCGGTGCATACGATCAAGATCGCTATGCAGGTGATTGACCATGCAACATCAACGGTTCTCATCGACGGCGAAGGAGTAGTCAAGGTACTGGACGTATGATAGAAGGTCCTCGCACAGTAGTCATTTCTGGGGCAATGGGCGATATTGGACGTGCCATTGCAAAGATGTGTGCGTCACACGGGGTTCAAGTATGTCTTTTGTACCACAAAACATCTCAAAAAAGTGTAGATACGTTCATAAAAACACTTCATGGGAGCGGACACAGGGCATATCTTTGCGACATAACCAACGAACGTGAAGTGAAGGATGTGATACGTCATATTGCTCTGGAAATGGGACGTATTGATATATGTATTCATGCGGCAGTGAGTCCGCTCGTGCGCAAACATGTGTCGGAAATCACTACACAAGAATTTCGTGATCAACTCGAAGTTACTCTTTTCGGCGGTCTCTACCTACTCCAGTCCGTTATTCCACATATGAAAAACAGTGCGCAGGGAACCATCATCGGCCTTACCAGTGTGGCGATAGAACCAGAATCTTCCGCGTCTCCCATGGCGGGCTACCTCGCGGCAAAGTCTGCACTGAGAACACTTTTGCGCGAACTCGCAAAAGAAGTATCACATGCCGGTATCACCGTAAACGCAGTAGCGCCCGCGTTCGTTCCGACAACCCTGCACCGTGATCTTCCGGAGCCAGTGTTCAAATTTCTTTCTGAACGTGTGGCACGACACACGCCAGACGATGTGGCCAATGTCGTCTGGTCGTTATGTGCTCCAGATTTCAATAAAACAGGTCTCTCTTTTTCTCTCGAGGGGAATGCTATGCCACTGTAAAGAAAGAGGGAACGGTACTGCTCAATGGTTTGGAAGTCGAGTTTGATAAAAGTCTTAGAATCAATTACTCTATACTCAATGCAGAAGTATCCAGCCACAAAAGAGCAATACGTCATCGTAGGTTTTGGATGGGTGGGGCAGGCCAACGCGCTTGCGATTAAGATGTTGGGATTGGACGTATCATATTTCGATCTTTCAACGCCGCCACGACATTATCCTCAATACGCGCATGTATACGATTCTCTCACCAGACTTACCGATATTAAAAGTAAGGATTCTGTCAAGACGTGGTACATAGTGTGTGTCGGTGACAAAGTTTCTGATGAGGGTGTACAAGATATTTCCCATATCAAAAATGCCCTCGACTCTCTTTCAGATGTAGAGGGCGAAATTATCTTACGGTCAACGATTCTTCCCGATCTTTTGGATACACTTCAATTCAATTACTACATGCCAGAGTTTCTTCACGAACAAAAAGCCGTCGAAGAATCTCTCGACCCACATTTTTTTGTCGTTGGTGATATGGCGGGGAATCGTCCATGGCCGTCCCTCTTTCCCATCTGGCGGGCGCGTTCGCGCAAGGTTTTCCAAGGGACGCCACGTGAAGCTTCGTTCATAAAATACCTATCGAACATTTGGAATGCGACCCGAATCGCATTCGTAAACGAATTTGGTGATGCGATAGGTCGTCCTTCGGATAAGGCGCATCTACAAGAGATTGAGCGAATTACTGATTTTTTGTTTGATCGCGGCAACTACATGCGCTATGGACGTGCTTTTGGTGGGCATTGTCTCCCCAAGGACACTCGTGCATTCCGATCCTGGTATGAAAAACGAGGTGTACGGCTCCCGCTCGTTGCTGGTGTTTACCAAGCGAATACACAACACGAGAAACTGCAAGAGACATTTCCCCTTATGCCAGAGTGGTATTCACAATGGTCGGAAAGTAATGGTTCGGGTCGGCGTGCACTTCAGCAGCTCTGGCATTCGATACGTAAGAATGCCATGCACCCAACCATTATCTTGAACATGTTCAAGCGGGAAAAAAAGACGGGCATATGAAGAAGATGACACGGGCCTTGGTCACGGGCGGTGCGGGTTTTATAGGAGGACATCTCGCAAAAAGTCTTCTCGGTCAAAATTTTGACGTTACTATCGCCGACAATTTTTCTCGCGGTAGACACGACGCCGAGCTCAGTGCACTTTTGAAGTCGCCCAACGCGCATCTCATTGAGGGAGATCTTACTGACGCAGGTGTCTGGAAAACAATTGCAGGTGGATACGATCACGTATATCATCTCGCAAGTATCAATGGTACAAAACTTTTTTATACAGTACCACACGAAGTGTTACGCATTGGTATTGTTTCCACGGTGAATGTGTTGAATTGGTTCCACACAATCAATAACGTCCAGAATGCAAAAATTCTCTATGCGTCATCCAATGAGGCATATGCGGGAGCACTCGAATCATTCGGTGTGCTTCCCATTCCCACACCTGAAAATGTCCCCCTTGTTATTTCCGACACCTACAATCCACGTTGGTCGTATGCTGGCCAGAAACTCATAGGGGAACTGTTCTTTATCCACTATGCAAAGGCATATCGCTTCCGAATGTCGATCGTGCGCCCACATAATTTTTACGGTCCGCGAGCCGGATGGGACCACGTGATTCCTGAGATTATCGGACGCGCTATGTCCAAAACTGACCCATTCCCACTTCTTGGTACTGACGACACGCGCTCGTTCTGTTTCATAGACGATGCGGTCGAAGCCATTCAGATGGTAATGGAATCAAACACGACAGATGATGGCACGTATCATATCGGAACGAGAGAGGAGACCATAATCAAAGATCTCGTTGAGGAAATATTTTCTCTCATGCAGTGGCACCCTAAAAAGCTTGAAGCCAAAGAATCTCCTCAAGGCAGTGTAAAGCGCCGACTTGCTGATGTGTCCAAGATCAAAAACGATACTGGCTGGGAAGCACGGATCGGATTACGCGAAGGATTGCAAAAGACAATCGAATGGTATCTAAACAACCCAAAGCCGCAGTGATCACTAATCAATCTCCCGCAGATGTACGGTGCGATTTTCTAGAGAAGAGGTACGACCCGCTTCCATGATACGCGCTTGAGCAACAAGGTCGTCTTCGTAGTTTTTTGCACTCGCATGGCCCAGAAGAATTTCTTTGCAAAAATCGTCAACAAGTAGCTTGAAATGATCTGCTGGTTCAACGACGATTTCTTCTACCGTGCTGTCAATCTCTAAAAATATCTTTACCGCTTTGTCTTTGGGGACAGCGTACGCTCTTTCCATCCTAATTCGCGCTCTACTTCCGACTACGCTATAGGTAGATTGGAAATCCTCTCCAAACGCACTTGAAAGGTGTGCCGAGCGGTCATTCGGATACATGAGAGTTATGCGCGCCCGAGTGTCCACATGCATTTCTGGATCGATGATCAATGTACACATGATGCTCTCGGGCTCTTCACCGAATATCATTCTACTGGCGCGTATCGGATACGATCCCGCGTCGTTGTATGAACCGCCGCCCATGGACGCATTCAGTCGAATATTACCTGTATCGGGCATTGGAAATGCAAAACAGCCTTCAAATCTAACAAGCGTTCCTAGAATTCCTGTCTCTATAAGTTCCTTCACCTTCACGTGTTGAGGGTGATAGATAAACATAAAACCTTCAATAAGCCGCACATTATTTTTCTTACAAATTTCCACCATTCTTTTTGCGGATACATACGTAAGCGCGGCTGGTTTTTCACACCATACATGCTTACCCATGTTTGCCGCTTTTACCACCCATTCCTCGTGCAAGGAGTTTGGTAGGGAAATATACACCGCGTCAACCTCTTTGTTTGCCAACACGTCTTCGTATGTACCGAAGGAATCACAGCCGAATTGTTTGGCGCACTCTCGAGCTTTTTTCTCTGAACGAGAACCAATCATCGAGAGCTGAGCGTGAGAGGAATCGATAATCGCAGGAATAACAGATTTTTGAGCAATGCGTGAGCATCCGAGCACACCAAACCGTATTTTTCTTTCCATACACGAGAAAAGTGCTATATGGGTTTTTTGTACAATAGATCCCCGTGATCACCGCTACCCATGCCGAGATTTTCATGTACGATCGGCTTCTCACAATCGTCCCATTTTTTCGTGAGAAAAGTAACGATATTGAAATCGGTAATGGCGTAGATTACATGTGGAACACCTTGTGGAATGTATACACAATCACCCTTCCCCACGTACAAAAATTCTTCATTGGTATCATCGGATCGCGTTACGACAACCGCGTTACCATCGGTGAAAAGGTAGTATTCATCAAACTCCGGATGAAAATGATTACCACGTACTTTGCCCTTGTTGACGAATTGGAAGTTGAATTCGACGATTGGTTTGCCGGGATAAAAAGTGAAGATGCCGCCACGGCCATCGCGTATGGTATCAAGATTACAAGCAGGGTCTATTTTCTTAATTTTCATACTAATACCACGAGAGGCGTGCCCCCCCATCTCTTTAATAATAGAACAAAAAGTCTACTTTGTGAAGTTTAATCGATATATGCGCACAGCCTCACGGAATATGCTACGATATATGCGTCATGAATGTCTTGGGGCTTAAAATACGATTTCACGATACAGGTGCCGCTCTTATTGCTGACGGAAAAGTTGTCGCGATCTCCGAAGAGCGCCTCAATCGCGTGAAGTATTCGCGTGAAATGTTTCCCGAGCTCTCAATACAATATTGTCTTGATGCGATTGGTTTGAAACCAGAAGACATCGATTTGATTGTCATGGATCAGATTTATGATCGAGAGGAGATAAAAACAAAAGGTAATTTTCTGGCATGGAGTGGTGCGGCGCGCTTCAAAAATGCCAAGATCGAAGTTATCAATCATCATATGG
>CAYGMC010000001.1:31117-64041 GCA_964351105.1 uncultured Candidatus Saccharibacteria bacterium | reverse complement strand
GCCGCAGTCCTTGCATATGATGGCGGCGGTGAAGCATTTCAGAGTCATACTGGCTCGGATGTCATTGAGTCAGAAGCATTTTTTCGCGGCAAAGGAAACACGCTCACTCTCGTACATCGAACAACCCACCTCTTCAAAACGAAAGAAAAAGGCGATTCGCGTTTCCCGCTCACGTGGGGGCCTGGCCGGTTGTATTCCTACCTCTCCACGGCACACTGTAATCTCGGAGCCTACAATGAAGGAAAACTGATGGGTCTTGCCGCTTATGGTGATGATTCTCTACTCAAGAAATTCCCCTTGAGGATGTGGATTACTGAACATGGAGAAGATGTGGTATGTAACGCACGCGTGTATCCGAATTCGCAAAATGTTGCAACGAAGTTGAAAAGAAATTGGAAATCGATCGTTCCGGCAGTTCTGTACAAAATGAAAGCATCGTCACGTCAGTTTCGTAACGGGCTTCTCCGTGTTCTTGCTGGTGTTGATCCCGCTCGCGTCGGTCCGCAGATTTTTCCAGTGATTCGCTTGCCGCAGGCCGCACGCAAAAATGAAAAATTGCCCGACACCTATTACGCATCGGTCGCATACCTTGCACAGCAAGTTTTTGAGCACGCCGCTGCAATTCTCGGGAGAAAGTTGCAAGCAATAACAGGTATGGAAAGTCTCTGTGTCGCTGGCGGCTGCGGGCTCAATATCGATGCCAACGCTCGCTTTCTTTCTGCCGAAGGGGGTGGCTTCAAAAACCTCTTTGTGCAACCAGCGGCGTCCGACGCTGGAATACCGCTCGGTGCTGCTTTGTATGGATACCATGTCATCTTAGGTAAACCGCGGGAGTGGGAGATGCAAAGCGCTGCGCTCGGTCGTCCATATACATACAAAGAGATTGATGCGGCGATCGAAAAAATCAAGGACAAAATTGTATTGAAAAAATCAGATGATGTTTGCCAAGATACGGCACGTTTAATTGCAGATGGAAAAATCATCGGGTGGTTCCAGGGCGGTTCGGAATATGGCCCACGAGCTTTGGGCAATCGATCGATTCTTTGTGATGCGCGTGATCCTCGCGCGAAAGACGTACTCAACGAACGGGTCAAACACCGCGAGGTTTGGCGGCCATTTGCCGCGTCGGTTCTCGAGGAGAAAATGCGAGAATTATTTGAAATAGATGTGCCGAGCCCTTTCATGCTTATTGCAGCCAATGTACACAAAGAAAAGCGCTCGGTAATCCCATCACTGGTTCACAAAGACGGCACATGTCGTTTGCAGTCTGTGACGCCGCGCTCCAACAAAAAATATTACGATCTCATAAAGGCGTACGATACGTTGACTGGCGTGCCCGCTATTCTTAACACGTCTTTTAATTTGGCTGGGGATCCCATTGTCGAAACTCCGACCGACGCACTCGATACGTTTTTGCGTACAGATATTGATTATCTCATTTTGGAAGATTATGTCATTTCCAAACGAGCGTAGCGCTCGTGCTTTATTGCATTTGGTAAATTCGCGACAACGCCTTACTCTGTAGCAATGGGACGCTTGCACTACCTTGTCGACCTGTACCGGAAGGCCTTTGGGGCCTACACGTGGCAGGTCATATTGATTGCTTTGCTCGCTTTTGTCTCAAGCATCGCCGAGGGGATTGGCATTAGCGCGCTCATTCCCGTTTTTAGCTTTGTCGGTGGGGATGGGGGCGGTGCTGGTGATACGGTGTCGCGTCTGATCTCAACCTTCTTCAAGTTTTTCCACGTTACCTACTCGTTTCGCACGCTCCTTATGTTTATTGCCGGACTGTTCGTGGCGCGCGTGGGCCTTCTCTTTTTGATCCGTTACATAACGGGCAAGATCATCTATGCATACGAATGCGACCTACGGAGCACTCTTTTTAAAGAGACACTCGGTGCAAGATGGCCGTACCTTTCTAAACAACGCATTGGTAATTTGGAACAACTTCTGACTACGAATACCAAGAACGCGTCGCAGTTCTTTGGAACTGTCGCGACATCGGCACTCATCGGAACCAAGCTCATTATATATATGTTAGTCGCGGTAAACATATCGTGGTGGATCATGATTCTCAGCGTACCGGCGGGGATCTGCGCATTCCTCGTATTGCGTCCGCTCTTCTATTACAACAGATCCATTGCTGTAAAAGCTGAATACAGCAACCGCGATCTTGCCCACTTCGTAGGTGAACACATCATAGGAATGAAGGCGATTAAAGCGATGGGGCTCGAGGCCAGTGTTGAACGACGAGGGAATAGCTTGTTTGAGCGTATCAAAAACCTCAATTTCCAATCGATGCTTCTTCTCAACTACGTCGAGACGATCGTCAACGTCGGTGCCGTTATATTTGTCGGAGTGATCTTCGTGATCATGTATCGATCTCCGGGATTTTCAATCGCGGCCTTTGCTGTCATTGTCTATGCCATAAACCAAATCTTCGCGCAGATACAAGCGGCACAGGCACAACTGCATACAATCAGCTCGCTCGTGCCTTATATTGCAGAGGCTTTCCGCTATAACGAGGATACGAAAGAGCATCAGGAACATCAGGGTGGTACCGGGCAATTTTCATTCGCAGATCAGATCGAATTTCGAGATGTTTCTTTCGAATATCCGGAGCGTGGTGCAGTGCTCGAGAATATACGTTTTGCAATCAAGCGAGGCGAGCTTCTGGGTATTGTCGGGCCGTCTGGTTCTGGCAAGACGACAATTGCTGATCTCTTACTCCGCCTTGAACAGCCCACGGCAGGTGTGATTTATGCGGATTCGAGAGACATCCGCGAGATTCGTATTTTGGACTGGCGTACGCATGTGGGCTATGTTGCGCAAGACGCAGTACTTCTCAATGACACACTTGAACAGAATATCAGGTTCTATAACCCAAAACTTTCGCGAGAAGACATCGTTGAAGCCGCCACATACGCTCATATTCACGATTTTATCCAGACACTCCCGGAAGGGTATCAAACAATAGTCGGCGATCGCGGGATACTGCTTTCTGGTGGTCAACGGCAACGTGTCGCGCTTGCACGTGTGTTGGCACGCAAACCACAATTACTTGTCCTGGATGAAGCAACAAGCTCGCTCGATGCTGAGTCAGAACGTGCAATACAGACTGCAATCGAAGCACTTCACGGTGATATCACGGTTATCGTAATTGCACATCGTCTCACCACACTTTCGGGAGCTGATCGAATTATTGTGCTCTCTGGTGGTCACATCACAGAGATAGGTACTCCACAAGAATTGCTTGCACAGCCCAACTCGTATTTCTCCGAAACCGTACGCAGAGAGCCGTATGCGGCAAAGGTCAGAATAGCGTAGCACTATGAAATTGTTTCTAATCGGTATTGCCCACATGTTGCCGGAGCAACTTGATGTGGCACGTGCACTTAAAAAGAACCACCAGATCCAATACTGGGTACGAATGACCCGTCACTTTGCGATCGATGAGGCAGAATTTCCGGGTACAGTCTTTCACGAGTATCTCGATGCGCTGAAAGGTGTACCGCCGCGTCAGATTGATCTCTATTCATACGAACCATGGAGCGCTCATGAGATTGCCGAATATACCGAAACAGAATCTGAATTTATGACTATGGCCGACAAATTATATCCAGATTGGTCGGTCAATCGTCGGAAAGAGCTGTATTACGATCTTCTGCGATACTGGAGAGGCGTGTTGGATGAACATATGCCAGACGCAATCATTTTTTTGTCGGTGCCACACGAGATGTACAATTTCGTCCTCTATCGAATGGCTCAGCGTCGCAGTATACGCACGATTATTATCGATGACACGGTTATGGACGCGGAGCGTTATGCTGTAATCGAAGACTATACCCAAGGTCACCCGGCGCTCAGACGTACAGAGAATTCCTCGGTGCACGTCTCACTCGACGATCTCTCACCTTTCATGCGTGCATATTACGAACGTCATGCAATTGATTGCAATCCACTTCCACCTCTCATGAAGTCGTTTAATAAGACACACTCGCCAGTGCGCAATGCATGGAGACTCATGCGCGTGTCACTCGCCTTTATTCGCGACGGTTCCTTTTTTGAGCGTGCCGTAAAAAAGATTATAAAGATGTTCAAACCCGATATGCGTGATGAATATCGTGCCAATCAACATGGAGCAGATCTTGAAAAATCTTTCGTCTACTTCCCACTTCAATATCAGCCAGAATTGACGACCAGTCCGCTGGGCGGCATATATGTAGATCAGCTCCTCGCCATCAAAACTGCCGCTGCGGCACTCCCGAATGGATGGGACATCTATGTGAAAGAACATCCCGCACAAATCGGCGTACATGGCGGCAATACGACACCGGCACGTTACAGTGGATTCTACCGAGCTATTGCACAGATTCCGCGGGTGCACGTCATTCCAATACACACCAACACCTTTGAACTTATCGACAAAGCACGGGCGACCGTAACCATGACAGGAACTGCGGCGTGGGAAAGTATTTTGCGCGGGAAGCCAGCGATCGTCTTTGGGTATCCGTGGTTTCAATATGCATCAGGCATTCTGCGCGTGAAGAGTACGGTTGAGTGTCGGCAGGCATTTGAAAAAATAGCGTCTGGCTTCAAACCCGAAATATCCAAAATTTCCCACTATCTCTCTGTACTCGACACGGTGAGCCATAGAGGGTCGTTATACACAGAAAAAGGAATTACAGATTGTGAGAAGATGTACCGTGCAATAGAAGACATGCTTACTTCCTTTTCCTCGGAAGGCAGATAGTATAAGATAAAACGATGAGCACGAGACCTTTCTTGGAGGGGATAGCCGTTGAGCTACGGCCGCTCGCTTTGGATGACGTGACCCCGATCTATGTAAATTGGCTCAATGACGAAGAGGTGTGCAAGTATAATTCTCATCACGTTTTTCCGTATACGATCGAACTAGCGATGGAGTATGTGAAACACGTACGTTCGCAAAAAAGTGATCTTGTCCTTGCGATAGTTGCGAAGGATAGTGGTATGCACATCGGCAACATCTCGCTCCAAAATATTCATCCAGTGTATCGCAATGCTGAATATGCCATTATTCTTGGCGACAAAAACTATTGGGGCAAAGGTATTGCGAAAGAGGCATCAAAGATGATCATTCAACATGGATTTTCAGCGCTCAATCTGCACCGGATTTATTGCGGTACATCTGCCGAAAATATGCCAATGCAAAAGTTGGCGCTCGCACTAGGATTCAAAGAAGAGGGACGGCGCAAAGATGCCATGTTCAAGAATGGAGCATTTGTCGATATGATTGAGTACGGATTGCTACGCGAGAATTTCAAAGTCGACCAACCATGAATGCCGAGAATGCACGGCCCCTGTTTCCGCACCTCCAGTACTGCACGCGTTGTTGTATTCCGGAGACTCAGCACGACGTTGCGTTCGATGACATGGGTATTTGTCGAGCGTGCCAATCATCAGAGCAGAAGATACATATCAATTGGGTCGAGCGACAAAAACAATTTCACACAATCTTGGATGATGCCAAGAAAAAAGCAGGCACGAACTACGACTGCATCATTCCGATTTCAGGCGGGAAAGATAGCACCTTCCAACTCCATGTACTTACGCAGATATATGGGATGAAGCCACTTGCCGTTACCTTCAGTCACAATTGGTGGAGTGAGAGCGGTTGGTACAACCTGCAGAACGCACTCGAAACCTTTAATGTGGATCACATGGTATTTACGCCCAATCGTGCGCTCATCAATAAGATCGCAAAACGTTCGGTGGGCGCAATCGGTGATGTGAGCTGGCATGATCATGGAGGCGTCGGTTCGTACCCACTACAGGTGGCGGTGAAATTTAAGATACCGCTCCTTATATGGGGAGAGTCGATCGCAGAAAATTCTGGTCGAGCAAGCTACGATGCTCCGATACACAAATTTGATCGTGATTACTTTATTAAACAATCGGCAAAATTGCGCGCTGATGAAATGGTGAGTGGAGATCTCACGTTGCGTGACATGTATCCCTTTACGGTTCCACCGCAAGATGAGATCGATGCAGCGGGCGTGTGGGGTATTCACTTAGGCGATTACCTTTTTTGGGACGACGAGCGACAGACTGAATTCTTGGAAGATCGGTATGGGTGGAAGCAAGCACAAATGGAAAACACGTACAAGCGCTACAAGAGCGTAGAAGACATCATGTCGGGTATGCATGATTTCACGTGTTATTTAAAACGTGGATTTGGTCGGGCTACATCACAAGCATCTATTGATGTGAGGAACGGTTTATTGACGCGCGACGAGGGATTTGAGTTGATCCGTATGCACGATCCACAAATTCCAGAGGCACTCGAGTATTACCTGAATATCACGGGTTCCACCGAAGAAGAGTTTTATGCAGAGATGGAAAAGATTCGCGTGCCAAAAATGAAAGGCGTCCAAATTCCAGTCGTGAAGAAAACTAATAAAAACACGGAGCGTATTTTACCGTTTCCCCAGCAACTAATCGAGAAATTCCACAATACCACTAAAAATCCGCATGCGAGAACATCGTTGAAATTCCCCTGATATGAACAATCTTTTCATCGACAACACCATCGGGCAATTGATCGCAAAATTTGCGAGGAAAGAATTGCATCCAAAAGACGCTGCGTACGCGGCATTGGAAAACATTCGTGAGCTTGATCCAAAGTACTTTGCGTGGGTCTCGGTGGCCGATAATGCACTTCTCGATACCATAGAAAATGAAGTCAAACAGTGTGGTGTAGATTCAGCGCGCCTCCTAGAAGGAATACCAATCGGCGTCAAAGATATATATAACACCACTGATTTCCCGACACAGATGGGGAGTCCGCTCTGGAAAGATTTTACTCCGGGCAACGATGCTCGCGCGGTGTATCACTTGAGGAGGCAAGGAGCGAATATCGTCGGCAAGACCGTGACGGCCGAATTCGCTGTACACGCACTCGATAAAACCATCAATCCGTATGACGCAACTAAGACACCCGGGACATCGTCAAGTGGCTCTGCCGTTGCCGTGAGTCTCGGGATGGTGCCAGCCGCTACGGGCACGCAGACAGCGGGATCTATTGTGCGGCCAGCATCTTTCTGTAGTGTATACGGTTGCAAACCATCATTTGGCACGATACCGCGCACAGGTATGCTCAAAACAACCGACAGTCTTGATACCATTGGTTTTTTCACTGTCCATCAGGAAGATCTCCGGAGGCTTTTTGATTCAATGCGGGTCAAGGGCGAAAACTATCCCATCAGCAACGGCGCGCTTTCAGATGTATCGCGACAATCAAAGCAAGCAAATCGTCCGTGGCGCGTGGGATTTGCCCGCACGCATACGTGGGAGCATGTTCCGCAATATGCCAAGAGTGCCATGGAAGCTTTCGTGCAAAAAATCGCGAGCGAAGAGGGGATTGAGGTCGTTGATGCAAATCTCCCCGACTCAATGCGGCAGACGCACGGAATTCATCAGACTATATATGACAAATCGCTCGCGTATTATTTCAAAGGCGAGTACAAAAAATCCGATTTTGTTTCTCCCATCATGAACGAAATCATTACTCGCGGCAACACCATCTCGATTGAGGATTTCAATACGGCACTCAAAGCGCAGACGGATCTCATATACGCGATGGACGAATATTTCAACGACTTCGATATCTTAATCTCGCTCTCAACGGCAGGCGAGGCACCACCACGCGAAGTGACCGAGTTACCGGACCCGTCGCTCATGTGGACACTTACGCACTTGCCGGTCGTCTCGATACCGGAGTTTACCTCGCCCGGAGGCTTGCCGTTTGGTGTGCAAATAATTGCACGGAAGTACAACGATTATCTTCTTTTTGCATTCCTCGACGATCTGCGTGCTCGGAAAATCATTCCCACAAAAGCAGGTTACTCTCTTCAAGACACTTCCGAATAGGTATTTATAGAGAATGTCCCGAGCCTGTGTAGGCGTCGGGACGTTCGTATGTGTTACGGTGCCAAAAGATCTGGGGGAACATAGATGATCGCACCCGGCGTGCCATAAAATGGCGCTGGATTCGACTCCCCGTAATAAACGACGATTGCGCCGGCCGCACCGTCGTCCAGGAGCGCTACCCCGTGGCCAATGACGCCAGGTACTTTGAGCACCCCGTTGACGTAGATTCCGCGATCGCCACGAAATGGATGATCCGTCACGGTCAACACCGCGTTGTCTGATTTTCTTACCGCGATACCAAACATGTGCGGTTCCATGGACGTTGTTTCGGTGCACATATTTCGATGGTATTTGCACAATGCCGCCTCGGCAAATCCACGGCGTCCCTCAATCGTCCACAGATGGTCTGTGTCCAACAATACCGCCGAGTGAATCAACTCGTAACCGCTTGCGGGCAGCACGTCTCTTTTTTTGAAGTGCCAGAGTCCATCGTCTCCCTTTTCGATCCAATGAATCGCGCGTTCGGTGCCTCGGATGAGGCCGAGTTCTCGGTCGGATCGCATGACAGCCGCCGACATTCGATTGGCGTCGGCAGGATAAGGAAAGTCGCGGAACATGCGCCTCCTTTTGGGCACTAGTTCTCCTCGGACGCGCCTAGTGTATATTACGCCCGACACTTTCTCCTCACGCAACGTGAGCAACCCTCCCGATATAGTCCACGTGGCAAGGCACACGGCTGGTTGATTATAAGCCGCGAGCGCAAGTATGGGGCCCACAGCGCTCACACCAGTGAACTGAGCACCAACGGGCATTCCTACGATTCCATGGTCGATGGGCAAGACCAAATCCGTGCTTGCGTCACGGAAACTTCGCTCGGCAAACCCCCAGTACTGCTTACTTGTCATAGACATGATGCGCCTCCTCAAGGTCCGCCTCATTGGCGGATCACTGCTTTCATATAAACACTGTTTTGCTATTTTGTCCAGTTTTGGTAGAGTGTGCACTATATGTCGCACCAAGAGGCAATGGCAAACATTCGAGCGGAATTTACCTCGAAACAGCCAAAAGTTGAGAAAGATTGGGATGTAGTATGGGTCTTGAGCGGGTACGACACTGGTTGGGAAAAGGGGAGCGATACTCGACGACGGCTTGAGTGGGGAATACGGTTGGCGAAGAAGATTCACAAGGTACAAGGCTCCAAACTCCCGCAGGTCTATATCAGTGGATACGACCAACATAATCAGAATTTGAAAAAATGGCGATCAGAAGATTTTTTCGAAGAGAAATACTCTTTCCCAAAAAAGAATCTTATCGTTGGGCCGCAAGAGCACATTCGTCACACTGGTGACCAGTTTGCGCTATTTCCGCGTACGTTTTTGAAGGGAGACAAAAAAATCGTCATTGTGAGCGATGCGTACCATTTGCCGCGTGTTCGACGCTATGTCGAGAAATATTTTCCGCATCAGACATACCGCTTTGTTTTCTACCCTGCGACACCTCTAACCATGTCCGCGGATGATATCCGAAGAGAATTACAAAAGATAATCACATACTCAAGAAAAGGGATTATTCCGCTGACTCTTCAATCAGCACGGAAAAAGATTGTCGTCACTGGTGCAACAGGGCTCCTCGGAACACACGTCATGAGGGCGCTCTCTTTGATGAAAGAAATAGAGGTTGTTACCCTCGAAAGAAAGATGTTCGATGAAAGAAAATTACTGCGTCAGAAGGTGCGGAGAGCGGATTTTGTTTTCCACATCGCAGGTGTCAATCGGGCGGCAGATCCAAGGGAATATCAGTTCAACGTTCGTTCGACGGTTCAGCTTCTCATGGCACTGAAAGACACTGCGCCGAATACGGTGTTTGTATACGCGTCCTCTTTTGCGGTGTATGCACAGCCGCACAAGGGAGAAATTGTCCACGAAACATCGCGTCTTTTGCCGCGTGGTCTCTATGGCAGATCCAAGATGGCTGCAGAGCGTGCGATAGAGGACGCCTCGAAGAAATACAGCGTATCAGGTGTCATCTTCCGCATCGCAAATATGTATGGGCCGAATTCGAATCCGTCGGATTCGATCATCGACCAATTGCGTGTTGCGGTAAAAACGAAGAGACCACTTGTTTTGCGGACATCAAAAGAAACAACACGAGACTTTGTGTACGTGAGCGATGTTGCTGAGGCGTTTCTCAGAGTTTTGCAGCAGGATCTTCGCAAGGGGCGCACAGAAGTTTTCACGATTTGTAGTGGCGAATCAACGCGTATTGCCACATTGGTATACAACGCGGAGAAAGTCACGGGCAGGCATATACCGGTAGAGATACGTGTTGATCCTAAAGAGATTGCGACCTATTGGCAGGGGAGTTTCCAAAAGGCAAAAAAAAGACTACAATGGCACCCTCGAGTCAAGTTGCGTGAAGGACTCAGTAAAATACTGATGTAGAGCCATTGTATGAATTACAAAAAGTTATTCTCAAACAAGCGAATCCTTGTCCTTGGCGGTACCGGTTCAATCGGTTCGGGTATCGTAAAAGAGCTTTTGAAATATAACCCTAAACAGATTCGAGTGTATTCGCGCGACGAGTCCAAACATCAAGACCTTCTCCACTCGCTTACCGATCAATCACGGATCCGTTCACTCGTGGGGGATGTGCGAGATCGTGATCGTTTGCATTTTGCAATGCGTGATATTGATATTGTCTTCAATGCCGCCGCGATGAAACATGTTCCACTCTGCGAGTACAACCCATTTGAAGCAGTCAAGACCAACGTCTATGGCACGCAGAATGTCCTCGATATTGCACTCGAGCACAACGTGGAGAAAGTAATAACGATATCAACAGATAAAGCGGCCGAACCAAATTCAACACTCGGTGCTACAAAATTACTTGCCGAAAAATTAACATCTGCCGCCAACGCATACAGAGGCAATCGTCGGACCATCTTCGCGTCGGTTAGATTTGGGAATGTGCTCGGGAGCAGTAACTCGCTTTTGCCGATTATCAAGAGGCAGGTACTCGCGGGGAAGCCAGTCACGATAACCGACGACCGTATGACACGATTCATCATGCCGACAGAGTCGGCTGTTCAGTTGGTCTTTGAGACCGTCGCGCACATGGAGGGTGGGGAAATATTCGTACTCAAAATGCCGTCGGTCTCCATCGAGGATTTGGTCAAAGCGTATGTAGATCTTTTGCAGAAACATTATGCGATTAAAAAAGAGAGCACCTATGTATTTATTGGTGCGCGCCCCGGAGAAAAAATACACGAAAAACTGCTTACCGAACACGAAGCCGAATTTGCCGTGGAGAGAGAGAATCTTTTTATCGTTATGCCAGGCATAACGGCACAGCAGTTGAAAAAAAACAGCCGCTTCAAAAGCAAAACAAAAAAAGATCAGGAGTACGGGTATCATTCTGGTAAGGCTCCCAAACTGACCAAGAGTGAAATTCAAAAAATAATTCTTAACTTACAAGATTCTGCTCTATGAATACTATACATATTGCCGGCAAAAAGATTGGTACAGGACAGCCTGTGTACATCATGGCCGAGGCAGGGGTCAATCACAATGGTTCACTCGAGCGAGCATACAAACACATACGCGAAGCGAAAAAAGCAGGGTGCGATGCGATCAAATTTCAAACGTACAAGGCGGAGCATCTCACTACCAAGAAAGCGCCAAAGTATTGGAATGTCGGCGACGATGATCTTTCGCAGTACGAGACTTTTTCGAAGCTCGATGCTTTTCCAATCGAGTATTATAAAAAGTGCGTCCAGTATGCAAAGAAAGAAGGCATAACGTTCTTTTCGACACCGTTTGATCTCGATTCCGTCGACCTTTTGGAAAAAATAGACGTTCCTGCGTATAAGGTCGCTTCGGCCGACATTACCTTCTTCCCGCTCCTTAAAAAGATAGCGAAAACAAAGAAACCAATCATTATGTCAACGGGGGCCTCAACTATCGGCGAAATGGAGGAGGCAGTGGAGCACATAAAGTCTTTCGGCAACGACAAAATCATCCTTCTTCATTGCATTCTTAGTTATCCAACGGACGCGGAAGATGCCAATCTTCTTATGATTGATGATATGCAACGCGCTTTTCCCGATATTCCCATTGGTTTTTCAGATCACACGTTTGACCCTCTGACTCCTGCATTTGCGGTAATGCGTGGTGCGCGAGTCATTGAAAAACACTACACAGTGGATAAATCACTACCAGACAGCCCTGATCATAAGCTGGGGGTAGACCCCGGTGAATTAAAACAACTTTGCCTAGCGGTGCGCTTGGCGGAAAAAAGTCTCGGACAAATGCACCGTGCGCCGCTCAAATCTGAAATGGCCGCCCGCAAGCTTGCGCGCCGCTCGCTCACCTCGATTGTTCCCATCGCAAAAGGTACTGTCATCACAGAAAACATGCTCCTCGGCAAACGCCCTGGCACGGGTATTCCGACCAAGTTTATGAACGCGGTTGTGGGGCGTGTTGCGCGAAAAGACATTCCAGAAGACACGACACTCACCTGGGATTTTGTATAGGAGTGTTTTTTCTACGTAATAGGTTCGATCAGTTTGTGTGCGAGGAGCACCTCTGATGCTTCAGTAATAATTTTGAGGTCAATATGTGAGCGCTCGGCAATATCTTCGAGCGAATACGTACCATCGGATAGATTTAATACCCACATAAGCACTTGCATGGGACCTTCGTGATTCATTCCGCCGACTGCCTCATACAAATTACGCTTGCCGAGCTGTGGTTCGCAATTTGGATTTGTGTTTCGGTATATCTTCGCACGTTCTATAGCATCGAATACATTTCGATACATCAAAGATGTTCGCATCAGATGTTCTCCACGAACGAAGCTGAGATCATCGGCCGATGTGTGATATTGCGGGAATTTGTAATACATGGTGCGCATAAGAGATCCAACTGGCAGGTCAAATCCCGGTGAGCAGTATTGACGCTCGTCACTCCCCAAAGGGAAAAAATCAATGATCTCGTGTTCTACCCCGGCTTCTTTCAAAACGCGCGTGACAATTCGATCTATAGCGGCGTTACCCCTTCGACTTTTCTTGTAGGTGAAATGTCCAGCATCTCCCACGCATGTAGCAACAAGACCGTACTTGATACGCTCGGTGTTTTCTTTGTTGCGTGCAAGCCACGCAATGGCACCGATTGTTTCAGGAACAAAAAGGAAACGATATGAATAGCGAGGTTTGGCGGTCAACATGTGTTGCGCGAGAAGTGTGGTCAATACCACGCCACTCAAGTTGTCGTTGGCCATCGATGGGTGGCACGGGTAGCAAGATATCAGCACCTCGTTGGCAGAAGTACCCTGCACATATAATTCCCCGTATGTGAGCGATCCGTCGATGAGAGTTGAGTCGATGACGACTTCGTAGGTGCCCTCGATCAAATTTTGAAGTTGGTCATGGGTAATACCAAACCCCCAATTTTCTTTGTAGTAGCTGGTTTTGTAGGGAATGATATCCGGTTTTTCTGGAATGGAATAGAGATGCGGCCGTAATTCCGACAATGTCATCCTTGTCCTTATGGGAGTGCTATATCCCATCACATGTAGATTATTTTTTTTAAAATCGACAATCGTGTCTCCCGCAGGGCCTTTTATGTATGCACCTTTAATATTCCACTCTCGCGGTACTGTCCAGTCAAACACCGCTGTTCCCGAGGGTATCTCGTGAACTTCTAGGGGGATGTATTCTTGCACAATCTTGAGCGTTTGGCGCAGTCCGTCACCGGTTATACTTCGACAAATCGGGAATAATTGTTGAAGTAATTGGTCCAACGTCGTAGCATCGACAAGTTTTTTTACCATATTTCCCATTCTATCATGTAGCACTACGGCCGCTTGTCTGAAATATGATCGCAGTATAGAGTTAACGCCATGAAAGTGCTGATTTTTTCAGGGAATCACCCGCGTCATTTATTCATTCACTCGGCATTGCTGCGATCGTTCGATGTTTGTGGTGTTGTTTGTATGCGCCGCGAAGAAATTCTCCCGAGTCCACCCGCAGGCATACGTGCGCACGATGCCGAGAATTTTAAGCGACATTTTGCAGATCGTCTCGCGGCAGAGCAAAAATATTTCACCACTGCAGAAGCAGAACAAGTGTATGCGCATACTCCAACCCATTACTGCACTTTTGATACCTTTAACACAGCCGAAACTGCCGCATTTGTGCAAAAATGCGCGCCGGATATTGTGGTTGTATTTGGGGTCGGACTCATCAAAGAACCGGTATTATCCGTTCTTCCAAACGATCGGATTAACTTACATTTGGGACTTTCGCCGTGGTATCGAGGCGCGGCGACCCTTTTTTGGCCTTTCTATAATATGCAACCGCACTGGGCCGGTTCGACTATTCACCAAATTGTGCCAAAGGCGGATGCTGGTGCGATCATTCATCAGAGTTTGCCTGAACTTACAAAAGGTGACGGCATCCACGATGTGTCGTGCAAGGTTGTTCTCCGTTCCTCTGAAGACATGATCACACTCTTCCAGGAACGAGAGAAACGCGGTTATTTCACCCAAGAAGAACAGCGTTCGTCGGGTCGTTTGTACATGGGGAAGGATTTCAAGCCGGAGCACTTACGCGTCATTTACGACCTTTTCAATAACAAAATGGTAGATGCGTATCTGAATGGTGAGCTTGATCGAGAGAAACCGCCTGTCATATCAGGTATTTCGAAAATTCCATTGAGCGAGAAAGCTCGCTAAATCATGCGGTACAAAGGAATCGTCGTTGGGTGTGGAAATATCGGAGCCCTTTGGGAAAGCGACCAAGGACGACCCCAGCCGCGCACGCATGCGAGCGCGCTTACGGCGAATCCGCGAACAACACTTGCCGCATTAGTCGACGTGAACCAAGAACATTTAAAACAGGCCAGTGCGCTGTTTCCGAATGTTCCAACCTACACCGATCTCACGACCTGTCTGACCGAGATACAGCCACACATTGCGATTATTGCAACGAACTCTGCGACTCACGCGTCTATCATTGAGCACTGTGCAGAGAGTAGCGTATCGATGATCATAGGCGAAAAGCCGATTGCTCACAGCGTTGAAGATGCCGAGAGGATCAGGGACATCATAGCTAAAAACAATACGACATTTGTACTGAACTATCAGCGTCGCCTCTTTCCACTTTTCAACGAAGTTCGTGAGAAAATTCTCCATGGCGCATTCGGAAAGATCCAGCAGATCACTTGTTATTACAGTAATGGCGCACGTAACAATGCAGGTCACATAATAGATGCACTCATGTTCCTTCTGAATGAAAAGATCGTTGCGGTGCATGGGCGCATTAACGAGCGCAACACAACGCACCCGGAGCACGACCTCAATATCGACGGACTTCTTATTACAGAAAGCAATATCACCATTATGGTGCAGAGTTTTGATCAAAAATATTTTGGTATCAACGAGATATACATAACCGGTGAAAAAAATGTTGTGCTCTTGCGTGAATACGGATATGCCCTCAATATCATTCCGCTCAAATTTGCTCCCACAGTCGGCATGCCGCGATTCTCGTACGCGGATTCTGAAAATACGTACGACGTGCGGAGTATGACAAATGATGCGCTCGCAGAGGCAGTCAGTGCGTATGAAGAAAAACGAGTTCCCATGACGAGTATTAAAAATGGCATGGAAACGCTTGCTGTTTTGGAAGCACTTTCGACAAGCGCCCTCGAGGATGGCGTTCGCAAGGCCGTCGAGTATACTGCTTAATTATGAAGAAAAAGACACACTCGGTACTCGCAATTCATGGGGGTAAACCAGTCTTGAGTAGACCATTGAGTGAGGTACATAATCATGATCAGAGGGAAATTTCTGCGATAACAAAACTTATCAGACGCGGCCCGCTCTCGGGATTCGTGGGGGTGGCCGATAGGCGTTTCCTCGGAGGTGTGGAAGTGCGCGCATTCGAAAAAAAATTTGCGGAAAAATTTAAAGTAAAATACGCGGTTTCGTTTAACTCGGCGACTACAGCTTTGCATGGCGCGATTGTTGCACTTGGCATCGGACCGGGGGATGAAGTAATCGTCTCTCCCTATACCATGTCGGCTTCGGCAACATCCATCCTCGCAAATGGCGCTGTACCGATCTTTGCGGACATTGATCCGCAAACATTTTGCATTGACCCGAAGTCGGTACGAGCGCGCATCACCAAGTACACGAAAGCCATCATGGTTGTAAACCTCTACGGACAGGCCGCGGATTTTACCGAAATTCTGAAAATAGCAAAAGAACACAAGCTCAAGGTTATTGAAGATAATGCGCAGTCACCGGGTGCCACATGGAAAGGGAAATTCACCGGTACGATCGGTGATGTTGGCGTCTTTAGCTTCAACGTTCATAAGACAATGCAGACTGGTGAAGGGGGCGTGTTGGTGACGAACGATGCCAAAGCGGCACTTCGTGCACAACTCTGTCGCAATCATGGCGAGGCGGTAGTGGATCAAATGCCTCATTATGACGGCGGCCCTATTTTTGGGAGCAATTATCGCATGACAGAAGTTGTTGCTACTATAGCCAAGATTCAGCTCGGTCGCCTCGATTTTCTCACTAAGAAACGTCAAGCACTAGCGGCGCACCTCACGAAAGAAATTTCCAAGATTCCGGGTATCACAGTGCCATATATCCACCCCAACAATACCCATGTCTACTACCGCTACGCGTTGAAGGTCGATAAAAAAGTGCTCGGCATTTCACGTGATGCGCTCTCTCGGGCGATGACCGCCGAAGGATTTGCGCTGTCGCCGGGGTACATAAAGCCTGCTCATTTACTGCCAGTCTTCCAAACTCGTCGCGCGTTCAACAACACAGAATTTCCGTTCAAGAATAATTACTATGGTGGTAATCCAGATTATTCCAAAGGCACATGTCCTGTGGTCGAACAACTGGAATCAGAAGAAATCACACTAACCGATATCTGCCAGTATCCGCATACAAAAGCACACATTAATCTTTTTGTTCAAGCGCTCAGGAAGGTTATCAGTCACAAAGATGAGATCGCCTAAAAAAATATTATTCACCGCGAACGATCCCGGTGGCGCTCATGCGATCCTACCGGTCGTACAGATGCTTCTCGCTCGAGGGGATATCTGCGACGGACTCCTCACGGGGCCCGCGCGAGAGATTTTTCTGCGCGCTGGGGTGGCGTTTGAGGATGCTGAAAATATTGAGGACTCGTCCGCAGAGTCTTTTGTCGAAGCGTATGCCCCCGATCTCTTACTTTGCGGGGGGAGTGTCGGTGCTACGTTGGATAAACGACTATTGGTTTTTTGTCATACGAGAGACGTTCCGTCTGTGTATGTTCTTGATTTCTGGAATTATTATGGATATCGTTTTGTAGAGAATCAAGCGCATAATGCACAATTACCAACTCGTGTATGTGTAATCGATGAGCGCATGAAGGGCGACATGTACACAACCGGCATCCCCCTTGAGAGAATTGTTGTGACGGGAAATCCGCATTTCGATCACTTCACAGAAAATATTTCTCGCGACCACGAGAACCCGTTGTGGACCGTTTTTATCTCACAACCGATACGGAAGGATATACAAATTACGACTTCACACAAAGGAGAATTCGATGAATATCACATTCTTGCAGATGTCATCAAAACATTACCGCCGAATATGCGCCTTTCGATACGACTTCATCCCCGTGAGGAGAAAGAAAAGTTCGATGAGTATCTAACGGATCGAATTACTATCGGGAACCAAGCGACTCTTGAAGAGGAACTTTCTCGTGCCGGACTGGTGATCGGTATGTTTAGCCCCGTTCTGATGCAATCCGCGTTTGCAGGCAAGCCGACAATAAGTTACCAACCCGGTGGAAGAGAAGATGACCCCTTGCCGACCAACGCACTCGGTGTTACTCAGCTTGCGCGGAACGAAGACGAGCTGAAAGCTCTGATAGAAAAATATCAGCAAGGAACGTTTCCACAGACACATAAAAAGATAGAAACCTTGTGGCCCAAAGGGGCGACGGAGCGTGTCGTCGCGGTGATTGATGAGATAATTTAGCGTTGTATCAAGGGCACACTTGTTTATGGACGATATAAACGTATATTTAATGAATGATAGGTGGAAAAAAAGTGGTGGCGACAATTGAGGGGCGAATGACTTCATCGCGTTTGCCAGGGAAAATTATGTTGCCCTTGGCTGGTAAGCCAGTTATGGCTCATATGATTGAACGACACCGACGCAGTACCTTGACCGATGAAGTGGTGGTCGCGACGACAACCAATGCGACAGACGATGCAGTGGTGGCACTTTGTGAGAAAATGAATTGTACGTATTTCCGTGGCAGTGAAAATGATGTGTTTGCGCGTGTGGCGCAAGCAGCTCAAAAGCACGGTGCCGAATATCTTTTGCAAGGTATGGCGGATTGCCCACTCGTGGATCATCGGCATATGGACAAGTGTCTTGAGTTGCTTGCGAGCACGGATGCCGATGTTGTCGGCAACGAATATCCGGTCACATTCCCACTCGGCTTTAATGTGCGCGCATATAAATTTTCGACATTCGAAAAAGCCGAGAAAAAAGATACCGAACCAGCGTATCGTGAACACGCGGGATATTCTATCCGTAGCCAACCGGAGAAATTCAAGGTGGTCAATTGGGAGGCACGGGGTGATATGCGGTGGCCAGAGTTGCGTCTCACACTCGATACTCCAGAAGATTATCAGCTGATCTGCGCTGTGTATGAAGAACTGTATCAAAAAAATCAAGATTTTTCTGCGGAAGACGTGGTGAGTTTTCTAAAAACGCGACCTGATCTAGTGGCGATAAACAGTGCAGTCGAACAAAGAGTGCCCATCGTTGAATCATCCTAAAATCAGTGTATTGTACCGGCATGAAGAAGAAAAATGATCGAGCCAAGTGGGTAGCTGTCTCGGGCGGGTTCGACCCTATGCACGTCGGCCATGTGCGGATGTTTAAAAGGGCAAGAGCGCTCGGAGATAAACTGGTCGTTATCATCAACAACGACCATTGGTTGCGGGATAAAAAAGGGTTTGTATTTATGCCACAAAAGGAGCGCATGGAGCTCATTGCCGAGTTGCCGTTCGTCGACAAAGTTGTCCTCACGAGTCACAAGCGCAATGATTCAGATCGCAGTGTTTGTCGAACGCTCGAAGAATTGAAACCCACCACGTTTGCCAACGGAGGCGATCGACTCAAGGACAACATTCCCGAGGTTGCACTCTGCAAAAAACTCGGCATTCGAATGGTTTTCAACGTAGGCGAGGGTGGCAAAGTACAATCTTCTTCATGGATGATTCGCGACGTGAGCCGAAATTTTCTCCGAAGCGTGCGCCCTTGGGGTGAATTTTATGGATGGGATGAAGGCAAACAGTGGAAATTGAAGACGCTCTACATCAAGCCGGGAAAGCGTCTGAGTTTGCAGTATCATCAACATCGCTCTGAACAATGGGTGTTGGTGAAAGGGGATGCAATAGCGACAATCGAAGCAAATGGCAAGCCGCAACGCATACAGCTCATGGTCGGGCAGATGTTTACCGTGCCAGCACACGCACAGCATCGCCTCGAATCAAAACGAGGGGCGACCATCGTAGAGATCGCGCTCGGAAATTTCAATGAGTCAGATATTGTCCGTCTAGAAGACGACCATGGCCGCGTTAGGTGAGTTTTTTTATCTGAAACGCAATACCGTTAGGTTCACCAATGCCTAATATTTCTTCCGCTAGATACGGTAGATAAAACGGATAGAACAACGCCGCCATCAGAGGTGCCGAGTGAATCATATTGTGGATTTTGAACAACAGAGCACCCAGTGGATACTCATAACAGGCAATCTTCTCAATCGAAAGGTTATGTGTCGCAAGAAGTCGGCGCATATCAGCTTCGGTATAGCCAGGTCGTTCGTGTCCGAACATTGGGTATATACGTTCGTTGTTTTTTGAATGGTAGGGAACGGTGATGATGAGTGTCCCTCCTGGCGATAGCACCCGATTAAGCTCGGCGATGGCCTTCACATCGTCTTTTACATGCTCTACGACTTCTGAACAAATGATGAGATCGTACGAATTATCCTCAAACGGGAGTTCGGTAATTGATCCCTGGAAGGCGCGAATACGCGCATCGAGCACCGTAATCTCTCTTTTTCGTGCATTCAGGGCGTCAACGCGTGACTGTTCTAGGTCGAGAGCATCTATTGAATATCCCTTGTCGGCCAGTGTAAGGGCAAGAATACCAAATCCTGCACCTACATCGAGTATGTGCGTGGAACGAGATGTGCCTCGTAAGAAACGCAAGACGATTCGTGCGCGAGCACGAAATCCGAGGTGTGGTGCGCCAATCAGTGCGAGCGCAATTTTAGTAAGAAATGTGTTTTGTATTGTAAAATGCTTTCCATCGGCTGTTTCCAATTCAAGCATTGAGAAGCGCCGTAATATTGATCCTATTATCATAACGACTTCAGTATACAATGGCGATAATGAGAATTGAAATTTGCATACCTGCCTATAATGAAGAGCGGATCATTGCAGAATCTGCGCGCGCAGTTCTCCGTGCCTTACGAGACGCGGGGAAAAAAGATGCGCTTGTCACGGTATGCGACAACGCCTCTTTCGACGCGACTGCACGTATTGCGAAAGGTGTCATTGGTGTCGGTGTCCTTTCCGTGCCCGTGCGCGGTAAAGGGGCGGCGGTGGTGGGAGCGGCGCGCCACTCACAGGCTGATATTTTTGGGTTTATTGACGCCGATATTTCTGCGGATCCGTCAGAAATTGCTACGCTCGTTGCGTTCATCGAAAATGATGATTGCGATATTGTCGTCGGTTCGCGCCTGCTCAACACCGAAATCATCCGCCGCGGAGTATTCCGGAGTGTGTTATCGAGAGCCTTCAACATCTTGAGGAAGATGATACTTGGCATTCGTGTGCAAGATACACAGTGCGGTCTCAAGGTCATGAATGTGCACGGGAGGGACGTTCTTGCTACGTGCGTGGAAACAGGGTGGTTTTTTGACATAGAATTCCTCGCGCGCGCTGAGCGCGCAGGGTTGCGCATTCGTGAGGTGCCGATCCGGTGGGATGAAGAACGATTTCCCGGGAGAGTAAGCAAACTCAATCACGTACGTGACAGTATTGGTGCACTTCGTGCAATGGTGAGAATTCGTCGAGCACTGAGAGATTCACAGCCTACCTCGCATTAGCGTCATACAAATATGATGGTAGAATGCGCGCCATGATAACAGTAGCGGAAAAGACTCTTCGTGCGATTGTACTTGCAGGCATTTTTGCTCTCCCGGCAGTCGCGCTTATCGTTGCCAATGGCCTTTTCTTTCCCTATATTACGGGCAAGAATTTCGCATTCCGAATTATCGTAGAAATTATTGCCAGTGCGTGGCTCGCGCTTGCGTTCATAGTGCCCCAATACCGGCCACGGCGTTCATGGATATTAGGAAGTTTCGCTCTTTTTGTATTCATTATTGCAATCGCAGATGCACAAGGAGCGTATCCATTCAAGAGTTTTTGGAGCAATTATGAGCGCATGGATGGGTGGATAACGATAGCACACACACTTTTGTTATTGGTAGTTTCAGTATCTGTGTTGCACACCGAAAACCTTTGGAGGAGACTTCTTCAATGGTCGCTCGTCGTGTCGGCAATCTTGAGCGTGCTCGGGTTTATGCAGGTGGCGGGTATCATGACGCTCGGTTCTGGTGGTACTGGTCTTACAGGACGTGTCGATGCCACGTTCGGTAATCCGATTTACTTTGCTGTCTACATGCTCTTCCATATTTTCATCGCAGCTCTTCTGTGGTATCAGATGTGGGTTGTGCGCGGAAAAGGCAAGCGTTTGGCACCATCGATTTTGTATGGATTTGCCATGATAATCGACACTCTGGCGCTTCTTTCAAGCGGTACGAGAGGCGCAATACTCGGTCTTATCGCCGGCGGTATTCTTTCGCTCGTGCTTTTTGCTCTTTCCTCCAACGCGTCTCAGCGCGTACGACAGATGACCATTGGTGCGATTGCGATGGTAATAATGCTGGGAGCAATCCTCTTTATGGCGCGCGATGCTGCGATTGTGCATAAAATCGGTTTCCTCGGTCGCTTGTCTTCTATTTCACTCCAAGACGGAACTACGAAAGCGCGTTTCTACAATATGGGCATGGCTCTTGAGGGAGTTAAAGAACGCCCCATATTCGGTTGGGGACAAGAAAATTACGCCCTCGTCTTCGACAAATACTATGATCCGCGCATGTACGCGCAAGAACAATGGTTTGATCGTGTGCACAACATTATTTTCGATTGGTGGGTGGCTGGCGGTACGCTCGGCCTTTTAAGTTATCTTTCGATATTTGCCGCGACTCTGTGGATCCTTTGGAGGCGAAATGCGTTTGCGCGAGCTGAGTCGAGTATCCTTACGGGTCTTCTTGCGGGATATTTCGTACACAATCTGACAGTCTTCGACAATGTGACGAGCTACATACTCTTTGCGACGGTCCTCGGATACGTTGCGTACCGAGAAAATTTAGTGCAGAAGATTCCGCTCGTCTTCGATCAAGAAATAATTCCACGTTCCATGCTTCCTGCGGCTGTTCTCGTCGCAATTGCGATGGCGTGGGGAAGTGCGTGGATGATCAATTCGCACGCATATGCGGCCAACAAAGCGCTCATCAACGCCATAATGCCACAAGCGGACGTTGCAAAGAATCTCGACCTTTTCAAAAAAGCGATTGCGTATGACAGCTACGGGACACAAGAAGCACGAGAGCAGCTCGCGCAGATATCGATGCAAATCGTACGTTCAGAATTTCCCGATTCCATTAAAAAACAATTCGTCGAAATGGCGGTTCGCGAGCTTGATTTGCAAGCCGAGAGCTCGCCGCTGGACGCGCGTTTTCCGCTTTTTGCAGGCGCAGTCTTGGGTACTGCGGGTGCGTATAGAGATGCGCACATTGAACTCGAAAAGGCGCACAAACTCTCTCTTGGTAAACAAACCATCCTTTTCCAATTGGCACAAAATGCCCAATTACAAGGGGATAAGGCCTCAATGGTTAAATACTTTGGAATGGCCTACGACCTATTCCCCGATTATCTTGATGCACGAATTTATTACGCCGCCGCACTCATTCGGGCAGGTAACGACAAAGAAGCGGATGCAATACTTGCGCCGATACTTGCGTCTGGCAAGGCCGCAGATCCACGTATTACAGAAGTGTACGTGTCTCGTGGCCAGTTCAACAAACTCATTCCGATATGGCAGGCGCACGTACAGGCAGAACCTTCCGACATTCAAGGATACTTCACACTTGCTGCCGCGTATTATTCGGCAAAGGATCACGCGGCATCTATCGCAGTTTTGCGAGAAATAGGAAAAATCGCTACTTCCGTAAAGCCACAAGCAGATCAGTATATTTTGCAGATACAGAGTGGCGTTGTCCCCGGACAGTAGGCATTTTGTGCTTGCATTTCTTTCGTTGCGCGTTATAATCGCTTTGTTGTGAGTGCCACACATCCGTGTGAAGTGTGGAATTCCATGAAAGTCGCCGATACCGCTCGCAAGAGCGGTTTTCGGTTGTATATATAGAGCAGTATCGTACCTTGCCAAAGCTCAGAGGGGTGCTAGGCTTCATTTGGAGGAATATAAAAGGACGTAGCGTGGAGGGCGGCGGCACTCACATAAGACTTTCACTTTGGAGCTCGCACCCGTCCTCCACATTGCGTCTTTTTCGGACATTTAAAAAGATGTAAATGATATATATACCAACAACTCTTCGCACAGGAGTTGTTTTTGACAGTGCGAACATTTCGAATATACTTCTGAATGAAAAGCAATGAAGGGGAATAGTAGGCGAAGGCCGAACCTACCCCAGAGCTGCGCCCGAAAGGAGCGACGGAAGCCCAACCGTAAAATGGGGACACTAGTATCGGCTTCGGCCAGAGCTAGTTATAGAGGCTACTGCAGCAATGCGGTGGCAAAGTAAGGTGGTACACGTGACAATAGAAGTCTCGTCCTTGCATAGATCGTTCTGATCTTTGTAGGTACGAGGCTTTCGTCGTACAACGAAAGGAGAAAGTACAAATGGCTAAAGACGTGTTTGAGGGAGTGGAGCTACGCGTTGGTCGGGTAACGAAAGTTAAACGATCTCCCGATGCGCGAAAACCCGCATTCCAATTGGTAATCGACTTTGGTGAGATGGGTTATAGGAATTCAAGTGCCCAAATCACCGACTTCTACACGAGTCAGGGGTTGATGGGGAGATTGGTGATATGCAGAACAAACGTTCTACCACTCACCATCGGGTCATTCGTGTCAGAGGTAGTGGTCAATGGCTTCATGCGACCCGACGGTGTATGGGTGCTTGCGGTGCCAGATGCTGATGTTCCGCTCGGGACAAAGCTCGAATAACTTACTATCTGTGCTACGAAAGTCATAATCATGTCCGTGGGCGGCAATGCCGCCCACGGACGAAGTCTTCACTGAAATTATTCGTTTATACTACACATATGACTGCGACAATGGGAGATTTTGAAAAGCTAGAAATACGAGTGGGTACCATCGTTCGCGCCGAAGATTTTCCAGAAGCAAGAAAGCCAGCCTACAAATTGTGGGTCGACCTCGGGCATCCCCCAACTGGCGGAGGGATAAAGCAGTCGAGTGCACAAATTACACGTTTGTATTCTAAGGACAGTCTTATCGGCAAAAAGGTTATTTGTGTGACGAATCTTGCCCCACGACAAATCGGCCCGTTCGTCTCAGAGGTCCTCACGACAGGATTTTACACAGCAGATGGGGCTGTTGTGCTTGCGGTACCAGAGCAAAGCGTCGAGAACGGAACAAGATTAGCGTAATCGCAAAAGCGATTGATTTGAGGTAGGATGGTACAGATATGGCTTTTTGGAGGGGATTTTTTGGCGGAGAGAATGATGCTGCGCTCAATAGCGCGCGGCCCATTGTGGAGGCAGTAAATGCGCTTGAGGATGCGGTGCGTGCGCTGTCAGATGAAGAGCTGAGGGCGAAAACGGTGCTATTCAAAGAGCGTCTGGCGCATGGTGAGACACTGGAAGACATTGCCGCAGAGGCATTTGCTGTGGTACGAGAGTCGTCACGTCGTACGCTCCGTCAGCGCCATTTTGATGTCCAACTGATAGGCGGGATGATCCTTCATAGGGGCGACATCGCTGAGATGCGCACGGGAGAAGGAAAAACACTCGTTGCGACACTTCCAGCGTATCTGAATGCACTCACCGGAAAGGGTGTTCACATCATCACCGTCAACGACTATCTCTCTCGTCGAGATGCTGTGTGGATGGGTCAAATTTACTACGCGCTTGGGATGAGTATCGGCGTTATCAATCACGAAGCATCGTACATATACGATCCACACTTGCAATCAGACAAGCTCGCGCAAGACGATGCAGAAGTGGATACTGTCGGTAGTTTTAAGGTTGTTCACGAATACTTGCGTCCGTGTACCCGCACTGAAGCATATGCAGCCGATATCACCTACGGCACCAACAACGAATTTGGGTTTGATTATTTACGCGATAATCTCGAATACGAATCAGCCAGCCTACGTCAGCGACTCGAAAAGAATGGCGGCTATAACTATGCGATTGTCGACGAAATTGATTCAATCCTCATAGATGAGGCACGTACCCCGCTCATCATATCGGCACCTGTGGCGGACGCCGAATCGCTTTATGCGCGTTTCGTAACGATCGCCGAAAATTTGTTGCCCAATGAAGATTATTCGATCGATGAAAAGCATAAACAAGTGGCACTTACTGATACCGGTATCGAAAAGGCTGAAAGGGCTTTGGGCATCGAAAATATTTACACCGATGCTGGTATCAAATACGTTCACCATCTTGAAACAGCTGTGCGTGCCAAGGCCCTCTATGAGCGTGACAAAGCGTATGTTGTACGTGATGGACAAGTAGTCATTGTCGATGAGTTTACTGGCCGTATGCAACCAGGCCGCCGATGGAGTGAAGGGCTCCATCAAGCTATCGAAGCCAAAGAAGGAGTACCCATTCAAAAGGAGTCGCGGACGTTTGCTTCCATAACATTTCAAAATTATTTTCGACTCTACAAAAAGCTCGCGGGCATGACGGGTACTGCTGCCACTTCGTCCGAAGAATTTTATAAAGTATATGGTCTCAATACGGTCACGATACCGACCAATATAGCGCCCAAGAGGCTTGATTCTGACGATCTCATTTTTCAGACCGAATCGGGAAAGATGCATGCGATAGCAAAGAAAGTAAAAGAGTTACATACCAAAGGACAACCCGTTTTAGTAGGCACTGTTTCGGTAGAAAAGAACGAGATTCTCTCTGCGCACTTTAAGCAGACGGGAATACCGCACGAGATACTAAATGCAAAAAATCACGAGCGTGAAGGTGAAATCATTGCACAAGCGGGAAAAAAGAGGGCCGTTACGATTGCAACAAACATGGCTGGTCGCGGTGTCGACATCAAGCTCGGCGGTAATCCGGCAAGCGAGACAGAGTACGAAGAAGTAAAAAGTCTCGGCGGCCTCTTTGTGCTGGGCACCGAACGACATGAAGCTCGACGCACCGACAACCAGCTTCGTGGCCGTTCGGGCCGACAAGGCGACCCGGGAGAAACGCAGTTTTTCGTCTCTCTTGAGGACTCTCTTATGCGTGTTTTTGCATCCGACGTTATCAAGAAAGTCATGGGTACGTTTAAGATTCCGGAAGACGAGCCGATCTATAATTCGATGATTACCCGCGCACTCGAAAAAGCTCAAACGCGTATCGAGGAATTGAATTTTGATGCGCGCAAGCATGTGCTCTCATACGATGATGTACTGAACATTCAAAGGCAAAGTGTATATGCACGTCGTCGCGCTCTTCTCACCGAGAGTAACGAAAAGATCGACGAGGAAATTTCTCGTGTAGGGGAAAGCGAGCATGCATCAGACACACAAACGGTGGCGGACTTTCAAAATCAAATCAAGGAGTACCGAGAACAACAAGGTGATTCGTTTTACAAGACGGCGCGTCGTTTCTTGCTCCAATCAATCGATGCGTTATGGGTGGAGCATTTGGAAGCTATGGAATACCTGCGTAATTCAGTCAACCTTCGGGCATACGGTCAGCGTGATCCGCTTGTTGAGTACAAAAAAGAAGGTCTCATACTTTTCCAGACGATGGAGCATGCCTATAGTCGTAATATCTTGACCACGTTACCTCATGTTCTCTCGGGAGGCACTGAGAGACAAGCTGATCAGCACATTATTCACGATGCAGTGCGTAATATTACCGGCGGAACATCGGGGGCTGGAAAAAAAGAATATGGTCGCAACGACAGGGTTGTGGTAACAAACGGTCAAGAGGAGCGAGAAATGAAATACAAAAAAGCAGAGTCTCTCATAGCAACGGGGGAGTGGAAAATACTACCCGATAGGTGACATCACCAAGGGAGAGCCGGTGGATTGCGTAGTCGTTTAAAAATCTGATAGAGTACATGGATGTCGGAGTACAGAGCTACCATAGGTCTCGAAATTCATGCAGAGCTCAAAACGAGCACAAAAATGTTTTGTCGTTCCCTCAATAATCCCGACGAGCTCCGACCAAATGTAAATGTATGCCCCGTGTGTTTGGCACACCCCGGTACGCTTCCGGTAATCAATGAAGAGGCAATACTGCACGTATTGCGTGTTGGTGTCGCGCTTGGAGCTACGCTCGCGGATTACACAGAATTTGACCGCAAGAATTACTTTTATCCGGATCTTCCGAAGGGTTATCAGATCAGTCAATACGAATATCCGCTCGTTTCGGGTGGGTCGCTCGCTGGTGTGCAGATAACGCGTATCCATCTCGAAGAAGACACTGCAAGCTCTATGCATGATGAGACAAATGGGGAAACCACCATTGATTTCAATCGAGCCGGTATACCTTTGATGGAACTTGTTACTGATCCCGTTATACACAACGCGGAGGATGCAGCGAAATTTGCTCGAGAATTACAACTTCTCTTTCGTTATCTAGAGGCATCGGACGCTGACATGGAGAAAGGACAAATGCGTGTCGAGGCAAATATTTCTGTAAGCTCTGGTAAAGAATTGGGAACAAAAGTTGAGATAAAAAACCTCAATTCATTTCGAGCAATGGAACGCGCAGTGGCGTATGAAATACGGCGCCAATCCGAAGCACTTGATCGAGGCGAGCGTATCGTTCAAGAAACGCGTGGATGGGATGAAGTGAAGCAAGCCACATTCCGACAGAGGACAAAAGAGGGGAGTGCCGATTACCGATACTTTCCGGATCCTGACCTGCCGTCCCTCAGGCTTTCCGAAATCAGTGCCTACCATGTAGATCGCGTACGCGAGGGCCTCCCAGAGCTCCCCACTGCCCGTAGGGCCCGGTATACCACGCTTGGTCTAAAATCTGACGATGTTGAGCTTTTTGTGACCAATGGTTCCCTAGGATCATTTTTCGATGAGGTGGTCGTTGAGTCAGGGAACAACCTTCCCCGCATCCAATTGGCCGCCAATTATATTGCGAACGATCTTGTAAAAATAATCCGAGATATGGAAAGGCGAGATACGGAAATCGATGCCGAGATTCCCATTTTAAGCCATAATTTGGGAGCTATTATCGATCTACTTCTTTCTGGAAAAGTATCGTCCAGAGGGGGAAAGAACATCCTTCGTCGTGCAGTAGAAACAGGATTGAATGTGGAAGATATCGCCAAAGATGAAGGATTTTTACAAGTCAGTAACTCTACAGATCTCGATTTGATAGCCAGTAAGATAATCGCCGATAACCCGTCAGTAGTGGAAGATTATATGCAAGGTAAAGACTCGGCCATACAATTTTTGATAGGTGAGGGGATGAAGGCGTCGAAAGGATCGGGGAACCCAAAAGTCTTAAAAGACATATACTTTTCTAAGTTGAAAAGAGGAGAATCCACAGAAGTTTAAGATATTGCACTATCTCTGGGGCTGTTTGAGCACTATACTAAGGTCAATGAGCGATGAGATTGAATTGGAGGGTAATAAATACATCTCGTCTAAACGAGCATCCGAGATGACGGGCTATACTCAAGACTACATCGGTCAACTTGCTAGAGGGCAAGACATCCAAGCACAACGAGTCGGCGGTCTGTGGTACGTATCTGTTGATTCTCTGCTCGATTACAAGAATGCATCGGATTCTTCCCAACCTGTCCCGCCCATACGTCAGTCGTCCCCCCATGTAGATTCGCTGATTTCATTCGACGGACATGATTATATATCCGCAAATCGAGCCGCAAAGCTCACGGGCTATAATCAAGACTACGTTGGTCAACTTGCGCGCACAGGTAAGATTTTGAGCAGGCAGATAGGTACTAGATGGTACGTTGAACGTGAGGCAATTTTGATCCACAAACACGAAAAGGACACCCTTCTAGCTGCCGTCCAGGCACAATCGGTGGGATTCCCCGAAAAAAACGAACCGCGTAGCATGTCTGTACAAGATATGTCTGTCGGAGATGTACCCTTCTTCAGCTATTTGAGTGAAAAAAAGCCCCTCGTACCTGATTTTGTACACGAAATCAACAACAAAGTGCATTATGAGACGAAAGAAGACAGCGCGCACCAGAATTTCCCCGATACATTGGATCAAGAGGAGCTTCCAGGAAGCACAGGGCTCAAGCATATTTTAGTAGAGAAGATACGGGCGATACAGATCCCCCTGCTTGTTGTGGCAGTTTTATTTGGGCTCGCCAGTGTAGGGTTTCTTGGCGTGCGAGGGAATAATATTTACGCCACAGGTAGTGGTGAGTCGGTTAACGATACTGCAGGATCTGAAAAGATGCTGGCAAGTTTTGGTGAATGGCTTCGAAGTCGTCTATCGCTCCAAGTGAGCTATAAAAAGAGTCAATAAATCCTTTGTTTACGTATCTCGGATAGACGAGTTATATTGTCATGCATCCTTGATCAACGGCAAACCTTTGATCAACCCATACCAAAATTTCGCGGCACATCTAAAATAACTCACGTCCAAGGAGAAAGTCCTCTTAAATTCTACAATAAGATACGAGAAACAGTCGTCGCGATAGTATTCGCTACAGAAGTAGTGTGCCGCAAACAAGCTGATTAAAGGTGTTTGCCGTGCACATTTTGTTTTTAATTCGTAACAATTTATCTTCAAGTTTTCTTCGAATAATGTTATATCCGAAATGTCTAGTGTTTTATTAGATATTTCGGATGTCTAACTTTCCATGAACAGCGAAATTTTCTTCAACGGCATCAGATACATTTCAGCCAATGAGGCTGCTTCAATTTCCGGCCTCACACGCGACTACATTGCTCGGCAATGTCGTGAAGGTCGTATAGATGGGAAGCGCGTGGGAAAAAATTGGTACCTCGAGAACTCTTCATTTGAGCAGTTTTTGATACTTCGTGAGCACGCGGCAAGTGAGCGCAGCGAGACCCTGGCAAAAGAGCGTGCGCTTGAATATGGCCTAAAATAAGCTTTTTATCTCTCGGATAGCCGAGTTATGCGGTTTTTACCACAGTAGCACCTCAAAAAACACCGATCGTCAGAGAATCTCACTTGTTTTTCGGAGTGGCCGCGCGTTTTGCTTGTTTTGAGACAGAAGGTGTCTGCCAAAGGTTGTTCGATCTTCTCTGTGTGGTGCAAATTGCCCAAATTCAACTCTCAGATTGAGAGAATGACAAGTAAAATTATTTCTAAAGTGTTATCCACATTTTAATTTTAAAAATCTATATCTATACCCGAAATATCTAGTAAAATATTAGATAAATCGTGCATCCGTACTTTCCATGAACAGCGAAATTTTCTTCAACGGCATCAGATACATTTCAGCCAATGAGGCTGCTTCAATTTCCGGCCTCACACGCGACTACATTGCTCGGCAATGTCGTGAAGGTCGTATAGATGGGAAGCGCGTGGGAAAAAATTGGTACCTCGAGAACTCTTCATTTGAGCAGTTTTTGATACTTCGTGAGCACGCGGCAAGTGAGCGCAGCGAGACCCTGGCAAAAGAGCGCGCCATGGAATATAGGGCTTCAAACCATGCTCTTTCTAGTTCTGTTCCAGATATTCTGTCCAATACCGTTTCCATAAAAAATCCATCTAAAATCGTTCAAACAACGATTGCTCATGTATCACCGACTCGACCTGTATCGACAGAGGGGAATTATGACCGCGGCACGTTCGTCCGCGCTTTGCTTGCGAGTGGAAAAAACACAAAACAATTTTTGAAAATTACTCCCATGGGTGCGAAACACGCCGCACTTTCTGCGAGGCACGTTCCCGTGTATGTCATTACTCCGGCGATGGATCTTCTCCATCGCTTCACAGCACTGGTGCTTGCATTCATGCTCACGTTTGGAACGTTTACCGCCGTCGATCCGCAATACGCAAAATTTGCAGTTGATTCTGCGCGTAATGAAATACATTCGATTACGTCTTCGTATCAATCGATTGCGCACGATGGGCTTCCTGATTTTGCTGTGCGAGCACAAAGTGCGGTTGCATCCCTGGCCGTAAACCCTACAGGAACTTTAGAAAAATTCGTAAAAGGCATCACATTCAACGCGGGAAATATTGCTCGCGCTTGGAATAGCTCTATCGACTCTCTCGCCTATTCAATCGCGTTCCCTTCCCGTTTGCTTGCGTCGAGAAATATATTTGCACCGAAAAGTGATGCGGGCGGGATGGTCGAAGTACAGATTGAGCCGTACCAAAAAGAAGTCCGCTTGCTTGCACAAACACCTTCACGCGACACGACTCCCACCAAATCGAATGCAGTGCAAACAATAATCAACAACACAAGTCCTGTCATCGAACGAATTGTCGAGACGCAACGCGTCGTGGTGGCTGGCGGCATCACTGAAGACGAACTCAATACCAAGCTCAACCAGCTCGACAACAAACTCTCATCGAAAATGTATTCACTCACGAGTGCCAACTCCACAGCGACACAGCAGGTGTACAGTGTGATCTCGCAAACCAATGCAATCAACAATCTTGATCGTGTGACAATATCCAATTCAACGATCACCGGTGGTTCAATTTCAGGGGCATCTATTTCTGTCGGCTCACTTTCTGTTTCTGGTCAGACAAGTTTCGGAGAGATCTCTTTTGGAAACGCGACAGGAACTAACTTCACTACGACATCTCTCTGTCTCTCAGCCGACTGCCGTACTTCATGGCCTTCTGCGGGTGCCGGCGCATGGCCGTTCACCACCGGTCTCTCATACGCAGGCACCTCCACCCAAGCCACCACCACCGCACTCTGGCTCAAAGACACCACAATCATCGCTTCTACAACGTACTTCACCGCCGCTTCTACCACACTCCTCACCAACACCGGTGCCACGTGGCTCACATCACTTGCCTCCGCCGTTCTCGGTGTCGACACCGCCGGCAAAATCGTCGCCACCTCATCGATTGGCACCAACCTCTTGACCGGCACCTTGGCAACAATCAACAACACCGCGATCACCGCCGGTGGCACACCAACCATCACCGCGGCTTCTTCCACCTTGCTCACCAACACCAACTGGTGGAGCAGCAGACAAAACTTCACCACTGCAACAACATCACAATTCACCGCCACCTCGTCCGTGTGGTTTACGAGCCTTGCCTCCGCACTCCTCGGTGTTGATCAGAATGGTCTCCTCGTCTCTACATCCTCAATCGGCACCAACCTCCTCACAGGAACCTTGGGCACCATCAATGGCACAAGCTTCTCCCGCGGAGACAGCATCACCGTCTCTTCAACAACCCTCCTCACCAACAACAACACCTTCACTGGTCTCAACACATTCGCAAACTCAACATCAACGCTCGGCAGTATCACCACCGGCTGGTCGACCAACTGGAATGCGACGTATGCGTCCACCACTCAAGTTACCGCCACCTCACTCTGCCTCGGAGCCGACTGCAGGACTGCGTGGCCTGCCGGAAGTGGCGCATGGCCGTTCACCACCGGTCTCTCATACGCAGGCACCTCCACCCAAGCCA
>CAYGMC010000001.1:28462-31017 GCA_964351105.1 uncultured Candidatus Saccharibacteria bacterium | reverse complement strand
TGCAACAACATCACAATTCACCGCCACCTCGTCCGTGTGGTTTACGAGCCTTGCCAACAGAATCCTCGCTGTTGATTCTCTCGGTCTTGTTTCGGGCACATCCACTCCCACCGCCGACACCTTCTACGCCACGTCAACCACACTCGCATCACAATTCCCGTTCGCATCGTCAACGGCAATCACTGCGAGCGGCACGGGCTTCTTTGGACTCGGGGCCTTCACCTCCACCACTGGTACAACGACTATCGCAAGTGGACAAGGATTTACTATCGGAAGCACGCAATTAGTTCTTCAACAGGGAAGTGGATTCCTGGGCATTGCTTCATCAAGCCCATCACAACTTCTTTCCGTCGCAGGAAGCGCGTACATTGCCGGTAATCTTGGGATCGGAACATCAAGTCCATCACAAGCACTCACGATCAGTGGGGGAGGAAATATTTTGCAAACAGCAGGGAATCCCACAAACATTGCAAGTCTTGCGACAGGCGCCGCTGTATATAGTAGTGCGATTCAAGGCAAATACCTGTACCTGGGTCAAGCCACTACCACCAATACAGGTTTGCAAATCGTTGATATTTCAAATCCAAACAGCCCAGCTATTGTCGGATCGTACGACACTGCCGTGGGAGGACACGTGCGCGGTCTTGCCGTATCGGGCAAGTACGCGTATCTCGTGGAGAATTTTACCACCAATCAAGTTTTTGTAGAGGTTGTTGATGTATCCAATCCCACAACGCCTGTGTCTGTAGGAATTACACAAATAGCGTCAAGTGGTCAAGGTGGTGGGCAAGCGGTACTTTCGGGAGGGTACTTATATATCGGTACACGAGGTGGCGGTGGTACCTTTGTAGACATTGTAGATGTATCAAATCCATCGAATCCTCGTCTTGTGAAAGCACTTTCAGTAAGTACTCAAGCACTATCAATCGCCGTGAGAGGGAAGTATTTGTATATCTCTGGCAATGCAGAAAATGGTTTCCGAATATACGACATTTCCAATCCATCCGCTCCAAGTCTTGTCTCGGCTATCGTGACTGCAAATGGTGCCGCTGGAGCAGATGGCAGTATGGCAATATCAGGACGGTATGCGTATGTCGGACAAGGGTCATCAAATTTACTCACTATTGATATAGCAAATCCCGTATCTCCTGTGGTCGTTTCAACAACCACCGTTACCGCGGCTAATCCCTCAAGCATTATTTTGTCAGGTAATTACCTCTACGTGTCTGGATCATCTGGCGCAGGACGATTCCAAGTGTTTGACATTTCAAGCTCCACAGGACCTGTCGCTGTCGGTGCTGCCGCTATTACAAGCACGGCTGCAAGCATGGCGATTTCTGGTCAATACGCATTTGTCAGCGAGGGTACAGCGGCCAACGGGGTTGAGGTCTTCAAACTTCCAGGAGCCACACTGCCGGCTGCAAATATTGGATCTCTCGCATCAGACCAGATCAATCTTTCGGGCATGCTCTCGGTAGGTGGCGACAGCTACTTTAGCGGAGGACTCAATGCGGGAATATCGGGAATCTTTTCACGCGGTGCTCTTTCCGTATTCACTGCATCCACAACCGCGACCAATCCAATTTCGGCACTCTTTAATGGAGGATATGTCGGCATCGGCACTACCACGCCATTCTGGGCACTCACTGCCGCCGCTTCGACAACACCTCAACTCGCCCTCGTCGACACCACATCATCCTCAAACGCATGGACACTCCGGAGCATCAGCAACACTCTATATATAGCAACATCCACCGCACTCGCCACCTCCACCACTGCCGCCCTCTCTTTCAACGCACTCTCCGGCGCCGCCACCTTCGGCTCTCCCGCCACCACCACCTTTACGGGCGGACTCCAAGCCACGTATCTCTACCTCTCGGGAACAACGAATGCTTCACAACTTTCATATGCCTCCACCACGCAACTCTCCGCCACCTCGATTTGTCTCTCGGCCGACTGCCGCACCGCGTGGCCCACGGGCAGTGGTGCATGGCCCTTCACCACGGGTCTTTCATACGCAGGCACCACCACCCAAGCCACCACCACCGCACTCTGGCTCAAAGACACCACCATCATTGCCTCCACCACGTACTTCACCACCGCCTCAACATCACTCCTCACCTCTTCAGGAACTACGTGGCTCTTCGGAGCATTACAAGTGCGAGATGCCACAGCTGGCCTCACTATCACGGGAAGCAGTGGGTCAGCGTCATTAGATTATGGAAATTCGCACATTCTCTTCAATGGAGCAAATGAAATTGATATACAAGCAGGTGCCTCTGGACCGGAACTATTCATAAACAACACAAGCTATTCTTTCGTTAATGTGGCGGGAGGGAATTTCAACATCACAGATGCTGAAGCAATGCCTATTTTCTATGTAAGTAATGATACAAAAAATGTGGGAATCGGCACCACCACTCCATTCTGGGCGCTTACTGCAGCTTCATCCACCGGCCCCCAACTCGCTCTCGTCGACACTACGTCGTCATCAAACGCCTGGACATTCCGCTCTATCAGCAACACTCTATATATAGCAACATCCACTGCTCTCG
>CAYGMC010000001.1:23093-28362 GCA_964351105.1 uncultured Candidatus Saccharibacteria bacterium | reverse complement strand
TGGACATTCCGCTCTATCAGCAACACTCTATATATAGCAACATCCACTGCTCTCGCCACCTCCACCACTGCCGCCCTCTCTTTCAACGCACTCTCCGGCGCCGCCACCTTCGGCTCTCCCGCCACCACCACCTTTACGGGCGGACTCCAAGCCACCTACCTCTACCTCTCAGGAACAACACACGCTTCACAATTCTCATACGCATCCACCACGCAACTCTCTGCCACCTCTCTCTGTCTCTCGAGCGACTGCCGCACCGCGTGGCCGACTGCCGGTGGTTCATGGCCATTCACCGTCGGTCTCTCTACATATGGCACCACCACTCAAGCCACCACGACACCGTTCTGGTTCCAAGGCGGTCTCTTTGCTTCTTCGACCGACAGCATCCCAACACTGTCCGTAACACAGTCGGGAGCAGGTCCTGCCGCCACATTCCTCGGCGGGTATGTCAGCATCGCCACCACCACACCATTCTGGGCATTGACTGTCGGATCAGCCGCGTCATCCACTGGCCCTCAGTTCGCACTCGTTGACAACGGAGGTACCGCAGGAAGCACATGGACATTCCGGAATGCAAGTTCAACGCTGTACCTTGCCACCTCGACCGCACTGGCTACCTCCTCCACTGCCGCGCTTACATTCAACGCCATGAGTGGTTCGGTTGCTTTTGGTAACGGCTTCAGTGCCGGCACCTCCACCCTCACCGTCAGTGTTGGTTCTTCAACAAAGCGCAGTCCTTTGCCCGTCTTAGTATCCATACAAGGAAAAGATAAAGTCAGCCAGCTCTTTGACGTGTCTTCATCGACAGGAATATCTCTCTTCAGGATTGGAACTGACATTGGTAGTAGCACTGATGGTCACTATATGCGAGCAGGACCTCAAGATAGTTTTTATAGTGCCACAAGCTCGTATTTGTACACCAACATAGCCGCAAACGTGGCCGGCGTAGTAGACCAGCCCGCGAATCATGCTATCGCGTTCCTCGGCATCAATGAAGACAGCCTTCCCAATCCCCTGAACCAGTACGGTATCGTGGGTGCTTCAAGAAATACAAGCGGTGCCAATACAAGAACTCTTTCAGTCGGTACTCAAGGAGAATCATCCTACGGAGGCGCGGGGGCCGCTACCAATCTTACGCTGATTGGTGTAGGAGGCGTGGCGCGGAACGACTCTGAATTCACAGTGCAAAATGCGTTCTCTATTTATGCTGATTCGGCTCAGATTTGGGGCGGCGCTGGTTCGATTATTAACAACGCAATCGGTGTTGAAATTGATGGCCAAACACGAGGATCAGTTATAAACGTGAGTCTTCACACAAATCAAAGCGATATACCGAATAGTTTTGCTCAATACAATGAAGGCCCCGCTCGAACGTACTTCGCGGGGAGAGTCGGTGTTGGCACGACGACTCCTGCATGGAACATGACGATTGCTTCATCAGGTCCCCAACTTGCTCTCACTGATGGCTCACCGAGCACATTCGCATGGACATTCCGCAATGCTTCTTCTACCTTCTATCTCGCCACTTCGACCATGATTGCCACATCCTCCACTCCCGCGCTCTCGTTCAATGCGCTCTCGGGAGCGGCGAATTTCTACAGAGGACTCGGTATTGGCACTACATCGCCGTATGCCAATCTCTCCATACATGCCAACAGTGGGGAAAAGAATCTCTCGCTCTTCACCATCGCTTCTTCGACGCCGAGCGCCACGGTAACACTCTTTAATATCGACAACGCGGGTGTTACGACCGTGGGTAATACTGCCGGTACGGGTGATGCAGTCTTCCAACTTGCGGGGGATAGCAACGCATGGGCGTTGGGCTACTACTCAACCGACAAGACTTTCCGCATCGCTTCGTCGACCAATCTCACTTCAAACGCGTACTTCCAGATCGGCAAGGCCGGAACAACGACGCTCAACTCTGGAATCACAAGCTCCAACGTGGGACAGTACCTCTGTATCGACGCAACCACCTTCGAGATTTTGCGCAACAACACCGCCTGCGCACCGTCGTCTCGGCGGTTTAAGGAAAACATTGCCGACATGCAGTATGGGCTCAACGCAATTCTCCAACTGCGCCCCATTACCTTCACGTTCAAAGAAAGCATGAACTTTGGCACGACGACACAGCTCGGCTTTATTGCAGAAGAGGTCGAGGGAGTGATTCCCGAAATCGTCGCGTACGGCAACGATGGCCTGCCATCTGGTCTTAATTATCCACTCTTTACGGCAGTCCTCACGAAAGCGTCTCAAGAAATCAACTTCAATCTCATGGCCATCTCGTCGACGACAGCATCTTCGACGCCAGAATCGCAAGCTTTTGCGACGAGCTTCTTTGCCAACCTCTTCTCAAAAATTACCGATTGGTTGGCGAGCGCGACGAACGGTATCGGAGACTTCTTTGCCAATCGCGTACGCACCAAAGAGCTTTGTGTGGGCGACGCCAGTGGTGCCGAAACGTGCATCACCAAAGCTCAGCTAGACGCGTTGTTGTCTGGAGCGGCCGCTTCTGGAAGTGGCGGTAACGGAGGCGGAGGAGGTGGTGGAAATGGCGGTGGTTCGTCTGTTCCGGCCCCGGATTCGACCACTTCGACAAACTCAGGGCAGGCAACCTCACCGCAAGCGACCTCCGAACCCGCACCGGAGCCAACCAGCACTGAACCGGATTCAACAACATCAGATCCGGTTGAGCCTGCCACTGAGCCGACTTCGACTCTTGAGCCTACCTCCGAACCGGCGCCCGAACCAATTCCAACATCAGAACCTGTATCTGAACCGGCTCCATCCGAGACTCCACCTACAACACCATGAAAATCATCGCACCAACCATTGTTCGTGTCATAACTGTTCTTACAATGACCGCGTTTGTCATGTCGCCGCAGATGGCGTATGCGGCCATCAGCTTCGTCGGGAGTGCAGAGAATGCCGCCGCTAATAACGCTGACCCCACGGCTGACCTGACCACCATCTCCGGGTTGGCAGAAAATGATCTCGTTATCGCCGCGTGTGGACTTGGGGACGAGGATGCTGCCAACGGTAATGTGACGATGAACACCGCCGGCTATACCGGGCTCAGCGACCTGTTCCAGGACGCCGCTAATGAAACCAACTTCGAAGTCTTCTACAAGTTCATGAGTTCCTCTGTGGACACCAGCGCGATCTGCGAAGGAAGTACCTTAGGAAATGACACTGCTACCGCGATAGTGGTAATGGCCTTTCGAGGTGTGGACACCACCACCCCTTTCGATGTGGCTTCAACGAGCATAACTGGAGCCAGCGACCCCGATGCAGACCCGCCGTCCATCGACTGGAGCACCGCTGGCGTCTGGACGGTTATCGCGGTGGCGTCCGCGCACGACCTTGCCGGCGACTGTACTGCTGATGCCTATGTGTTCCCGACGGGCTACACAACGAACCAGATTGAGTGTAGATCAGCCGACACGACTGATATCTCGGTCGGCATGGGCTACAACTCCGCGCCCGCCGACCCCGAGAACCCCGGCATTGTGGACCACAATGGGACAGATTCCACGAACGACTCCTGGGCCGCTGTTACCATGGCGCTTCTGCCGCAGTCCACAGTCGCTCCCACAATTTCGACAGATGCGGCGTCTGGCGCAAATAGTTTTTCTGCGGTATTGAATGGTCAAATTACCGCAACGGGTGGTGAAAACTCGACAGTCCGTGGCTTTGCGTGGGGGACTAGTGCGACTCTTTCCAATGGCGACACGTCTACAACGACAGACACGACAGGAGCTCCCTTCGGAGTCAGCTCATTCACGCAACGTGTTTCTGGATTGATTGCGGGACGCACGTACTATTTTCGCGCATACGCAACAAATTCTGCCGGAACAGGGTTTGATGCGTCGAGTCCGATTCTCAGCTTTACCGCATCTGCGGCTGACACTACAGTGTCACGCAAGATGCGGTTGTTTGAAGGATATGCCATAAAATTTATAAGTGGCAGAATTATTCTGCATCAGAAGTAATATGAAATACGTGGCAGTAATAGGTAGTGTGGTAGTGTTCGCCGTTCTGGCGCTCTTCGTGTTTTGGCGAGGAGAATCAGCAGAGCCACGTACTCCGGTTGTTCAAAATGGGCCAATCGCAGAGGGCCCGCGTGAGATACCCAAAGGCTCGCGTGAATACCGCAACGAAAAGTATCGCGCATCGTTCATATATCCGGAAGATTTGAAGGTCAATGAGTTTGACGAGGGTGGCGGGGCGAGCACTATCATTTTTCAAAATGCCGAAAAAGGTCGAGGATTCCAAATTTTTGTGGTGCCCTATAAAGAAGCGCAAGTGTCTGAAGAACAATTTAAAAAAGACATACCTTCTGGGGTACGCAACAATCTCGAAGAGACCGTTATAGATGAGGTAGTTGGGGCGACTTTTTTAAGTCGCGACATGGTACTTGGCGAGACACGCGAAGTATGGTTTATCCACGGAGGATATCTCTTCGAAATCACAGTCCCGAAGGCGCTCGATGAATGGCTCGGAACCATTATGGGAACATGGAAGTTTACCCAAACATAAAGGACGGTCCTTTATGTTTTGTGGTAGCATGGGGGGATGTTGAGAGAGACACCGTTGGTGGAAGGCGAAACCTACCACATTTTTAATCGAGGTGCCCACAAGCAAGATATTTTCTTGCGCCCTGCCGATTATGATCGTTTTACGCTCTTGTTGTACGTGTCGAATAGTTCCAAAAAAGTCCACTTGGGCAACCTTCTCGAAAAACATAAAGGACCGTCCTTTATGGATGTCTATACCGAAGAGGTGGTCGACAAAGCGTTGGTCGATATCTTTGCGTATGCGTTGATGCCGAATCATTTTCATATCGTTGTGAGGCAGAAGACCGACGATGGTATATCGCTCTTTATGAAAAAAATGGCAACTGCCTACGCAATGTACTTCAATGCTGTAAATAATCATACGGGCGTAGTTTTTCAAGGAAGGTTCCAATCACGACACATAGATAGTGAAGCCTACCATCGCTGGATATTTTCTTATGTGCATCTCAATCCAGTTGATCTTATTGAAAGCGGATGGAAAGAAAACGGGATACGCGACCATGAAGCTATTAGGGAGTTTATTGAAAATTATCGCTATTCAAGCTACGTTGACTATTGCAATACCAAACGTTCGGAAAGAATCATTCTTTCCGATGAAGCACCAGCTTTTTTGAAGAAAACGCGGGATTTAGACGAAATGCTGAAATGGGAAAGAAAAGCGAGAGCTCTCTACTTATAAAAACATAAAGGAC
>CAYGMC010000001.1:0-23083 GCA_964351105.1 uncultured Candidatus Saccharibacteria bacterium | reverse complement strand
TATGTTTTTATACACAGAAGATGGGCGCAGGGTGATGCTACAATCCGGCCATGACAAAAATAGCAATCAATGGGTTTGGGCGGATCGGGAGGGGATTCATGCGTGCAGTGCATGCTCGAGAGGGAATGGAAGTGGTGGCTATTAATGATCTTGCACCTGCAGAGAATCTCGCCTACCTTTTAAAATATGATTCGGTGTACGGACGTGCGCCATTTTCGGTGAACGCGGAGCCAGGCTTTCTTGTCGTCGACGGAAAAAAGATTCCGGTAGTGGCAGATCGTGATCCAAGCAAATTACCATGGGGAGCGATGAGTATCGATATTGTACTCGAATGCACGGGCTTTTTTACCGAAGCTGAAAAAGCGAAAGCACATCTTGATGCCGGCGCAAAACGGGTGGTAATCAGTGCGCCGGTGAAAGGAGAGGCCGACACGATTTTGATCGGAGCAAACGATGCGGCGTTTGCCTCGTGTGGCCCCATCACGTCAAATGCATCATGTACCACCAACGCCGCCTCCCCGCTCATCGGTATCCTCGATGACGCAGTAGGGATTGAGCGAGCAATTTTGAATACGACTCACGCCTACACAGCGAGCCAAAGCCTTGTCGACGGAGGAAAAGCAAAAGATATGCGCGAGAGCAGAGCGGCCGCGCTCAATATGGTGCCTTCCTCAACAGGTGCCGCGAAGGCCACGTCGCTTGCGTATCCACAGCTCGCAGGCAAATTCGACGGTATCTCCGTGCGCGTGCCGGTGCCGAGCGGATCCTTGGTAGACATTACGTTTGTTGCGAAGCGTGCGACATCCGCCGAAGAGATAAATAGCATTTTAAGGAGTGCGGCAGAAACAGCACGCTGGAAACGCGTTTTCTCCGTATCTGATGAACCGCTCGTGTCGTCGGATATTCTGGGATTGCCCTACGGTGCAATAGCCGATCTCACCATGACCCGCGTCGCGGACGGTACGCTCGTCAAGGTACTTGCATGGTACGACAACGAAATGGGATACGTGCACACGCTTCTCGAGCACGTGTCTGAAGTTGCCAAACACATCAAATAGATATGAACCCCGATAGTTCAAGCGGGATGAAAATATATTTTGCGGCGGATCATGGGGGATTTGAGCTCAAAAATGAGCTCGTAGAATTTGTAAAGAATCTCGGGTATGAGACAGAAGATTGCGGCGCGCATGTCCTCGATATCGACGACGATTATCCGCTTTTTATCCAAAAAGCGGCGCGTTCTGTTGCGGAGGATACCGAGCATCGTCGTGCCATCGTAGTCGGTGGCTCGGGGCAGGGAGAGGCTTTTGCCGCCAACAAAATAAAAGGCATTCGCGCTGTTGTGTACTACGGAGAAGCGCGCACACAGAAAGATGCAGACGGCAAGGAAATCGATATCATCACCTCGACGCGCGATCACAACGATTCGAATGTGCTCTCGCTCGGCGGACGTTTTATTACCATAGAAGAGGCAAAAGCGGCAGTACAAAAATGGCTCGCCACTCCTTTTTCAGGCGCACAGCGTCATGCGCGGAGACATCGTATGCTCGAAAAGGCTCTGTAGAGCGTATTTGAAAACCCAAAGACGCACGGGGCGGGAAGTTTTTCCGCCTCGAAAACTCACTTCGTTCAAACAGTTCTCGTCGAAAAAACTTCCCGCCCCGTGGGGTTTTCAAAACATGTTCTAGACGCAGTCACATGGGGATACCGGAAACGATTTTATGTATTAGAATTCGCTCGTGGAAATATTACCGACCGTCGTGCCTCACGCACTTTCTGATATTGAAGCTACTGCGGCTCGGTATTCTAGTTTTGCACCTATACTCCATGTTGATTTTGCCGATGGAGTATTTGCGCCCAACACCACATGGATGCCAGCGCATGATTCGCGGTTTACGAACATGCAGTGGGAGGCGCATCTTATGGTCGCCGCGCCAAAAGAATTGGGGCTTGCGTGCATTCGCGCTGGCGCTTCGCGCGTGATAGGACACGTGGAAGCGATGAACGATGTTGAAAACACATTTACTGCATGGAAAAATGCAGGCGCGCAGGAATGCGTGCTCGGTACGTTGTTTGATACACCCACCGAATCGCTCGCTCCTCATATTCCATTGTGCGACGCTCTCATGGTGATGTGTATCACCGCGATCGGTGTACAGGGCTTGCCCGCTGACCCGAATGCTAGTGCGCACGTGGCAAACATCCGCGCGCGCTACCCGAACATGCTCATTGAAGTTGATGGTGCTATTTCGGAACATACCATAAGCGCGCTTGCGCGCGCCGGAGCGAGTCGCTTTTGTGCGGGTTCGGTGCTTTCAAAATCTGCTGACCCCGCGGCTACATACCAGATGCTCTTGTCGCTCACCGAATCAGCCGCGAGAGCATAGGGTATAATCTATTCATGAACATGTTGACCGACGAAGGTGCGCACGACATATACGCGCGAGCCAATGCAATACGCAAAACCATTATCGAAATGCTTACCGCGGCAAAGTCGGGGCACCTCGCAGGCCCTCTTGGTATGGCTGATATTTTTGCAGCGCTGTATTTCCATGTATTAAAACACGATCCCAAAAACCCCGAATGGCCCGAACGCGACCGCTTGTTTCTCTCCAATGGCCACATTTGCCCTGTGCGCTATGCGGCGATGGCACATGCAGGATATTTTCCTGTCGAAGAATGTATGACATTGCGCAAGTTTGGCTCGCGCTTACAGGGGCATCCCGAGCGCGACATGCTTTCCGGTGTCGAGACCACATCGGGGCCGCTCGGCAGTGGTATTTCGCAGGCGGCGGGCTATGCGCTCGCCGCCCGAATGGACAAAAAAGATTTTAGAGTTTTTTGTGCCACGTCCGATGGTGAGCACGAAGAAGGGAATACATGGGAGGGTGTGATGTTTGCGGGCAAGTATCGTCTCACGAATCTTACGGCAATCATGGATCGCAACTACATCCAAATCGATGGTAATACGGAAGATATTATGCCGCTTGAGCCGCTCGCAGATAAATATCGCGCATTCAACTGGCATGTTATTGAAGTAGATGGACACAATATCAGGCAATTCGTCGAAGCGTGCGACGAGGCGAGATCCGTTAAGGAAAAACCCACCATGATCTTGGCGCATACGACACCGGGCAAGGGGGTACCTGTGATTGAAAACGATTATCGCTGGCATGGAACGCCGCCCGGCAAAGGCCCCACTGACAAAGTACCCGCGGACAAACAAAAAGAGGAGTTTCTTGCGGCCCTTCCACTCACGCTATGAATGCGGTCCAGATACACAACGGATACTTTCTCGTGTTTGAACGCGGAGAAGAAGTGTTTTCGACACTAAAGGCTTTTTGTCAGCAAAAAGACACGCATTGGGCGCAATTCAGCGGCATCGGTGCCGTACAAGATGTTGAGATAGGATATTTTGACATCAAAAATCGCCAATACGTATTTCGTCGCGAAGCAGGGCCATTTGAGGTCGCAAACATGGATGGAAATGTGACGGAGTTCGAGGAAGAGCCGCTCATCCATGCACATGGCGTCCTTTCTCGGTGCGACGAGACGCTCTCTTGTATCGGAGGTCACTTGCGTTCTGCGGTAGTTTCTATAACACTCGAAATGTGTCTGTGGGAGGTAACACAGCCACTTTCTAGGGAATACAATGAAGAAATGGGTCTCAACCTCATCACAATTTCCGTATGATCAACACAGACGCCAAACTTGCGACGACTATGTTCGAGAAGCCGGACATGGCTTCGACGCGCGAAGGATTTGGCAAAGGAGTTGTGGAAGCTGGAAATGCAGACGAACGCATCGTTGTGCTTACCGCCGATTTGGCGGAATCCACGCAAGCGCATCATTTTCAAAAAACATTTCCCGACCGTTTCGTACAGGTCGGTGTAGCCGAGCAAAATCTGGCGACCGTGGCCGCAGGTATGGCAAATTATGGAAAAATTCCTTTTTTTACATCGTACGCGGCGTTTAGTCCGGGGCGCAATTGGGAGCAAATCCGCACGACTATCGCGCTCAACAACGTACCGGCAAAAATTTGTGGAATGCATGCAGGCGTCTCTGTTGGCCCCGATGGTGCGACACATCAAATGCTTGAGGATATTGCGCTCATGCGTGCTATGCCCAATATGGTGGTCTTGAGTCCGTGCGATGCAGAAGAAGGGCGCAAGGCGACGCTTGCCGCCGCAAAACACAATGGCCCCGTATATTTGCGTTTTGGGCGAGAAAAGAGCGCAGTCATGACGACAAAAGATACGCCGTTTGAAATAGGGAAGGCAGTTGTCTTTTGGAAATCGGAAACACCTCAAGTCGTAATCGCGGCAACAGGACCATTGGTACACAATGCGCTTCTCGCCGCATCAATGCTTGAAAAGGAAGGTATTGGCGTGACACTTTTGAACGTACACACGATAAAGCCGCTCGATAACGAGACAATCTTGAGGGAGGCGCGTATCGCAGGCGCCGTAGTATCGGTCGAAGAACACCAAACTACCGGAGGTTTGGGTGGCGCTGTTGCGGAGCTTTTGGCGCGCGAAGCGCCTACCCCAATGGAGTGTGTGGGTGTGCAAGATCGTTTCGGTCAATCAGGAGAATCCAAAGAGCTCATCGAGTACTATAGTATGGGAGTTACCCACATAGTCTCTGCCGCAAAGAAAGCAATAGCTCGCAAGTAACGTATACTGTAATTATCTTCCTCGTATGAAAGGACACATTCTCGCGGCAAAGATCAACACCTATATTGGCGGCATGTTTGTGCTTGCCTTCGGTCTTTTCGCACTCCATATCGGTTTTCAGATCGAAGAGATGGAAAATCCGATTGTAAACGTACTCGCAGAACAAGCAATGCTCGCACAATAGCTCGTACGCGGCTTTCAAATATATTTTAGAGCGCGGTCGGAGAAAATTCTGAAGGACGCATTTCGTACCACGATTCTATTTTGTCGCGATCCAAGAGTCCTTTTTGCGCCCCAATTTCTTGGACAACAGACATGCCGTTGATGATTCCGCGCATAAGCGCGTCGGGAAGTGAAAACCCGAGTGCAAGGAAGGCTACAGTGGTCGACGCGGTCGCGTCGCCCGCACCGGTGCGCTCAAGCGGTGGTTTTGGATCAGGATACATTGGAATATGCCACGCACCTTCGCTATTCATCGCATATGCTCCTTTGCGACCGTCGGTAATCACAACAATACGGGGGCCGAGTGAGCGCACACCTGCGAGCAGTTTCTTCTCACTACTTTCGTTCGAATTTAAAATCCTCTGCGCCTCTTCTTTATTGCAGAAAAAAATCTCGGTGTGTGCGTAAATGTCTTTGAGTGCATCCACGCCCATTTTCATCTGATACGTACCCGGCTGGAAGGCAAACAATACATGCGGATGCGCCGCGAGGTACCGCCCAATTTCTTGGTGATAGGCCAGTGAATTTTCTGCCATCGAAGAAAGATATATCCATTTCGGCTCCTCAGAAAAATCGGGCATGGTGTAGGAATACGCCTCATGCTTTATGAGAATTGTGCGCTCACTCTCGTACCACAGCACATAGTGATAATTGGTCGTTTTTCCCGATTCACGCACTACAAATTCATTCGAGACACCATTGGCGGTAAACGAATCAAGACACATCTGTCCGCGATCGTCGTTGCCGACGTAAGAGCGGAATGCCGTTTTCAAACCAAGTCTCGATGCCGATACTGCGGCATTGGCAGAATTTCCCACCCCCGGGACGACGACTGAAAACTCAAAGGGGACTTTGTCGCCGAAGCGTAGGGAGAGGAGGCAATGTTCGTCGTTGATATCACAATTGACGCGCGCGTCTTTGAGGCGGATGAAATCATCGACTGCGGTATCTCCTATCGCCACAAAATCATATTGCATGCGCGGATTGTAACACAGGAAATATGCGCGTAACGACTCCTCCATGCATATTTCTTTGCATATTTCCTATAAATACGTATAATCCTGCGCATGTTGACACTACAGGTCAAATTGCGAGATGCGGGGACATCCCTCGACACTGTCCGTAGCGACGGCTCTATACCGGCTGTTTTATACGGACCGAAAGAGCCCACCGCGTCTATTTCTATTGGAGCGCGGGACATCGAGAAAGTCTGGAAGGAGGCAGGTCAGACATCAGTGGTGAATTTACAAGGAGCGGGTGAGGACAAAGAAGTGCTCATTCACGACGTGCAAGTGCATCCCGTCTCGGGCGATGTCGTCCATGCTGATTTTTATGTGCTCGAAAAAGGCAAAAAGGTTACGCTCGCGGTACCGCTTGAATTCGTGGGCCACGCACCGGCAGAAAAAGCGGGCAATATCCTTGTAAAAGCGCTTCATGAGATCGAGATAGAAGTGCTTCCTGCAGAGTTGCCGCACAAGCTCGCTGTCGACCTTTCATCGCTTGAAAATGTCGGTGATCACATTACCGCTTCGCAGATCGTCATTCCAAAAAGCGCCACGCTTATCACGAGCGCAGATGAGATCGTCGCATCTATCACGGCGTTTAAGGAGGAGAAAGTGCAAGAAGTGGCTCCCGCCCCCGCAGCTCCGGCATCAGCAGAAGCGCCTGCACCCGAATCTCCCGCTTCATCGGAGTAATCAAGAGTCGGGATTTTCCCTGCTACAATGTACTCCTTATGAGGAGTACACGTGTTTTTTTGGGCCATTTTATTGCCACTGCAGTGTGCGCGTGTATTGTGCTCGGATATGGCTTGTCTGCGGCCGCGGATACGGTGATTGATCAAAAAGCCGCGCTCCAAGCACAGCTGGATCAGATCAATCGGGACATAGTTCAGAATCAGGCACAGCTCGCAAATCAGCAAAAGCAACGCACATCGCTCGAGCGCGATGTGGCGATACTTGATTCACAGATTCAAGAAGCCCAGCTCGAGATCAAACGACGCGATCTCACGATCAGGCAAATAAAAAATAACATCGCAGAAAAGCAGGCGGGTATTGTGTCGGTCGACGTGCATACTGCCGCTGGCGAAGCCAGTTTGGCGCAAATTCTTCGCGAAACCGACGAGATGGATCGGACGTCGCTCGTTTCTCGTATTTTGGGCGGCACGCTCCAAGACTTGCTGACCGAAGCGGATAATTTTGCCACCATCCAAGAGGCGCTCGCGGACTCGTTTACCGAAATGGCGACGAGGAGAAGCGAACTTTCTGCTCGCAAAAAAGCTCTCGAAGAACAACAGCAGGAACAAAACGATCTATTGCAGTTGCAGGTATTGCAACGAAACGCGCTCAAAGCGACAGAAAAACAAAAACAGGTGCTCGTCACGGCAGCGAAGGGTCAGGAGGCGGCCTATCAGCAGATCATTGCGGGCAAACAGCGTTCTGCCGCGCAAATCCAATCCGCGCTCTTTTCTCTCACGGGCGCCTCCCGTTCGACATCTTTCGGCGACATGTACCAATATGCCAAAGAAGCGTCCGCAAAGACGGGTGTGCGCCCGGCGCTCATTCTCGCTATTTTGCGACAAGAGACAAATCTGGGAGAAAATGTGGGTCAATGTCTTCTCACCAATTCTCCGCGTAAGGGCGACGGCAAAGGTGTGAACACGGGTCGGCAATTTAGTGGGGTGATGAAAGGGACGCGCGACGTGGACCCATTCATGAGTATTACTAGCACGCTCGGCATTAATCCACTTTCGCAGGTCGTTTCGTGTCCACAAGCGGGAGGGTATGGTGGGGCAATGGGGCCGGCGCAATTCATTCCCTCGACATGGATTTTGTATCAAGACCGTATCGCAAGTGCTTCGGGGCAAAACCCGCCGAATCCGTGGGACCCACGCACTGCCACCTTTGCAACAGCGATACTCATGGAAGACAACGGAGCCGATGCAGGAAGTCGTGCGGCCGAACGCCTCGCGGCCCTGCGATATTTTGCGGGATGGGCCAATGCGCACAAGGCAAGTTGGTCGTTTTATGGCGATAGCGTGATGGAATTTGCCGATGAGTACCAACGAGACATCGATATCTTGGGTAAGTAGTTTTCCCCATTTGGTCATCGCTCACGGGTTTTGTGTGGAGTTGACATTTGAGCCAAATTGGCTAAAATTGCACCTATGTCCAAAACATCAACCGTATTCGCCTCAAGTGCCGCCAAAAATAACTTCGGTCAACTCATCGATGCCGCTCAGCGCAGTCCTGTTTCTATTGAGCGGCATGGACGCACTGTCGCGTACGTCATTTCCGCCGCAGACATGGAGGCGATGGAGGATTCGATACTCGGTGCGCGTGCAATGGAAGCAATGAAAAAAGGGAAATCGCTTGGAGTGAAGGCGAGTGAAGCGTTTCTACACAAAGTACTTCATGCTAAAGATTGATATCTGGCCAGAAGCGAAAGCCTTTCTCGAGACGATTACCACAAAAAGTAGGAGGCAGGTGGTGTCAAAACTTATTGCCGGATACGCACCTTTGAGGCGATATCGTTCTGGTGATTATCGCATCATATATTTCGTTGAAGGTGGTACCCTGAAAGTGCCCCTTATCGATAAAAGAAACGACGATAAAATATACAAGATTATCGAACGAAAATTCAGAAACACACAGTAATACCTCGCCAAATCTCGCATCGAGGCGAAGGAATCGGATATCCCCGACACATCATTGCACAAAAGCGAGCGAGTGTTACGCTTGTCGTATTATCTTAATGGGTGCTTACCCTTTTGTTACCAAACATTATGTTTAAAAAATCTGTATCGGTAATCGCTGGCCTTGTTTTGCTCGTTTCTCCCCTTGCCGCTTCAGCCGACACCATTAGCGATTTATTGGCACAGATAGCGGCCATTCGTGCGCAGATTGCCCAATTGCAGGGACAAGGCACTACCCCCGCGCTTTGCGTTACTCTCACCTCAAATCAAACCCTCGGCTCCACGGGGAATGACGTTACTCGATTACAAAGATACCTCGTCAACAAAGGCCATCTCGACGCAGAACCAACAGGCTACTACGGCTTCATGACAGCTCAAGCAGTCGGCAAACTCCAACTCGCGCTCGGCATCGTCTCTTCAGCCGACGACTCTTCCTACGGCATCATGGGGCCACGGACCCGCGCGGCGGTGAAGTGTGGAAATGTCCCGCCGCGTCCTGTTTGTTCGCCAGGACAGTCATACGACACTGAAGCTCTTGGATGCGTACCGACGCCTGTTTATCCAATTCTCCCTGTTACGCCAACATCAGGCGCGGCACCGCTGACCATTACATTTACGGCTCCGTCAAGTGCTGGAGGTAGTTATGTGTACTTCGGCGACGGTACCGACGGTTGCAGTATTCCTGGCGTCGAAAATGATGGCATGACAGGTTGTTCTGTTCCGACTGGCGTGCCCCTTACGCACACATACACAAGACCGGGAGTGTATCACATGGCGATTACTCGACTTCTTCCATCAACAACTCTTGGCGTCGCGACAATTACCGTCACCGGCCAGGATTCTGGCTCAACTTCCGAAATAAAAAAAGTAGAGTGGCGTATTGAACTTGCAAATCCTAGCATTACCGATGCAAACAATTATCGAAAGTACGAGCAAGCGATATTCATCGATGTTATTCGCGCTGACAATAGCATACGAGGATACAGCTTAGGTAATGCTTTTGGGTGTGCCATAAAAAATACAGGATTTGACGAATGGTCAGATGATGGCGGAAATAGGCGGATACTTGGAATAGTGGACTGTTACATGGCCGCATCAGGTGTCAGATTTACTGCATTCTCTGATCCGGCTAAGGGACGGTTTTGGGTTGAACGACTTGATGATGACGCTTCGGGGAGGACTGGCGGCAAAAAGACAATTGTTCTAGAAATTAAAACCAAAAATGATTCTGCCCCAAGCTTTACCGCAACACCAACTTCAGGGGGTACGCCTTTGACGGTAACTTTCAGAGTTCCAACAATGAGCGCGGGAGGAGATTACTTCGACTTCGGTGATGGGACAGATGGGTGCAGTGTTGCTGGTGCCAGGAGAGACCAAGAAGGAGGAGGGTGTCTAGTTCCGATAAATGCGCCATTTACACATACCTACGAGCGGTCAGGTACGTACACGGTGCTACATTCACGAAGGATGCCTTCTTCAGCTCTCGGCACCGCAACGATTGTCGTTACAGGAAATAACGATTGGCCGTCTCTCACCTTCTCTCCTGTTGTTAATGCTGGTGCGCAGAATGATACGTGGCTTGAGGGCGGTAACATAGATGGTCTTTCTGTCGTAATAAAAAACGACTCCGCGTTGACGCCGCAACAAATCACATTCCCGACCAACTGTTGGTATACCTACAAAATATACAACCGCAGTACTGGAGCGATGGTGTTTGACCTCGCTACGCAACAGCAGTGTATTCCACCCGGGATAGAACAGGGGACAACCTTTACCCTTAGACAGGGAGAAACTAAAGTCATTGACGTTGAACATAGAAACAACACTTTCCACCTCACACCGGGGAGCTATATCATGAAAGTAGACATCAATAGTAAGAGGGTTGTTAAAGAAGCAGTGCAGTTTCTTTTCAACGTAGCGAGGAACACAAATACCACTTCTCCCACCATCACCTCCATCACTCCCACATCAGGCCCCGTGGGGACAGTGGTAACGATTGCGGGAACAAACATTACTCCGAGTACCAGCGTGCGCTTTGGTGCGCCGTCGGAGTGGGCGTATCCTCTCTGTCATCACACGACGAGCGGCACGTGTATGTCTGGAACGTTGAATCCTAGTACCCGTGATGACAGGAAGGTAATCTTTACGGTGCCTGCGAATATGGGTAAGAGTACGTGCACTGCTCCAAACGGTGCTTGCACAGCGCCTATCGCGATTACTCTGCCAGGTATGTACAACGTCGCCCTTTCAAATTCTACTGGACAAAGCAACACGCAAACGTTTACCGTAACAGATGAGAGTGCAACCCCCACCGGCACGCTCACTCCCACCCCCTGTACCATTCCCGAAGGAGCCACTACCTGCTCCTTTAGCTTCAGCTGGGCATCAGTCAACACACCGGCAGGCATCCGCACCACCTTCACTCCGCAAGGTAGAGCCGAGCACGCTATGTACAATGCCGGTAGTCCCTCAAACTTCGAAAACGGCGCGGGCACAGCAGGCATAGGCACCCACACCATCAAGCTTTTCGATGCGCGCACGGGCGTACTGCTTGATACCAAGACTGTTACCATTGACGTGCCATCGAGGTTACCCACAGGATCTCTGTCACCCACCCCCTGTTCCATTCCCGCAGGTGCCACTACCTGCTCCTTTAGCTTCAGCTGGACTTCGAACAACACTTACGCAGGCATCCGCACCACCTTCACTCCGCAAGGTAGAGCCGAGCACGCTATGTACAATGCCGGTAGTCCCTCAAACTTCGAAAACGGCGCGGGCACAGCAGGCATAGGCACCCACACCATCAAGCTTTTCGATGCGCGCACGGGCGTACTGCTTGATACCAAGACTGTTACCATTGACGTGCCATCGAGGTTACCCACAGGATCTCTGTCACCCACCCCCTGTTCCATTCCCGCAGGTGCCACTACCTGCTCCTTTAGCTTCAGCTGGACTTCGAACAACACTTACGCAGGCATCCGCACCACTTTCACTCCGCAGGGGGCAAGCGAACACTCCATGTACAACGACGGTAGTCCCTCGAGCTTTGCAGACGGCGCAGGCACCGCGGGCGCAGGCACACACACCATCAAGCTCTTCGATACACACACCAATGCGCTGCTTGATAGCAAGCAGGTGGTTATCAGTGCGCCTGTTGTGACCATGTGTTCAACAGCGCAAATCAATCGTGGCAAAAATAATCAGACATTCACGTGCTCGTGTCCCGCCAACTTTACGCAAGGCACGGTATGGGGCAATTTGGTTGGCTCATACTCAGACGACTCGCATATCTGCACGGCCGCGCTTCAAGCGGGTGCGATTAGCCGACCGACGGGTGGATTGGTGAATTACACCATTACCGCCGGACAGAGCTCTTACACCGGCGCGACCGCAAACACCGTTACGTCGCAATCATTTGGAGCATGGCCCGGAAGTTTCCGAATTCTGCTTACGGCCAGTGGAGCGACGGCGAATACGGGAAGCAATCTTGCCCAATTGGCCGGAGCGCTCCAATCTCTGCAAATGCTCATCGAGAGTCTGCGACGATAACACACCCCCCACATGGGGCCGATGGTCAGCTTGTAAAACGTAGATATATTTTGTATAGTGCGCAGGCTATGAAAAAGGACATTCATCCGAAGGAATACCGCGAGGTAATCTTCGAAGACGTTACCGCCGGCAAACGATTTTTGGTGGGCTCTACCATTCGCTCTGAAAAATCCGACAAATGGGAAGACGGCAAAGAATATCCCCTCGTACAAGTTGAAATCTCCTCCGCTTCGCATCCCTTTTACACCGGCAATTCAAAGATCGTTGACACGGCAGGTCGCGTGGAGCGATTTAAACAGCGTCGTGCCGCGGCCAAACCGGCGAAGAGCAAAAAATAACTTATCGCGCCCAGCCCCCGTTTTTGCACGCAAAAACGGGGGCTGGGCTATACTTGCACTATGGCAAATACCTCACATATCAATCCCGACGACTACGCGGGTGACCACCGTGTCTCTTTTCTCATTACCGAGTGGAAGCGTTTGTCGCAGGCAGAACGCGATGCCGAAGAGTTGATAGAAGTCGATCCTGGGATGAAAGAGCTGGGGGAAAAAGAACTTCAGGAGATTGCGACGCGGAAAGATGGTCTCGTCGAACAAATTGAGAAGATTGTTGGCTCGCCTCATGAGCGCGAATGGCCCAACGAAATCGTGATAGAAGTTCGAGCCGGAGTAGGCGGAGAAGAAGCATCACTTTTTGCGGAGGAAGTTGCAAGTATGTATCTGCGCTACGCCGAATCCAAGGGTTGGCAGTCTCGGAAATTGGAAGAATCACGCGCCGCACTCGGTGGTTACAAAGAAGCACAATTCGAGATAAAGGGTCCCGACTGTTATCGCATCTTGCAATACGAGACCGGCGTGCACCGAGTCCAGCGTGTACCGGCGACCGAAAAAGCAGGGCGCGTCCATACCTCGACCGCCTCCGTCGCCATTCTTCCCATCTACAAGCGCACAAAGATCGACGTGAATCCAGCTGATCTTGAGATTGAAACATCTCGCTCGGGTGGTGCCGGTGGGCAAAACGTCAATAAAGTCGAGACGGCGGTACGCATTGTCCACAAACCGACGGGTATTGATGTACGCTGTACTTCCGAGCGTTCCCAAGCGCAAAACAAAGAGAAGGCGATGACTTTGCTTTTGAGCAAGCTCCAACAGCGTCAGGATGAGCGCGAAGCGCGCGAGCGCGCGGCCGACCGCAAACAACAAGTCGGCACGGGTGACAGGTCAGAAAAGATTCGCACCTACAATTTTCCGCAAGACCGCGTTACCGACCATCGGGTCAAGGAGTCGTGGTCGAACGTGCCTTCGATTATGTCGGGAAGAATCCAGCCGATTCTCGATACGCTCGCGAGTGCCGACGCGCCTCCCGCAGAGTGAATCTCGGTTTGCTCACCGCCGCTTCATCTGATATAGTCCTCCGACATATGGCAGAAAAGTTTGATATTGACTCACTCTTCACCGCAGGTGCCCATTTTGGCTATTCTCGTACGCGCCGCCATCCTTCGGCGACAAATTATATCTTTGGCACCAAAGACCGAACAGATATTTTCGACCTCGTACAAACAGAGTCCCGCCTCGCCGCCGCATGTGCCTTGGTGGAGAGCTTGGCGCAAAAAGGGGCACAAGTGCTCTTTGTTGGTGGCAAGAACGAATCATTGCAAATAGTACAGCAGATGGCTGTGCGAGCCGGATTGCCGTTCTCGGCAAGTCGTTGGATCGGAGGCACTCTCACTAATTTCAAGAACATTCGCAAACGCATCAATCGTCTCGAAAAACTGATGGCCGAGCGCGAAAGCGGAGAACTTGAGAAGTACACAAAAAAAGAACGATTGCTCCTGGATCGCGAGATCGACGAATTGCAAGCGCGCTTCGGAGGTCTCGTGAGTTTGCACGATATGCCAGCCGCCATTTTCATCGTTGATACGCGCCATGAGCACACGGCGGTCATGGAGGCCAATCAGCTCGGTATTCCCGTCATCGGACTCTTGAGCTCTGATTGCGATTTTGCTCTTGCGCAATATCCGATCCCAGCCAACGACACGTCGGTGCGTTCGGTGAAGCTCGTGGTGGAAGCGATTGGAAATGCCTATATGCAAGGAAAGCGCCTTTTCTCTGCTTCGCAGGCCACCCCTGCTGTACCGAACGCTTAAAGCACCTGATAGGCATCATGCCGTTTGTGCGGTAGGATATATTGTATGGAAATAACCACCGAAATGATAAAAGCACTTCGCGATGAGACGAGCGTGTCTATCATGCAATGCAAAAAGGCACTTGAAGAAGCGGGTGGTGATACCGAGAAGGCAAAAATAATTCTTCGCAAACAAAGCGCCGCGTCCGCAACAAAGAAAACGGATAGGGAATTGGGTGCGGGCATCGCGAGTGCATACACCCACGCGGGCGGAGCGGTCGTGGGGGTTGTCGTGCTCGCTTGTGAGACCGATTTCGTGGCCAAGAATGAGGATTTTGGCAAGCTGGCATATTCAATCGCGATGCACATCGCTGCAATGAATCCGATCTGGATTACGCGCAAAGAAGTGAACGATGCCGAAATACAATCGGCGCGTGCCGTTTTTGAGGATCAGGTCAAAGACGTGCCGGAAGCCGCACGCCAAAAAGCGCTCGAAGGTAAGCTTGAGAGCTTTATCGGCGAGCGTGTGCTTCTCTCACAGCCGTTCGTCAAAGATGCATCAATGACCGTGCGCGAACTTATCGAGACGGCGATACAAAAATTTGGAGAAAAAATAGAAGTCGTTCGCTTCGAACGATTGAGTGTCAAATAAAATATCTTATGGTGCTTTTTGCGGGTGTCGTCTTTTTCATTGCATGTGCGCTTATCATCGCGTTGTTTTACCTCAACATTCGAGAGTACCAGCGCGGGTATCATCTCATTCACGAATGGCGGCTTGTGGCCGACCGAGAGGCGCTCCAGCTCAAAGAGCTTATACGAGCCGCGGATCTTGACCTCAAGAAGGTCCCGTCGCTCCTCGTCTACGTTTTCCATGTGTCGATACATTTTGCGGCGCTCGAATTTGCGCATCTGGCGCGACATGCCTCGCGCCAAGCCCACGCGCTTGCCGATTTTGTGTCGCACAAGCGTAATTTCGAGCGTAAGGAAACGCGTTCTGAGTTCCTCAGGAAAATGACGGAGCTCAAAAAGGGCGGTAGTGAGAATGGACAAGAATCAGAAGAGCGCGTAGAGTTTTAGATACGCCTGCATAACAGGCACGCCGCCTTAGCTCAGTTGGTAGAGCAACGCTTTTGTAAAGCGAAGGTCCCCGGTTCGAGTCCGGGAGGCGGCTCATCCATGAATCACAACGATGTATATTGGTATTTGCATGTGGGGCGTGCGAGCGATTTGAATGGTCGCGATCGAGTGCTCTACCGATTCTTCGAAATGCTTCCAGGACTGCTCTCGTTTTCTACGCTTGGGATATTTATTGTACTCGCCTTCGCAAAGCCCGTGTGGGCGGCATATCTCACGATTCTCTTTTCCGCGTATTGGCTTTTCAAGACCATGTATCTTTCTGTACATTTGCGGCACAACTTCAAACGCATACGTCATCACCTCACGCTCGATTGGACGGGGCGCCTCAAAAATATCGTGCATGGGCACGTTGTTCACCTGGTCATATTCCCGTTTTTTGATGAGCCGTATGATGTCATTGCAAAAAGTGTAAAGGGCATTCTCGACGCGTCGTGGGATCCAAAGTCGATCGCACTCGTATTGGCAGCAGAAGAACGTGCGGGAGCGCGCGCACGTGAGATCGCCGAGCGTATTGAGCGAGAATTTGGCGGAGCATTTCTCTCATGCATCACGACCGTGCATCCCGATGGGCGGATGGGCGAGATACGCGGAAAAGGTTCTAATATTTCGTATGCGGCCGAAGAAGCGCGTACGCGCATACTGGATACCAATGCCATTTTGTACGAACATGTACTTGTTTCGGCATTTGATATTGATACCGTCGTCTACCCGCAATATTTTGCCTGTCTCACGTGGTACTTTCTTACCGCAGAGAATCCACAACGATCTTCTTTCCAACCAGTTCCGCTATACAACAACAACATCTGGGAAGCGCCGATGCTCGCACGCGTCATGGCGTATTCCAGCTCATTTTGGCAGATGATACAGCAAGAACGTCCAGAAAAACTTGCCACGTTTTCCTCGCACGCAGTACCTTTCAGGGCACTCTATGAAGCAGGGTATTGGCAGAAGAATGTTGTCTCGGAAGATTCGCGTATTTTTTGGAATCTGTTTGTCCGCTACGACGGTAATTATACCGTCGTGCCTATGGCGTATCCGGTCTCTATGGATGCCAATGTTGCTCCGACGTTTTGGAATACGGTACGCAATATCTACAAACAACATCGACGGTGGACCTATGGCGCAGAAAATATCGCATATATTCTTTTTGCTTTTATTAAAAATCCACGCATCCCTTTTGTGAAAAAATTTCGCGCGGCGTTTGTGCAAATAGAAGGATTTTGGTCGCTCACCACGCATCCGCTCGTACTCTTTCTCGTGGGCTGGCTACCGCTTATCGTCGGAGGGAGGGTTTTCAACGCGACGGTACTTTCGTACAATTTGCCCTTTGTGGCGCGTATATTCCTGACGTGTGCCATGTTTGGTCTCGTTGTGTCTGCCGCGCTCTCCATGTACCTTATCCCCGAGCGACCACGTTCACACGGACGGACACGCCATGCATTTATGCTACTTCAGTGGCTTTTCGTGCCGATTACCATGGTAGCATTCAGCTCAATCCCCGGACTCGACGCTCAGCTTCGGCTCATGACTGGTCGGTACCTCTCCTTTTGGGTGACACCCAAAGGGAATATTTCTAGAGAACAATCATAAAAATTATGCAACCACTTTCCATCAACATACGTCGCGTGTACTTCTTTGGTTTTCTCGCGCTGTTTTTGGTATGTCTTCCGATTGCACTCTTGTTTGCAAGCGGGTATCGATTTGATAATCAACTGGGATTTGTCCGCACTGGCGGTATTTTCATTTCGGTACCATATGCCGATGCGACGGTCTTGTTGAATGGGAGGGAAGTTGGCACAAGCGGGATCTTGAAAAGAGGATTTTATCTCGATGGTATCGCACCTGGTTCGTACGTCATGAGTGTTATACGAGAAGGTTCGCTCCCGTGGTATCGCACGCTTGTGGTAGAACAAGAAATCGTTTCTGATGCGCACGTGCTTCTCATTCGAAATAAAATCGAAGCGATCCCGCTTTCATCCAAAATCACCACTTCCACCTCTACACGTACGATATCGCTCGCGGATCACGACGCTTATCGCAAAGCGTTCTCTGTACTTCCCGCGACGTCGACACCGGGAAGCGGTGGGGAAGAGCTTTTTGTCGAAAAGGGAAATGTGTATGTACGCTTGGTAGACGACGCATCGCTCCCCGCGAGCAAGTTTTGTGTGCGGCCGTCTTCATGTGTGCGGGAAATTCCCATAGAACAAGGGACACAGATGGCAACAAATGCGATGTACTTTGGTGGCGCGATTGTATACGTCACCAAAGAAGGCGGAGTGTTTCTTTCTGAAGCGGATGTTCGCCCGACTCCCGTGTCGGCCCCTCTGTATTCGCGTCGCAACGCGGATGCGCGCATCATCGACGGCACATTGATTATAAAAGACGGAGCACAATTCTACGAAATCGAAAGGCTGTAATATACTACTTCCATGCAGTCATCAGGCGCAGTGAGAGGCCACATCCACCCTATTTCGTCGCTCATTCGCGAAGCGAATCAGATATTTTCGCGCATGGGCTTTGCGTTTGCAGAAGGTCCGCTCATTGAGAGCGAATGGTACAACTTCGATGCGCTCAACGTCCCCAAAGACCATCCCGCGCGCGACATGCAAGACACTTTTTTTATTAAAGACGAGCCGGGCACAGTATTGCGTACGCACACCTCAAACGTGCAGGGGCGCTATATGGAGGAGCAGATCAAAAAGGGAGTTCAGCCGCCGTATCGCATTATTGTGCCGGGCAAAGTATTTCGCAACGAGGCGACCGACATGACGCATGAAGCGGAATTTTTCCAGATTGAAGGATTGGCAGTGGGAGAAGATGTGTCGCTCGCGCATTTGAAAGGCACGCTCGCGCGATTTTTCAAAGAACTCTTCAAAGGCGTTGAAGTCGAGGTGCGTTTTCGCCCGAGCTATTTTCCATTCGTCGAGCCGGGAGTCGAGGTGGACATGCGTTTGGTGGGGAAGAGTGCGCCAGAAAAACTGCGCGATCGATGGATAGAAATGATGGGCGCGGGCATGGTACATCCAAACGTACTGAAGACTGCGGGCGTTGATCCACAAAAATACAAAGGATTTGCTTTTGGCATGGGGCTCGATCGTTTGGCCATCATTCGCTGGGGCATCGACGACATCCGCCTCATGCACTCGGCAGACCTACGGTTTGTAAACCAATTTTAACTATATGAGAACAGTAGAACGTGATGTTGTTGCGATACTAATCTTTTCAAAGGACGGTAAGCTATTTCAAGGAAAACGTGATCCGTCTGGAGGCGGTGTGTGGCCCGATTGTTGGCATATTCCCGGTGGCGGTGTAGAAGAAGGAGAAACAAAGGAAGAAGCCATATGCAGAGAGACATTAGAGGAAACAGGAATTGACATATCAGCGTATCCGCTTGAATTAGTTGATGATAAAGGTTTTGGTACGACAGAAAAAGTACTCCGAGATTCAGGGGAGCGTGTGATTGTTGACATGAAATTTACCGTGTACAAAGTCACTCTCGACAAAGATGCCGCAGATGTAGAGGTTAAATTGGACGACGAGTTTGTTGAAGGAAACTGGAGTACCATCGAGGAAACAAAAATGCTGAAATTAAATCCCCCGACGGTTGAGCTTTTTAAACGACTTGGATATCTATGAAAATTTCTCGAGCATGGTTACAACGTTATTTTGAAAAAGAACTTCCGTCGGCGGAAGAGATTGGCAATGCACTCACCTTTCACGCATTTGAGATTGACGGTATCGAGAATGACATCTTAGATGTCAAAGTCACTCCAAACCGCGGGCATGATTGCCTCTCGCATCGCGGTATTGCAAAGGAAATTTCGGCGATTTTGAAGATCCCGATGAAGGCAGACCCACTCCGCGCTGATGTGGCAATCGTGCCCGCGACCAACGCGGTATCGGTGGGAATCGACGACCCCTTGTGTTCGCGCTACGTCGCGGGATATATTCGTGGTGTAAAAGTCGGCCCGTCGCCCGATTGGCTCCGCATACATCTGGAATCCATCGGCCAAAAGTCGATCAACAACGTAGTCGACGCGACCAACTTCGTCATGTTTGATCTCGGTCAGCCGCTCCACGCCTTTGACGCCGGAAAACTGCAGTCAAATAATATGGAGGTTAAACCTCAATATTCCATCGGCGTGCGGATGGCACGCACGGGCGAGAGCCTTGTCGCGCTTGGTGAGAAGAAATATGCACTTACTGATTCCATGCTCGTCGTTGTAGACAAAAATACTGACCAGCCTATCGGCATCGCAGGGGTGAAAGGCGGCATGCCTGCGAGTATTACCGAATCAACGACTGACATCATTATCGAATCGGCCAACTTCAACGGCGTCTCGGTGCGCAAGACGGCGCAATCGCTCAAGCTCCGCACCGATGCGTCTTCTCGCTTTGAGCAAGTGATTTCGCCCGAGCTTGCGGCATATGGCATGCGCGCCGTCGTTGACCTTATTGTCGAGATCGCTTGCCCCGAGCACAGTCGAGGGGCGGGCGGGGAGGTCGTCGGGTTTGCTGATTCCTACCCTACGAAACAACAGCAGGTGAGTGTCTCGGTGGACACCAAGCGTATCAACGCAATACTCGGCTCTACACTTTCGGATACGGATGTGGCAGACGCGCTTGCACGACTCAATCTTGAGTTTACGAAATCGGGCGAGACGTTTGTCATCGAGCCGCCGCTTGAACGCTTGGATATCCTTATCCCCGAAGACGTTGCGGAAGAAGTCGGAAGAATTATCGGGTACGATACTATTCGTCCCGCCGAGCTTCCGCTTTTGGATAAGGCGGGGGTCAACGCACACTTTTATGCCGCAGAGAAAGCGCGGGAAGAGCTGGTCGCACAAGGATATTCAGAAGTATTCACGTCGGTATTTGCCGATGCTGGCGAGCGTATCGTCGCCAACAAAGTAGACGGAGTGACACCGTACATGCGCACTACGCTCATCGCGGGATTGAAGGATGCGATGAAAAAAAACGAGCACAACAAAGATCTGCTCGGACTCGTGGAGGTGAAGTTATTTGAAATTGGAGTGGTGTGGAAAGGCGGCCAAGAGATCACCCTGCTCGGCAGGGCTGACGAAAAGGGTGTGCAAGAAGCTCCGCTCGGCGACGTATCCGCTACCGAGTATGATGTTCTCCCACTTTCGCAGACCGAACGGTACCAGCCGTTTTCAAAGTACCCCTTTGTGGTGCGCGATATTGCCATTTGGGTACCAAATGGCACTGAGCCTGTCGAAGTGCTGAAAATATTGGAAAGCCACGCAGGCGAGCTTCTCGTGCGGAGCGAGCTTTTCGACACGTTCAAAAAAACCGAGCGCACTTCGCTCGCGTTTCGCCTTGTATTTCAATCATTTGATCGCACGCTCACCGATTTTGATGTAAACGAACGGATGGAAAGCATCACAAAAGTATTGAAAGAAAAAGGATTTGAGATTAGGTAAAAATGTTTTGCGGCGGCCTTTGTCCCAAAGGCCGCCGCTACGTCCAACCCAAAAAATCGGAGAACGTGGGCAGAGAAGATCGCAGTTCGTAACTGGTGGGCAGAACGTAAGGACGTTGACCAGTATAATGGTCGGCTAATCCAGCCCATCCGTCTGGCGGATTAACATTGAGCGGAATCATTGGTGACTTCCAGTATAGGCCGCGAGACATCATCTTCGAATCAACAATCGCGCTTGTTGCCACGGAGACCTCCTCATGTGTTTCCTAATCGGGATTCTTGCAGGTATTGGGCGTTTTTGCAACTTTTTCAGCTACCAAGCCAACTTCCATTTCGGCCAGAATTTGCTACAATTCGGGGGCGACCGAAGGCCGCATCTTTCATATTTATGGCCGACAAAGCAGCAAAGAAAAGCTCCTACGGAGCCGCCGATATCACCGTCTTGGAGGGGCTTGAGGCCGTGCGCCGCAGGCCCGGCATGTACATCGGTACCACCGGCGTTTCCGGCCTACATCATCTCGTGTGGGAAGTCTTTGACAACTCGCGCGACGAGGCGATGGGGGGATTTTGTAACGACATTGAGATTGCTCTTTTGTCCGACGGCTCCGTACGCGTCGCTGACAACGGCCGCGGTATTCCTGTCGAAATTCACCCGAAAACAAAAGTCTCGACACTCGAGACAGTGATGACGATATTGCACGCGGGAGGAAAATTCGGTGGCGAGGGATACAAAGTCTCCGGTGGCTTGCATGGCGTTGGCGTATCGGTAGTAAACGCGCTTTCAGAAGCGGTGCGCGCCGAAGTGCATCGCGACGGTGGCCGATATGTACAGGAATACAAAGACGGTGGCAAGCCAGTGGGAAAGATAAAAAAGCTCGGCTCGTCCGACTTGCACGGCACCATCATTCGCTTTCGCCCAGACAAAACGATTTTCCCCGACCGCACATTTAATTGGGAGACCATTGTCGCGCACATGCGCCAGCAGGCCTACCTCGTGCGCGGACTGCGCATCTCTGTCGTCGATTTGCGTGCAGTAGAAAAGGTGCAGGACGCAGACGAGGCATTTTATCTGCGCGAATTAGGGCTCGACGCGCCGTCGATTACGTTTTATTTTGAGGGAGGTTTACGAAGTCTCGTCGCATTCCAAAATCGTCATCAAGAGCCCGTACACAAAACCGTGTTTTATGTCGAAAAAGAGCAAGATGGCGTACAGGTCGAAGTCGCGCTCCAATACGTCGACGACATCACCTCGCGCATTTCGGCTTTTGCCAACAATATCTACAACAGCGAAGGGGGCACGCACATCACGGGTTTCAAAACGGCTCTCACGCGTACGCTCAATGTGCAGGGAAAAGGTAGTGGCAAAGACAGCGATACCTTTACGGGCGACGATGTGCTCGAAGGACTCACTGCGGTCGTCTCGGTCAAACTCCGCGAGATTCAATTTGAGGGACAGACCAAAGGCAAGCTCGGAAGCGTGGAGGCACGAGGGGCAGTGGAAACCGTTTTTGGCGAAGCATTTTCAGCATTTCTCGAAGAAAATCCCGATGAAGCGCGCTCAATAATTGGCAAAGCACTCCTCGCGATGAAGGCACGCAAAGCCGCCAAAGCCGCCAAAGATTCTATTATGCGCAAAGGTGCCTTGGACGGCATGACGCTTCCGGGCAAACTCGCCGACTGTCAGACCAAACTCGCCGAAGAGGGAGAACTCTTTATCGTAGAGGGAGATTCGGCCGGTGGCACCGCCAAGACTGGCCGTGACCGCCGCACGCAGGCGGTGCTTCCTCTTCGCGGCAAGATTCTCAATATCGAGCGCGCGCGGCTCGACAAAATGCTCGCCTCGGAGCAAATCAAAAATCTCGTGGTGGCGCTCGGCACGGCAATCGGCGATATTTTTGATATCGGAAAGTTACGTTATCACAAGATCATCATCGCCACCGATGCCGATGTGGATGGCGCACATATTCGCACGCTCTTGCTCACACTTTTTTTCCGTCATTTTCGGCCGGTCATCGACGGAGGTTTTCTCTACATCGCCCAACCGCCGCTTTTTAAGATTAAAAAAGGCAAAGAAACATATTATGCGTATTCCGATGCTGAACGGATAAGGCTCATCGGCAATGAAATGCCGCTTGAGCTAGAAACATCTGACGAAGAGGGAGAAGACGCCGCCTTTGCCGAAACGCCCAGTTCAGCAAAAAGAACACCCAAGATATCTGTCAAACGCTACAAAGGTTT